>JAGWWW010000025.1 GCA_018970205.1 Actinomycetales bacterium
CGTGACGGGGCCGCGATGTTCGCGCTCAGAAAGGGTTACCCAAGGAACCAGACGCTGAGCAGGTGACTGGAGAAGAACACCACGAACGCGATTGAGACGAGCCACATCAGCGGCTTGATCTCCTTGCTGCGCCCAGTGGCGGCCTTGATGGCGACGTAGCTGATGAAGCCGGCGCCGATGCCGTTGGCGATCGAGTATGTGAACGGCATCAAGACCATGGTCAAGAATGCCGGGATGCCGATGCTGTAGTCGTTGAAGTCGATCTTCTTGATCTGCGTGAGCATCAAGAAGCCGACGATGACCAGCGCCGGGGTCGCAGCCTCGTGGGGGATGATCCCGACCAGCGGCGAGAGGAATGTCGCAACCAAGAACAGCGCCCCGGTGATCACGCTGGCGAAACCGGTACGCGCGCCGTCGCCGACGCCGGATGCTGACTCGATGTAGGACGTGTTGCTCGAGGTGCCGCCGAAACCACCGGCCGCAGCGGCCAGCGAGTCGACCAGCAGCACTTTGTCCAGGTGCGGCACGTTGCCGTTCTCATCCAACAGGTCAGCCTCGGCAGCGATGCCGTAGACGGTGCCCATGGTGTCGAAGAAGTCGCTGAGCAGCAGCGTGAAGACCGCCAGGCCCGCAGCGAGGGCCATGTTCTGACCGCTGAAGGCGCCAAACACGTTCACGTTGCCGAGCAGGCTGAAGTCCGGTGTCGCGACGAGGCTCTTGCCGCTGAAGCTAGGCACGTTCAGACTCCAGGCCGGCGCCTGCTTGCCGTCGCTGCCGGTCACCATCGGGTGGAACGCCGCCTCAACGATGAGAGCGAGCACCGCGGACGATGCGATACCGACCAGGATCGCGCCACGAAGTTTCTTGGCGACCAGGATGGCGGTCAGAATCAACCCGAAGCAGAAGACGAACATCGGCCAGGTGGTCATGTTCCCGCCGTTGCCCAGTGTCGCCAACGGGATGCCCGGCTGCACGATCTTGGCGTCGACGAGGCCGATCAGGGTGATGAACAAGCCGATGCCCACGCCGATCGCGTAACGAAGGCCCGCCGGCACCGCCTCGAACACGGCCCTGCGGAACCCGGTGAGCACGAGGATGGTGATGATGAGGCCCTCGAGGACCACCAGCCCCATCGCGTTCTCCCAGGTGCCCTTGGCCGCGAGCTGGTAGGTGACGAAACCGTTCAGGCCCAGGCCCGCGGCGAGCGCGATCGGCATGCGGCCGAAGACACCCATGGCGATGCTGAGCACGCCGGCCAGGAGCGCGGTCGCGGCTGCGACCAGCGGGATGTTCGGGGCAGCGCCGCCGCCGAGGAACTTGCCCGTGCTGTCCGGCACGGTGCCGATGATCAGCGGGTTGAGCACCACGATGTAGGCCATCGTGATGAAGGTGACGATTCCGCCACGGACCTCGCGGCCCATGTCGGAGCCGCGCTTGGTGATCTCGAACCACGAGTCAAGCCCAGAGCTCGACTTTGGCGTCTGAGTCATGGTTGACATGCCTCTGCGTCCTCCTAGAGGTTTCCCCACTTCTGGCCGCCCGGGTTTGGGTCAGTCAGCGCCAGCAGGGGCGGAGCGCGCAGGTGCTGCCCGTGCCGACAGGACCAACCTAGGTCGGCAGTGGCGCGTTTTAGCGCAAGTGAACTCGTGACGCGCCGGGTGGTCGATGTCGGATGTGTCGGGAATTGGGGGCGCGTCCGCCGTACTGTCGGGTTCCATGAGTGGGCAGACGCAGGCTCCGCGCCTGCCGCTGGAACAGCGCACGGCCGTGTCACTGACGATCCTGGCGGCGCTCGCCGGGCAGGCTGCCATCCCACGCGGGTTTGGCCTGAGTCCTTGGTGGCTGCTGCCTGCAGTCGCCGCTTCACTGGTCCTGATCATCGCGCTCGGCGGCCGCTGGGCGGCAGACCCGGCCCATCCCGGTCTACGACTGCTCGCGCTCTGCCTAGCCGCCGTGTTGGCCCTCGGCAACCTGCTGATGGTGGTGATGCTGGTCCGCGCGATGCTGACCGGCCAGCCCCTGCAGGCTCGGGGGCTGTTCACGGTCGGCGCGGTTGTGTGGGTCACCAATGTCGTGGCGTTCGCCGTAGCGCTGTGGGAGACCGACGCCGGCGGCCCGGTCGCGCGAACCCGTGCGGACCTTCGCCGCGAGGGGGAGTTGCTCTTCCCCCAGTACGCCCTCGCGCATCGAGAGGACTGGGCCCCCCGCTTCAGTGACTACCTGTATGTCTCATTCACCAACGCGACCGCTTTCAGCCCCACTGACACCTTGCCTCTGACGGGCCGGGTGAAGCTGCTCATGGCGGTCCAATCCGCCGTGGCGTTGGTTGCGGTGGCCGTTGTCTTCGCCCGCGGGGTCAACATCATCAGCGCCTGAGCGGCTGACTCGTCGCGCTTGCAGCCGCCGCCTTCACGGTGGTCTCGCAGCCATCGCGACGGTAGTCACGCACGCATCGCGCTGGTTACACTTGGGCATGCCGTGCGACCCGTCCGGGCGAAGTCGCCGAGGCACTGCACGCCGCTCGTCTGGCCCCTTTGGCGCGGTCAAAGGTCCAGTTAGCGCGCATGGTGTCGTTCAAGCTCGTAGAGCCGCGTAGAAGGGCCGCAAAGCATGCGCGTGATGAGGAACGCGGCGCTGAGGCTGTTGGCTGCCGCTCTCGCAGCCGTTGGACTATCCGGTGCCGTGCCGGCTCACGCGGCTGCTCCGGCCGCACCCGTAGCCTCGGTATCGCTTTCGGGCTCGGTGGTGAACAGCGACGACCTGAGTCAGAACGTGGCCGAAGTGTTGTCGTTCACCTACTCGGATGTGCTGTCCGACCTGTGCGATCTGGTGCCCCGCTTGAACGACTACGGGTTCGCCTATGACGAGAACGTCTATTGCCCGAGTGATTCCGATCCAGTGTGGGTGCCTGACCTCTCGGTGTCTGGTTTGTGTCAGGCGGTTGTTGCGCCGCCGGGGCTCGTCCCGGTTGACGCGTCGGCGAGCAAGACCAGCGTCTGGACGCTGGATGCCTCCGGCACCGCTCGAGGGTGCGTCTTCCCCGTGCTTGATGACATAGACATCAAGTCGTTGGCCGCGCGGTACCGCACAGCCTTGATCACATACCGCTCCCAGTCGGTCAGCGATCTGGGGCGGGCCGTCGACGGCTGCGACATGCTCGACGGTGACCGGCCTTGCCAGGTGTACGACCCGGTGACGCGGTCGTGGATTCCCGACCCGAAGAAGTTCGCGCCGCTGCCGGTGCCGCCGGCAGTACCGCGCGTTACGGCTACGTCGGTCACCGTCCCCGGTGTCGTTGCCATGGCTGCTGGCGGCGGTTTCCAGGTTTTTGCCAAGGCAGACGGCACGGTCATCTCACGTTGTGACACCACGGTGCCCAACGAGAACGCGGGACAGTGCTTCGCTCCCTCCGCAGCCAAGGGCAGCCTCAGACTCGCGGCAGCCGGACAGCACGCGGTTGCCTTACGGGCGGACGGGACTGTCGCGGAATGGGGTTCTGTGAGCGTCAACGGCACAAGCGGTGCTGCGAGGGTGCCGGCCGGCCTTTCCGGCGTGGTCGATATCGCGGCTGGCCAAGACTTCGCGCTGGCATTGAAGTCCGACGGCACCGTGGCTGCGTGGGGGGACAACTCACAAGGGCAGACCGCCGTGCCTGCATCAGCGGTGAATGTGGTGGCGGTCAGCGCGGGGCGCTGCCACGCGGTGGCGCTGCGCGCCGACGGTTCGGTGGTGTCCTGGGGCTGCGCCGGCGCGGGGCAGTTGCCGCCGGCGGGCGCCAAGGCAGCCGCAGTGCGGGCAGCAGCGGACCGCACGATGCTGTGGGGCGCCACTGGTGGGGTGACCACCTACGGCATGGCCAGCGGCTCATCGGCGCCGCCGACCGCGTATGTGGCCGGCTATGCGCACGCCACCGGGCCGTACTTCGCAGCCGGCGGCGACTGCTTGGCCGACAAGGGCGAGGACGTCATACGCGACGACCTCGGCGCGGCCTCAACCAAGGCCGAGGCACCGCTGAACCTGTCCAGTGACAAGACCCCGGCCAACTCAGATGTGTGGGCGTATTCGTGGACCGCCCCGGTGCGCAACGGCGGCAAGGCGGTGACCGGCTACATGGCTCGCTTCGACCATGAGATGGGCCGGCATTGGTCGGCGTGGATGCCTGTGACGTCGCCGTTCGAGGTGCCCAAGGCGCCCACCGGGAACCTCACGCGCTTCGAGGTTCGCGCTGTCACCGCCGCTGGCCTCGGTGCGGTGGCGCACATCGCAACCAACGAGGTCATGTACTGCGGTGACGACCAGACCTCAGACGTCGCAGTCGCGTTGACCTCGGCAGCGCCGCTGGTCCCAACCGCCCCCGTGGTCTCATTGGCCGCCCTCTCGCCTACGCAGGTGCGAGTTGCGTGGAGTGCCGCCAGTAGTTCCGCAACCTCAACCGCGTCGACCACGCAGGTGCGGTTCTCCGCTGACGGCAAGACCTGGTCCACTGCGCCGGCGTTCGGATACCGGGCCGTGCTGGGCAACCTGCAGTCCGGGACGACGTATCAAGTGCAGGTCGTGGTCACGAACTCCGCCGGTTCGACGGCCTCGGCCACCGTCTCGGCGATGACATTCGCCGATGTCGCCATCAGCGCGCTCGCAGTCAGTGGCGTCGCTGGGCGCAGCGCGAATCTGAGTTGGAAGGCACCGACGACGGCGGCGGCGAAGTCGATCAAGGACTACCGCGTGGAGTTCTCCACCGACGGGTTCACTTGGGTCGCCTCTGCGCACAAGGCCAGCACCAAGACCACGTACACCGTCACCGGACTCATGGCGATGACCGCTTACCTCTTCCGGGTCACCCCGGTGACGGCCAGCGGCGACGGCATCCCCTCCACGGCGGTGACCGCCACAACCACCACCGACGTCCCGGGGCAGGTCTCGGCGATCGCCCTTGCCTCAGCCACCGCGCAGTCAGCCGTCATCTCCTGGGCAGCGCCGGCCGACGACGGCGGGCTGCCTGTGACCGCCTACACCGCCACCGTCAGCCCAGCAGTCGGCAAGGCCACCGTCTCCGGTTCCTCCGTGACGCTGACCGGCTTCAAACTCGGCACCAGTTACGCCATCACGGTGACGGCAGTCAATGCCAAGGGCTCCGGGGCGGCGCTCACCACGAAGGTCCTCGTGGCGACCGTGCCCGCCGCGCCCACGGTGACCGTCGCGCGCACCCCCACGTCGGTGACACTGACGTGGAAGGCGCCGGCGGTGACCGGCGGCAGCAAGATTCTGCGCTACGTCACCTCAGTCACACCGGCCACGCTCGCGTACACCGTCTCCGGCACCAAAGCCGTCTTCGCGAACCTGCCCGCTGGCACCCGTCTGACCTTCTCGGTGGCTGCGGCTAGCGCCTTCGGAGTGGGCACGGCGGCGGTCATCGCCACCGGGACGGCCACGGCACCCGCCGCGCCGACGTTGAGCTACGCGACCAAGGACGCCAAGACGCTGCTGGTGAGCTGGCTGGCGCCGGCTGACACCGGCGGGGGGAAGATCACCGGCTACAAGACGCGCACCAGCACCGACGGCGGCAAGACGTTCACCGCCTGGGTCGCGGCCAGCGGCACCTCCACCACCGTCGCCCGGCCTGCACCCGGCGGTTCCGTCACGGTGGAGGTCGCGGCCGTGAGCATGTACGGCACGGGCGCCGCGGGCCAGCTGGTCGTCACCGGCTAGGCAGCCAGCAACCGCCGTACACTCGCGCTCCATGTCCGCAGTCACCCGCACGTATGAGGTGCGCACCTACGGCTGCCAGATGAACGTGCACGACTCCGAGCGCCTCGCCGGCATGCTCGAGGGGTCGGGATTGGCCCCGGCTGCCTCAGGGCAGCCGGCCGACGTCATCGTCCTGAACACCTGCGCCGTGCGCGAGAACGCGGACAACAAGCTCTACGGCACGCTCGGCCATCTCGCGGCCGTGAAGCGTGAGCATCCGGGGATGCAGATCGCCGTCGGCGGATGTCTGGCGCAGAAGGACCAGTCCCGCATCATCGAACGCGCACCCTGGGTCGATGTCGTCTTCGGCACTCACAACATCGACCGCTTGCCGGCGCTGCTCGAGCGAGCGCGCACCCTCGAGCAGGCACAGACAGAATTCGCCGAGACCCTGCAGGTGTTCCCGTCGGCTCTGCCCGCGCGCCGCGACTCCGCGTTCTCAGCCTGGGTGGCCATCAGCGTCGGCTGCAACAACACCTGCACCTTCTGCATCGTCCCAAGCCTGCGCGGGCGCGAGAAGGACCGCCGGCCCGGTGAAATCCTCGCCGAGATCGAGGCGCTGGTCGGCGCAGGCGTCATCGAGGTGACGTTGCTCGGCCAGAACGTCAACGCCTACGGCGTGGAGTTCGGCGACCGCGGCGCGTTCGCAGCGCTGCTGCGGGCTTGCGGGCGCATCGAGGGCCTCGAGCGCGTGCGATTCACCAGCCCACACCCGCGCGACTTCACCGACGACGTCATCGACGCGATGGCAGAGACCCCGAATGTGATGCCGCACCTGCACATGCCCGTGCAGAGCGGATCCGACGACGTGCTCCGCCGCATGCGCCGCTCGTATCGCCGCGAGAAGTACCTCGGCATCATCGAGCGGGTCCGCACGGCGATGCCTCACGCCGCCATCACCACCGACATCATCGTCGGGTTCCCCGGCGAGACCGACGAGGACTTCGCGGCCACTGTCGACATCGTGCGCCAAGCACGATTCGCTAGCGCATTCACGTTCCAGTACTCCAAGCGCCCGGGGACTCCGGCGGCGGATTACCCCGATCAGGTTCCTGCGGAGGTCGTCACCGCGCGCTACCGGGAGCTTGCCGCCGTGGTTGAGCAGGTCGCATGGGCTGAGAACCGCCGACTCCACGGCACCGAGGTCGAGGTCCTGCTCACCGCTGGCGACGGCCGCAAGGACGGTGAAACCGAGCGGTTGAGCGGCCGTGCGCCAGACAACCGCCTCGTGCACATCGGCGGGCTACGCGCTGACGCGGTTCAGGCCGGAGGCAGACCGGTCGCCCCCGGCGACTTCGTGACCGCGCGCATCACGCACGCGGCGCCGTTCAACCTCATCGCGGACGAGGTCGTCGCCGTACGCCGCACCGCCGCCGGCGATGCCAGCGCGGCCGCGGCCGAGCGGGGCTCTGATGACACGGGCGACGGCAGCACTGTGACTGTCTCACTTGGCATGCCGCGCATCGGCGCCGACGCCTAACTGCCCGACCGGCTGCCCATCGACGTCGCAGTTTCTCTCGCGACCGCCGAGGTGCTGGCTGCGACGTCACAATCTGGTCGCACCTGACGGTCGTGGCATGACGCTCAGCGGCTTCAGGGCAAGCCACCGGCTAGGCATGTCTACGTTCTCGCGAACCGACGCGCTCGCGCAGCGTGGTGACCTGCCGCTGCTGCAGCCCCGCTAAAGGCGACGTCAGGGAAGCACTGCCGACGCGGGGGTCGGGAACCGTTTCGTCCAGAGGAACTCGCGCAGCGTGGTGCGCTGCCGCTGTTGCGCCGCCGCCTCCGCGGGCCCGACGTAGCGCCAGTGCCACGGCTCAGAGGCGTAGCAGGTGCGTGCCTGCATCCCTGTCGGATACGAGCGCACCCAGCCATACGTCGCTGCGTTGGCCGCGAGCCACGCCGCAGTCCGCTGTGCGCGGGTCTTCGGATGGGCGACGGGTTCGGCCTCCAGCGCGACCCCAGCAGCGGTTCCGAGGTCGACCGTCAGGCCGAGCTGATGCTCGGAATGCCCGGGCCGCGCCACATAGCGCAACGCGTGGGCCCGGCCGTTGCGCTTGGCGCTGCGATTGAACACAGTGTGCTGATAGGTCTCCGAGCGATAGGCCGAGATCAACGCCAGCCGAAGGCCCGCCGCATGAGCCGCTGAGCGCATCTGCTGCCACGCGCGCGCAGCGTGCGGTTGCAGCCGTTTCCCTGGTTGCACATCCACCAAGGCCGTCGGCCGCCAGCCTTTGGGCAGCCGGTAACGCGTGTCCAAGACTGCGAGTGTCGCCGAGCCCGAGGGCAGCACCGTCGTCACATCGGCGAATGCGCAGGCGGGCGGCCGTGGCACAGTCGCAGATGCGCTCGGTTTCGCAGTCGCAGTGCTGCTCGCTGTGGGCGACGGTGGCGCCGTGACGCTGCCGGATGGATTCGGTGTCGGCGTCGGTGGCAGCGCATGCGCCGCAGGTGCGAGGCATGCACCTGCGGCGAGCGCGGCCAGCAGGCCATGCTTTGTGCGCGCTGCCCGATGCGCACCACGAATCACGTCGCCCACGCTACGGCACCGCTGTCGCTGCTGCGCCCGAGACGGCCCGGCGGTGGGCGAGAATGACCCCGTGCAGCAGCCCCACCGCCCGGTCATCACCATCATCGGCCCGACCGCCAGCGGCAAGTCAGACCTCTCGCTGCACCTAGCCCGGCTGCTCGACGGGGAGGTTGTGAACGCCGACTCAATGCAGCTCTACCGGGGCATGGACATCGGGACGGCGAAACTCCCGCGGCACGCCCGCGGCGGCGTCGCCCACCACCTGTTGGACATCTGGGATATCCGAGAAACCGCGAACGTCGCTGACTTCCAGCAGCGGGCGCGCGCGGTCGTGGCCGACATCCGTGCGCGCGGCCGGCTGCCAATCGTCGTCGGCGGCTCGGGCCTGTACGTCCGCGCGCTCTTGGACGACTTGCGTTTCCCAGGCACTGACGACGCAGTCCGGGCCCGCCTCCAAACCGAGTTGGACGACGTTGGGCCAGCCGTGCTCCACCGACGGCTGACCGAGGTCGACCCGACTGCGGCCGCAGCGATCCTGCCGAGCAACGGCCGGCGCATCGTCCGTGCGTTGGAGGTCATCGAACTGACCGGAGGCGAGTTCACGGCTACCTTGCCGCAGCCCGCTCCGGTCATCGACTCCCTCACCGTCGGGCTGGCGATTCCCCGGGATGTGCTCGACGCGCGCATCGCCGAACGGGTTGCCGTGATGTGGCGCGCCGGCCTGGTCGCCGAGGTGCAAGCGCTGCGTGAGGTCGGCCTCGAGCAGGGGCTAACCGCGCGCAAGGCCCTCGGCTACGCCCAGATTCTTGATGCTCTCGCAGCCGGCCGGAATCCGGACACCGCGATCGAGCCGACCGTCGCCGCAACCCGCCGTTTCGCCAGGCGCCAGTGGTCCTGGTTCGAGCGTGACCGCGGCGTGCACTGGCTCGACTGGGACCGGCCGGACCTCGCCACCCACATCCGCACGTTGTGGAGTGAGCACGCGGCCGCGGCCACGCCGTAGGCTGCACCGCGATGACCGACACCCCTGCCACCGACGTCTCGGCTGCGCCGCTGGCCTATCTGAAAGCCGACGGCACCGGCAACGACTTCATCGTCCTGCTCGACCCCGATGACACCCTCACTCTGGAGCCGGCCTCCATCGTCGCGTGGTGCAACCGTCACACTGGAATCGGCGCCGACGGCGTCTTGCGGATCCTGCGCCGCAGCGACGGCTCTTTCTTCATGGACTACCGCAACGCAGACGGCACCGTCGCCGAAACGTGCGGGAACGGGCTACGAGTGGTCGCCCACGTCCTGCGGCGCGCGGGCCTGATCGCCCCCGGCGCCCACACCATCGGCACTCGAGGCGGCGACGTGCGCGTGCGCGTCCCCGACGCCGGTGACATCACGGTCTCCATGGGCGTCGCAGTCACGCTGACGGATGCGCTCGTCGTCCGACCCGCCCTCGGCTCATGCCTGCCCGCTATCGCGGTCCTGATGCCCAACCCCCACGCCGTCGCGTTTGTCGACGACCTGCAGGCGTTGCAACTCGGCACTAGCCCCACCCACACCCCGGTCGCGGCGTTGCCGGACGGGGCCAACTACGAGTTCGTGCACGCGCGCACAGCGGACCACATCCGCATGCGAGTCTTCGAGCGCGGCGTGGGGGAGACCCTCTCCTGCGGCTCCGGAGCCTGCGCCGCCGCCGTGGTGGCTGCGCAGCGCGCCGGCGCGGTCGCCCCGTGGCGCATGCGCGTGGATGTGCCCGGCGGGACGTTGTGGGTGGATCAAGACGCAGGTGGTGTGGTCAGCCTCACCGGCCCCGCCCAAGTCACCGCCGAGGGCGTGCTCCCGGGCGCTGTGCCCACTGAGCCACAGACATCATTCGCAGCGCCCGATGCGCACCTGGCTCAACTCGACCCCGCGCGGCCGGGGACTGCCGTCACCGAGCCATCATCCGCAGGCCAATTCGGTGACTCCGGCACCGTCGAGCCCGACTCGGCCGGAGGCAAGCGATGACCGCTGCCGCGTACGACCGTGCCGACGGTGGAGACATCACAGTCGGGGAACTCGAGCTCGATGAGCGCGCGGCCCTGCGGCGCGTGGCCGGGCTCGGCACCGAACTGCAGGACATCACCGACGCCGAGTACCGCCAAGTCCGGCTCGAGCGCGTGGTGCTCGTCGGCGTCTGGACCCACGGCTCCCTCGCGGCCGCTGAACACTCGCTCGCCGAACTCGCCGCCCTGGCCGCCACCGCAGGTTCGGTTGTGCTCGACGGCGTCATCCAACGTCGCGAACGCCCCGACCCGGCCACTTACATCGGCTCCGGCAAAGTCGTGCAGTTGCGCGACCTCGTGCGCCTCAACGGCGCGGACACCATCGTGTGCGACGGCGAGCTCTCGCCGGGCCAACTGCAGAAACTCGAGCGCCTCACTCAGGTGAAGGTCGTCGACCGCACCTGGCTCATCCTCGACATCTTCGCCCAGCACGCTCGCAGCAAGGAAGGCAAGGCGCAGGTGTCGCTTGCGCAGATGCAATACATGCTGCCGCGCCTTCGCGGCTGGGGTGAGGCGATGAGCCGGCAGGCCGGAGGCATCGGCACCCGCGGGCCGGGTGAGACCAAGATTGAAACTGACCGTCGCCGCATCAACGACCAGATGGCACGGCTGCGCCGGCAACTCGCCGACATGGAACGTGTCCGCCAGACCAAGCGCCACCGCCGGCACGAGGCGCAGGTGCCGCGCGTGGCCATCGCCGGGTACACCAACGCCGGCAAGTCGTCGTTGATGAACCGGCTCACCGGTGCCGGGGTGCTCGTGGAGGACGCGCTCTTCGCGACCCTGGACCCGACCACCCGCCGCGCGCTCACGCCCGAAGGCCTGCCTTTCGTGGTCAGCGACACCGTCGGTTTCGTCCGCCACCTCCCGCACCAACTCATCGAGGCCTTCCGCTCGACGCTGGAGGAAGTGACCGAGGCCGACCTCGTGCTCCACGTCGTCGATGCCAGCGACTCCGAGCCCGAGGAGCAGATCACCGCCGTCCGTGAGGTGCTCGCCGAAGTCGGGGCCCACGACCTTCCCGAGTTGATCGTGTTGAACAAAGCCGATGCGGCCGACCCGCTGGTACTCGCCCGGGTCATGCGCACCGAGCCGCAGGCCGCCGTGGTCTCTGCGGCCACCGGCCACGGCATCGTCGACCTGCTGACCCGGCTGGATTCGCTGCTGCCACGCCCGAGCGTGCTGGTAGACGCGCTCATCCCGTACTCCGCCGGCTCGTTGCTCTCGCGCATCCACGACCGTGGCGACATCGTGTCCACAGAGCACACCGCGTCCGGGACGCGCATCGTCGCCCGGGTCTCGCAGCGGCTCGCCTCCGACGTCGCGCCGTATCTCGTCGCCGACCCCGTCAGTTCAGCGACTCATACACAGGCGGCGCAGCACGGCACACCTGATTCGCCGACCCTTGCTGCTGGGCGTTCGCCACAGACGCAGTCGTCAGGCACCAGGCAGTTCGAGCTCCACGACGAGCCCGATTTCCTGTCACCCCTAGTTGGGCCGGCGGTATCGGAAAGTTGTGCCAACCGGGACGACCAGGCTGGCCTGCCATCTGCCCGCGGATCGCAGGAGGGCCGGTGACCCTCGGGGATTCGAAGGCCGTAGCAGCGGCGCTCGCCGCGGCCGTCGCCGCTGTCAACGGAGTCGGCCGTCCTGGGCAGCAACAGATGGCGCACGCAGTCGCGGAGGCTATGGACGCCCAGGGCGCATTGCTGGTCCAAGCCGGCACCGGCACCGGCAAGTCCTTGGCGTACCTCGCCCCGGCCGCTGTCCATGCGGCTGCGGACTCATCGACCTCCGAGACCCGCCCCTGCGTCATCGTGGCCACCGCGACGCTGGCCCTGCAGCGGCAACTCATCGAGCGCGACCTGCCCCGCGTCGCCGAGGCCGTAGCTCCGGTCGTCGGCCGACCGCTGACCTTCGCGGTGCTCAAGGGCAGGCACAACTACGTCTGCCTCGAGAAACTCAACCGCGAGGAGCCTGAGGACGACGGCGAGGCCGCGCTCTTCGATTCCCCGCGCAGCGCCCTCGGACGGCAAGCGAAGGCACTGCGATCGTGGGCCGATGCGACCACGACCGGCGACCGAGACGACTACCGCGAGCCGCTTGCCCCGCAGCTGTGGCGCAGCGTGTCGGTGCAGCGCCGCGAGTGCGTCGGTGCGGCCACCTGCCGCTTCGGCCAGGAGTGCTTCGTGGAGAAGGCGCGCGACCTCGCACGGGAGGCGGACATCGTCGTGACCAACCACGCGATGCTCGCCATCGATGTCATCGAGCAGATCCCGGTGCTGCCCGAGCACGACGTGCTCGTCATCGACGAGGCCCACGAGCTCGTGGACCGCATCACCAGCACCGCGACGGTCGAGCTCAGCGCCGCCGCAGTGGAACGCGCAGCGTCACGTGCCCGCCGGTTCCTCGACGAGGACCTCCAACAACGGCTGATCGACGCCGCCCAACGTTTGGACGAGGTGCTCACGGCAGTCGCGCACACACCGGGGCAGACAGTGACCCTTGAGTCCGTCGCCGGCGACGTGTTCCTGGCGCTGACCGCCGTGCGCGACGCCTGCCACAGCGCAGTGACCGCGATGACTGTCGACCGCGAGCCCAGTGGTCCGGAAGAGGCCGCCAGCCGTCAGCGCGCCCGCGGCGCGTTGGATGAAGTGCACGACGCAGCCGGCTCGCTGGTCACAGCGTCGCAGCGCGATGTCGTGTGGGTCGCGGCCCATGAGCGACGTGAACCCAGCATCCACATCGCGCCGTTGTCCGTCGCCGGCGTGCTGCGGGAGCGGCTCTTCAACGACCGTGCGGTCATCCTCACCAGCGCGACCCTCACACTCGGCGGCTCATTCGAGGCCGCCGGCGCCGCAGTGGGGCTCGCACCCGACGACGGGCACGTTGAACTCGACGTCGGCTCGCCGTTCGACCACGGCAAACAGGGCATCCTCTACTGCCCGGCGCACCTGCCTGCGCCGAGCATGGACGGCGTCTCCGGCGCAGCGCTCGCTGAATTGGCCGACCTGATGGAGGCCGCGGGCGGCCGCACCCTCGCTCTTTTCTCCTCGTGGCGCGGTGTGGAACGAGCCCATGAATACCTTGTCGGTGCGCTGCATCAACGGGGGTTGACCGAGGATCTGCCGCTGCTCGTCCAGCAGCGCGGTGACGCAGTAGGGGAGTTGGTGGAGAGATTCGCCAACCAGCCGGAGTTGAGCCTGCTTGGCACGCTGTCGTTGTGGCAGGGAGTCGATGTCCCCGGGCAGACGTGCAGCTTGGTGGTGATCGACCGCATCCCGTTCCCGCGCCCCGACGAACCAGTGATGGCCGCGCGGGCAAAGGCGGCAGACGACGCCGGGCGCAGCGGTTTCGCGGCCGTGTCGCTGCCGCGGGCAGCGCTGCTTCTGGCACAGGGCACCGGCCGGCTGATTCGCAGCAGCGATGACCGCGGAGTGATCGCGGTGCTGGACTCTCGGTTGGCCACCAAGTCCTACGGCAGATACCTGCGCGCGAGCCTGCCTGCGTACTGGTGGACGACAGACGCCGAACGGGCGCGAGGGAGCCTGCGGCGCCTGCGTGAGGAGAGCGCTACCTCGTTCGCAGCACAGTAATGACTGCGCAGGTCAACGCCGCACTCACGCCTGCGACGTGACCGCCGCTGCGGCCGTTGCGTGCCGCGTCACACCTTCCGCAGCACCGTCACGACTTTGCCCATGATGCTGGCCCGATCGCCCGCGATGGGGGTGTAGTCGCGGTTGCGCGGCATCAGCCACACATGCCCCTCGCGGTCGCGCTTGAAAACCTTCACAGTTGCCTCGTCGTCGAGCAGTGCGGCGACGATATCGCCCTGCTCGCATGTCTGCTGCTGGCGTACGACCACCCAGTCGCCGTCGCAGATCGCAGCGTCGACCATGGAGTCGCCCACCACTTTGAGCATGAACAGCGAGCCCTCGCCGACGAGTTGCTTCGGCAGCGCGAAAACATCCTCAACATGCTCCTGCGCGGTGATCGGCCCGCCAGCGGCGATGCGGCCGACCAGTGGCACGAGCGTGGAGTGCGCGGTCACGTCATCGGATACGGTCACTGACTGCCCGTCGATTGAATCCACCGTCGCGGCGCTGGCAGGCGTCACAGTGATCCCGCGAGACACACCCCCGGCTTGACTGATGAGCCCGAGGCTCTGTAGGGCTTGAATCTGGTGCTGCACGCTGGATGTGCTGCTCAACCCGACTGCGTCTGCGATCTCCCGCATCGACGGCGGGTAGCCGCGCTCCTGCGTGCACGCCACGATGAAATCGAGGATCTGCTGCTGCCGTGCTGACGGACCCTGCTTCGCCGCAGTGGAGTCGCCAGCCTTGGAACCCCGGCGAGCCTTGCTCAGCGCGATGACAGTCCCGGAGCCCTTCGACGACGCTGCCGACGCACCTTGAGACGACTCGACGCCATGCGAAGTCTCAGGCGCCTCTGGCGTGCCCGGTGTGTTCTCCATGTCCATCTGCGTCCGTTCTCCTTCATCTGCCTCATGATCCAGCCTCGCCCGAGCCCTCGCTCAAGCCGCGGACACCGCGCTGGCGCGTCTGCGGCGCCTGCGTGGCTACCCCCACCACGCGCAGTGCAGACACATCTGCCGCCAGCCCGTGAGCTTTCGCGCCGCCCGCCTTCGCACCCAGCACAGGTCCGTCCTAGGGGAGAGGGTAGCCCTTGAACACCTAAAAATCAAACATTTGTTCGACCCAACCGTTGTGCATGTCGGACGACCGTGCTACAAATCGCACATGCGTTCGTTCGAACACCCGTTCGAATAAACCGCAGTCGTTGGTTCCGCGGCCCGGCACGGCAACGGCATCCGAGGTCGACGCCCCGATGCCAACCGGCGGACTCCGCCGCAGCCCGACCCGCTCGACCCGCTCGACCCGCACCACGTTCGACTAGCAGGACGCACACACCGCGTCAGGCACGGCAGGAGGAATGACCATGGCGACACTGATGCTCACCCCGACGGCGACCCCGCGTACGGCCAAAACCCTTGCCAACCAAGGGAATCCGGCCCGTCAGACCCGCGCCGTCAGCGCAGCGCGCCAGGTAGCCCCCACCCCGACGGAGCTCCATCTGACACGCCGAGGGCGACTGGTCGTCAGTGTGATCAGCGCGTTCATCGCAGCCCTCGTCGGAGCCGGTGTCGTCACGTTGGCGACGAGTTCCGATGCTGTCGCGTCCAGCACAACCGTGGCCTACTCGGTCCAGCCGGGCGACACCCTGTGGGGCATCGCTGGCCGCATCCGCCCAAGGGCTGACCGTCGCGACACGGTCGCGACACTGCTGCGACTGAACCCCCAAGCCGCGGGTGGGGTTGTGGTCGGGGAGTCGCTGCGCCTGCCTCACTAATCGCACGATCCGCCCTGCGGTCTGGGTCGCAGTTCCCGCGACACGCCGACCATCAGGTGCAGGGTCGACGGTGAAATGGCGGCTGACCTGCGATTTCACGGCACGCGCATCACGGGCAGGAAATGTGAGTCACCCAGGTGCTTGCCCTGTGCCACCACAGCGCGTAAAGTCCTACATGTAGTGGTTACACCAGTGTGATTTGTCCACAAATTGTGGTCTTGGATGCACAGGTTGTCCCCAGGATGTCCCCACATCAGGGGCCGACCCGGTCACAACGACCGGGGAAGCCCCTTCGCGGAGACCCCGAATTTCATGCTTGACAAGGAGGTGCGCGATGAACTGCCCGTTCTGCAAGGACGACGACACTCGAGTCGTTGATTCGCGCATCGCCGAGGACGGCACCGCAGTGCGCCGCCGCCGCCAGTGCTCGGCCTGCGCCCGCCGGTTCACGACCCTTGAGCAGATGACGCTGTCCGTAGTGAAGAGCAGCGGCGTGGTCGAGCCGTTCAGCCGCGCGAAGGTGCTCGCCGGCGTCCGCAAGGCCTGCCAAGGCCGTCCCGTCGACGAGGGAGCACTGGCCTTGCTCGCCCAACGGGTGGAGGACGCGTTGCGCTCGACCGGGCAGTCTGAGGTTCCAAGTATCGAGGTCGGCCTGGCAATTCTCGGCCCGCTGCGCGAACTCGACGAGGTCGCCTACCTGCGGTTCGCGTCGGTCTACCGATCGTTCAACACCCTTGAGGATTTCGAAGCCGAGATCGCACTGCTGCGGGCCGAAGGCCCGCCGACAGCGGTTGAACCACCGGCCCGCATGGGCCATACCCCGGGCCACTAGGCCCGCAGGCACGCGACGCCTGCACCTGCACCACCGCGAGTTGAACACCACACACGAGATGAAGGTAAGAAGGGGAAGACGCAATGACCGAGACCGTCGGGACCTCAAGCGGCAAGAAGACCGCGGGCCTGAAACTGCAACGGCTGTACACCACCGCAGGCACCCACCCGTATGACGACGTCACCTGGGAGCGCCGCGACGTGGTGCAGACCAACTGGAAGACCGGCGATGTGGTCTTCGAGCAGCGCGGCGTCGAGTTCCCCGACTTCTGGTCTGTGAACGCTTCGACCATCGTCACCACCAAGTACTTCCGCGGAGCGGTTGGCACCCCGGCCCGCGAGTGGAGCCTGAAGCAGTTGATCGACCGCGTGGTGCTCACCTACACCAAAGCCGGCCGCGACTTCGGCTACTTCAGCTCCGAAGCCGACGCCGAGATCTTCGAGCACGAGCTCACCTGGATGCTGCTGCACCAGGTCTTCTCCTTCAACTCACCCGTGTGGTTCAACGTCGGCACCGCCTCGCCGCAGCAGGTCAGCGCCTGCTTCATCCTCAGCGTGGACGACACGATGGACTCCATCCTGAACTGGTACCGCGAGGAAGGCCTCATCTTCAAGGGCGGTTCCGGCGCCGGCCTGAACCTCTCGCGCATCCGCTCGAGCAAGGAACTGCTCTCCAGCGGCGGCACCGCCAGCGGCCCGGTCTCCTTCATGCGCGGCGCTGACGCTTCCGCGGGCACGATCAAGTCCGGCGGCGCCACCCGCCGCGCCGCGAAGATGGTCGTGCTCGACGTCGACCACCCGGACATCGAGGAGTTCATCGAGACCAAGGTCCGGGAGGAGAACAAGATTCGCGCTCTGCGCGACGCCGGCTTCGACATGGACCTCGGCGGCAAGGACATCGTCAGCGTCCAGTACCAAAACGCCAATAACTCCGTCCGCGTCAGCGACGAGTTCATGCGTGCCGTCGAGACCGGTAGCGAGTTCGGCCTGCGCGGGCGGGCCACCGGCGAGGTCATCGAGACCATCGACGCCAAGAATCTGTTCCGGCAGATGTGCGAGGCCGCTTGGGCCTGCGCCGACCCGGGCATCCAGTACGACGACACCATCAACGACTGGCACACCAACCCCGAGACCGGCCGCATCACTGCGTCCAACCCGTGCAGCGAGTACATGTCCCTGGACAACTCCTCCTGCAATCTCGCGTCGCTGAACCTGCTCAAGTTCCTCAGGGACGACGACACCTTCGACGCTGCCACCTTCGCCAAAGCCGTTGAGTTCATCATCACCGCAATGGACATCTCCATCTGCTTCGCGGACTTCCCGACCGAGCCCATCGGCGACACCACCCGCAAGTACCGCCAACTCGGCATCGGCTACGCCAACCTCGGCGCCCTGCTCATGGCGACCGGTCTGGCCTACGACAGCGAGGGTGGCCGCGCGCTGGCCGGCGCCATCACCAGTCTCATGACCGGCACCGCCTACAAGCGCTCCGCTGAGCTCGCTGGAATCGTCGGCGCCTACGAGGGCTACGCCCGCAACGCCGAGCCGCACAAGCGCGTCATGCGCAAGCACGCGGCCGCGAACGAGGCGCTGCGAGAGGTCACGCCGCTGGACGGCGACGTGACTCGCCTGGCCGCAAAGATGTGGGCTGAGGGCATCGCGCTAGGCGAGGCCAACGGCTGGCGCAACGCGCAGGCCTCGGTGCTCGCACCCACCGGCACCATCGGCTTCATGATGGACTGCGACACAACCGGCATCGAGCCGGACTTCTCGCTGGTCAAGTTCAAGAAGATGGTCGGCGGCGGCTCCATGCAGATCGTCAACCAGACCGTGCCCCGCGCGCTGCGCAAGCTCGGCTACGGCGAGGAGATCATCGAGGCGATCGTCTCCTACATCAGCGAGCACGGCCACGTCATCGACGCCCCCGGCCTGAAGCCGGAGCACTACGAGGTCTTCGACTGCGCCATGGGCGCCCGTGCCATCGAGCCGATGGGCCACGTGCGCATGATGGCCGCCTGCCAGCCGTTCCTGTCCGGCGCGATCTCCAAGACCGTCAACATGCCCGAGTCGGCGACGATCGAGGATGTTGAGGAGATCTACTTCCAAGGCTGGAAGCAGGGCATCAAGGCGCTTGCCATCTACCGCGACAACTGCAAGGTCGGCCAGCCTCTCTCTGACGCCAAGGCCAAGAAGGATGACGCCACTGCGGAGGCCCCGGAGCAGGTTCGTGTGGAGTACCGCCCGGTCCGCAACCGACTGCCGAAGTCGCGCCCGAGCCGCACGGTCTCCTTCTCAGTGGCTGGCGCCGAGGGCTACATGACCGCTGGCTCGTACCCCGACGACGGCCTCGGCGAGATCTTCGTCAAGATGAGCAAGCAGGGCTCCACTCTGGCCGGAGTGATGGACGCGTTCTCGATCGCCATCTCCATCGGCCTGCAGTACGGAGTGCCGCTTGAGGCGTTCGTCTCCAAGTTCGTCAACATGCGATTCGAGCCCGCCGGCATGACCGACGACCCGGATGTGCGCATGGCCCAGTCGGTGATGGATTACATCTTCCGCCGCCTGGCGCTGGATCACCTGCCGTACGACAAGCGCGCCGCGCTGGGCATCTTCACCGCCGAGGAGCGGGCTGCGGCTGTGGCTAGCGGCTCCTACGACGCACCCAGCGCCCCGGCAATCGAGGCTGCTATCAGCGAGCCCGTCGAGGCTGTGGCCGATGCGGCAGCGGCGGCACCGGCAGTGGTGCACTCCACCGCGGAGTTGCTTGAGGCCCTGACCGGAACCGCGTCCGACGCGCCGCTGTGCTTCACCTGCGGCACGAAGATGCGCCCGGCGGGCTCCTGCTACATCTGCGAGGGCTGCGGCGCCACCAGCGGCTGCAGCTGACGTGCACACCTGACCTAGGACGTGGGGCCCAGACGTTGTCCGGG
>JAGWWW010000026.1 GCA_018970205.1 Actinomycetales bacterium
CTGCCGTTCGACATCGCGCAGAGCCGTGCGCATGTCGCTGAGCTCGCGCGCTGCGGATACCTCGAGCCGGCGCAGGCCGCCGAGCTCGACGCTGCTCTTGCCCAGATCGCGCAGGATTTCAGAGAGGGCGCGTGGTCGCCCTCAGCCGACGATGAGGACGTGCACTCAGCGGTGGAGCGCACGCTGCTCGAGCGCTGCGGCGCAGACCTCGGCGGACGGGTGCGGACTGGGCGCTCTCGCAACGACCAGGTCGCCACGGACTTCCGGCTGTACCTGCTCGACGCCGCCGCCCGGATCGCGCGCGAGACCACGGCCCTTGGCCAGGCGCTGGCCGCGAAGGCCGAGCAGCACCACGCGGACATCTGCAGCGGCTTCACGCACCTGCAGCACGCACAGCCGGTGACGTTCGGGCACGAGTTGGGCAAGCATGTGTGGGCCCTGCTGCGCGACCTCGACCGGCTACGCGACTGGTATGAACGCGCGAACGTCTCCCCCATGGGCGCCGGCGCGCTCGCCGGCACGAGCCTCGGCCTAGACCCGCAGCGCATCGCTGTCGACCTCGGATTCGCGGCCGTGGCGCAGAACAGCATCGACGCAGTCAGTGACCGCGACTTCGTCGCCGAGTTCTGTTTCGTGACCGCGATGCTCGGAGTTCACCTGAGCCGCCTCGGGGAAGAGGTCTGCATCTGGGCCTCGCCGGAGTTCGGCTGGGTTCGGCTGCACGACTCGTGGTCGACCGGGTCCTCCCTGATGCCGCAGAAGCGCAACCCCGACATCGCCGAGCTCGCGCGCGGGAAATCCGGGCGCCTCATCGGGTCTCTGGTGACTGTGATGACGATGCTCAAGGGCCTGCCGTTCGGCTACAACCGGGACCAGCAGGAGGATAAAGAGGCCGCGTTCGACGCCGTCGCGACGCTGCTGTTGACGCTACCGGCGATGGCCGGGCTCATCGCGAGCCTGGACGTGGACGTCGACCGGCTGGCGCAATCTGTGCGCCACGGGCACAGCACTGCCACAGACGTGGCCGAGTGGCTCGTGCGCGCCGGGCTGGCATTCCGAGAGGCCCACGAGGTGGCCGGTGCCTGCGTCCGCGCAGCCGAGGCTCGCGGCTGCGATGTGAGCGAACTGACCGACGCCGACCTCGCGGCCGTGCACCCGCTGCTCGACGGCGCGGCGGCCGCACTCACCCCCGAATCGTCGCTGGCGGCGCGGACCAGTGTCAGCGGCCCGGCACCGCAGTCGGTTGCGGCGCAGTTGCAGCGCGCACGAGCAATGCTGGACGAGGCGGCCGCGCGATGGTGAACCACACCGAGATCACGCCGGTGAGCGGGTTGCGCGGCCGGCATGTCATCGATGACGCGTCCCTGCAGCGCTCGGAGTACCTGGCCCTGCTCGACCTCGCGGACGCGCTGGCCGCGAACGCCGCTGCGCGCACCACACAGCCGTTGCTGCCCGGCCGCGTGATCGCGTGCATCTTCGAGAAAGCGTCGAGCCGCACCCGTCTGGCGATCGAGGTCGCCGCTGCGCGGCACGGCGCCCGCGCGGTGTTCCTCGACACCAGTTCGCAACTCGGCCACAAGGAGTCGCTTGAGGACACGGTGCGCCTGCTCAGCGCCACCTGTGACGCCATCGCGTTCCGGGGCAACCGGCAGACCGACCTCGAGCGCATCTCGACAGCGTCTGACGTGCCGGTGTTCAACATGCTCACCGACATGTGGCACCCCACTCAGATGTGGGCTGATGTGCTGACGATGCGGTCGAGCACCGGCAAGCCGCTGACGGACATCGCATACGCCTTCATCGGCGACGGCCGATGCAACGTGGCGAACTCGCAGCTGCTCACCGGCGCGCTGCTCGGGATGGACGTGCGCATCGTCGCGCCGGCCGGGTTGCAGCCGGAGGCGGCGGTGCGGCAGCGCGCGAATGTGTTGGCGGCTGTGTCCGGGGCGCGCATCACGGTCAGCGACGGTCTCGACGCCCTCGAGGGTGTGGACGTGGTGAGCACGGACGTCTGGGTCTCGATGGGCGAGCCGGAGGAGGCGTGGGCGCAGCGCGTAGAAGAGCTGCGGCCGTACCGGGTGACCGCCGACCTGATGCGGGGAACCGGCAACGCCGGCGTGCGTTTCATGCACTGCCTGCCGGCGTTCCACGACCGAGAGACCGTCGTCGGGGCGCAGGTGGCCGCGGCCACCGGCCTGCTCGACGGCATCGAGGTGACAGACGAGGTCTTCCGCGGCCCAGCGAGCCTTGTCTGGCAGCAGGCCGCCGCACGCGTGTGCACCACGGAGGCGCTCTTCGCCTCGGCCATCCGATGACGCGCACACACCGCATCGCGGCATGCCGTGCGAGGTCGATTGCGGGCAGCACTCGAAGGACGCGATGTGATGTCTGAGGGCTCATCTGCGCGCTGGTGGCAGGGTGCGCGCACCGTGCCCGCGGTTCCGTGGCGCGCCCGCAGCCATTGGCGGCCAACGCCGCTGGGAGCGGTGCTCCTGCCTGCGGGGCTCGCCGTCTTCGGCGCGGGTGAGGCCCTTGTGCTGCGCTCGCGCATCGGGAACTCGCCGTGGACCGTGCTCGCCGAGGGCCTTAGCACGCAGACCGGCGTCAACATCGGTCTCGCCACATTTACCGTGAGTGCCGCGGTGCTGCTGGCCTGGTGGCCGCTGCGTGAGCGCCCGGGGCTCGGGACGATCGCCAATGTCCTCGTGATCGCCACCGCGCTGGACTGGACCGCTGCGGCCGTGCCGGTTGCCCATGGCACAGCAGCGGCTGCCTCCTATGCAGTGGTCGGCACGCTTCTCGTGGGGCTCGGCAGCGGCGTCTACCTCACCACCGGCCTCGGGCCCGGCCCGCGCGACGGGCTGATGACGTCCCTGCACCGGCGCTCCGGCTGGCCGGTCGCGCGCATCCGGCTGCTCATCGAGGTGAGCGTGCTCGCTGCCGGCTGGGCGCTCGGCGGCCGCGTGGGAGCCGGCACGCTGATCTTCGCCTTGCTCGTGCCGCGAGCGGTCGCCTGGGGCCTGGCGATTGTCGCCCGAGCAGCGAGGTAAGGACCCGGTTACACACCGCTTGCACTTGCCGCAGGGACCAACGAGCGCCGACGCGCACTCCTCCGCACTGCTGCCGCGACCAGTCATTGAGCCTCGGGCCCTTGTCACCAAGGCTCAACGACCCGCCCATGTCTGTTGGTCCGTCGGCATCCGGACCCGCCCAACCGCCCCCGACGTCGCCTGCCACGATTGGCGGCATGCGGCAGTTGTATCCCGAGCAGCGCGAGGTGTTGCTGGAGGACATCGCTGCGGACTGCCTCGCCGCACAGGTGCCGCGCGACGACACCCACCCGTTCATCCGCGCCGTGATGATCGCCTCCATCGACGGCGCGGTCCGTGGTGAGAGCGGCACGAGCGCCGACCTGACTAACGCCGAAGACTTGGCCATGCTGGGCTTGATGCGCGCCTGCAGCGACGCCGTGCTGGTCGGTGCCGCAACAGTGCGCGCTTACCCCTACCGGCCGCCGCGCCCGAACCCCCGGTGGTCAGCGATGCGCAACGACGCCGGCATGTCAGACGCACCAAGGCTCGTCGTCGTCACACGTACCGGCATCGCCGCTGACAACCCTTGCCTCGCGGACCCTCAACGCCCCCCGTTGTTCGTCGTGCCGGGCTCATGTCCGAACTTGGGAGAGTTGGCGGAGCGAGCCGAGGTGATGGTCGCCGGTGTGGACGATGTGGACATGACCGTCATGGCCGCGCAGTTGCGCGAGCGCGGCCACATCCGGATCTCCTGTGAGGGTGGACCTGGATTGCTCGACGCGCTGGCCGCCCACGGGCTGGTCGACGAGTTCTGCCTCACCACCGCGCCTGTGTGGCTCGGCGGCGCGGACCTGCGCCTATCCGGTGGTCCGTCGGCCGCACTGGCAAGTGACTTCGATGTGCGGCGGCTGATCCTGGGCGAGAACTCCTACGTCTACACGCAGTGGCGTGCGCGCCGCGGATAGCCGCAGTAGCGTCCGCAGTGCGGTACGACAACTTGCGCACTGCGACCCCAGCCTGCGATGCACTGGCGGGGACCGCTCAGCGGGCAGGCAACCTCGCCGAGTGAGGACGATGCGAGATCGCGGCACCACCCGCAGTACCAGGTTCGGATTCACCCCGACAGACTGAGACGAGGAGCAGGATGACTGAGCCGACGGATGCGACGTTCGACGTTCAACTCACCGACGAGCAGTGGCGCGAGCGCCTCGACCCGCTGGAGTACGCGGTGCTGCGGAAAGCCGGGACCGAGCCCGCATTCACTGGCCGGTTCGTCTCGCACCGCAAGGTGGGTGTGTATTCATGCCGCGGCTGCGGCGCTGAGTTGTTCCGCAGCGACAGCAAGTTCGACTCCCACTGCGGCTGGCCGTCGTTCTTCACCCCGCTCGCGGGTGAGGCTGTCGTCGAGCGGGTCGACACCAGCCACGGGATGAGCCGCATCGAGGTGTTGTGCGCGAGATGCGGCAGCCACCTCGGGCACGTGTTCGCAGGCGAGGGCTACGACACCCCGACCGACCTTCGCTACTGCATCAACAGTGTGTGCCTGACGTTCGCGGATGCGCCGCCCACGGCTGAGTGAGCCGAGTGCTTGCCACGGCGCTGGACTCAAACGAACCGCTCACACGAGCGCGACCACGCCCGGCTGCCCGCAACGCCTTCTGAAAGCCGGGCCCGCACGTTGAGGAGCGCGCCCCGCGCACACGACAGCGCAGCGCCGGTCGGCGCCTGCCGCAGCCATTCTTAGCCCGCCGCCGCAGCGAATCTGCAGGCTCCCGGTCGCTCGCGCACCCACGCGGAAACGCCGACGCCAACCCACTCCGTCGCTCAGAGGCTGATGAACGCGACGCCCGTCATCGCAACCGCGACACCGAGGTACTGAATTCGCGCGAGACGTTCTTTGAGCACGAATCGCGCGAGCGCGACCGTCACGATCGGGTAGATAGACCCGAGAACGCTGACGATGGCGAGGGCCTCCAAGCGGGCCGCGAATCCGTAGGCGACGTTCGCCGCCACATCGACGACGCCGATGACAAGGAGCGGCCAGAACTCCCCGCGGTCTAGGCGTCGCATCGAGGGCGCGCGGAACATCGCACCGAGGAAGATGACAACGGAGAACACGCGCATCACCAGCATGGTCATCAGCACGGACACCTGCGAGCCGCGGGCGACGCCGACGATGGCCACGCCGAAGCACACGGCTGCGAGCGCGGCGAGCAGGACGGGGCGCCACGGCGAGCGGGCGCTGAGCTCCGGGCCGCTGGCGAGCACGATGCCCACAACCGCCGCAGCCACACCCACGGCGTGCGTGTGGCTGAGCCGCTCACCGCTGGCCAGCCCAACTGCGAGCGGCACAAGCACACCCATGGCGGCAATCGGCGAGACCACGCCCATCGTGCCTTGAGCCAGGGCGGCGTAGAACGAGAGAAGCCCCGCGAAGCCCGTTGCGCCGGCCATGAGCGCCCAGGCGGTCCAGGCGCCGGGAGCCACACCCCGCCACGCCGACGTGCTCAGGACGGCAGCGATGAGCACACAGGCGGCGATGGTCTGCGACCACACGACGACCTGCCAGGTGACGCGCCGCCGCGAGGCAGCACCACCGAGGAAATCCGCCGTCCCCCACAGCACACTGGACGCCAGTGCCAGGAGTGCAGCCACGAGCGTGCACCCTATCTGCGACGCGCCCAGCGGCTCGCGGGCTGCGCGAGGAACCGCCGCAGCGCACTTACCGTTGACCCATGACCCTCGAGCCCGGCCGTGCTGCACCGCTGCGGGCGGTGCCGAGCGCTGCTGAGCCAGCCCCGGACCACGCGGGTCGCGTGGACGCGTTGTTCCGCCTCGCCGAAGCGGTGACGCCTCCGGCCGGCATCCGGGTCACACCCGGGCCGACGCCGCAGCGCTTGGCGCCGTTCGCCTGCACGCTGCTCGCCGACGCCATGGACTCAGACGGTGAATCCCTGGGCTCGGGCAGGCTTGTGTTGCTGCACGACCCCAACGGCCACCCCGGCTGGGGCGGCACCTGGCGGGTCGTCGTCTACACGCGGGCGGACGTCGATGAGCACATGGCAAGCGACCCGTTGCTGCCGGAAGTCGCCTGGTCGTGGTTCGGGGAGGCCTGGCACGCGTGGTCGGTATCCCCTGCCGAGACCAGCGCGACGGTGACGTGCAACCAGTCACGGCCGTTCGGGGACGTCGGCGACCGCGTGCCGACGGCCGACGTCGAGGTGCGCTGTTCCTGGACCCCGCCGGTTGACGGCCGCGGCCTCATCGACGTGGAGGCGAATGTGCGGGCGTGGCTGCAAGTCATGGCCGTCTCCTGCGGCCGCGACTGACGAAGCCGAATCCGCGCACATGCGTGACCCGCGCCGCCGGCGCCGACTCCCACGCCGTTGGGTCACCCCCGCGCCACAAGTGACGGCCTGAGACTCGGGCGCACCTGCGGGCGCCGCCCCAATCTGGCCGCAACTCACCGAACCGCAGAGCAGCGCGTCCGCCAGCCGGACGACGATTTGAGCGCGGCCGGGCCACGGCCGATTCTCAGCGCGTGAGCAACTCAACCGCGCCCAACCGCAACGACCCGTTCGCCCCGGTGGTGAACATCATCCACATCGCCGCGCGCGCGACGAGCGAGGTGTCGTCGGCGCTGAGTGAGTTCGGCGAGGCGACGGTCGTGCCCTCCGCTCAGGAAGCATTGGACCTCGTCAGCGCTCGGGCGTTTCACCGCGTGACCGACATCGTCCTGCTCGATGGCGCCCCTGCCGACGCGCCGACTCTCGCCACGGTCCGCGAGTTGCGCCGGCGCGGCTGCCGTGTGCTGCTGCTGACACCTCGTCGCGACGAGCTGGCGGTGAAAGCCGCGATGCACTACGGCGCTCACGGCTACATCGTGCGCCAGCCCGGGGCTCACAGCGCCGGCCTCAGCCCGACCGCGTCCACGCTAGACCTCAGCGAGCGGGAGCTCGCTGTGCTTGCCGCGGTCGCTGACGGCGCGAGCAACACCGACGTCGGCGAGTTGCTCGGGATCTCGGCGCTGACCGTCAAGAGCCACCTCGCGCGCATCGGCCACAAACTCGGCACCGGGGACCGCGCCGCGATGGTCGCGCGTGTCCTGCGCGCAGGGCTGATCCAGTGAGCGTCGCGCCGGTTAGCGTTGGCGCCTGTGACCCCGGCCGCCGCTGACTCCCCTGGAGCCGCCAGCGCGCAGGTCGCGACTGAAGCAGCGTCGGCGCCCCGACCGTCAGAGGCAGAGGCAGCATCGTCAGCACCCACTGCGGACCTGACGCCGCTGGTTGAGCCACGGGACGGCTTGCCGCCGGTCATCACATCGGCGGCTGAGTTACAGCAAGCCGCGCAGGCGCTGCGTCAGGGCCACGGCCCGGTCGCACTCGACGCCGAACGGGCCAGCGGCCATCGGTACGGCCAGCGCGCGTATCTCATCCAAATCCGCCGCGCCGGCGCCGGGACATTCCTCATCGACCCGGTGGCGCAACCCGACTTGGGCATCATCGACGACGCGCTCGCCGGGGTCGAGTGGGTGCTGCACGCGGCCAGCCAAGACCTCGCGTGTTTGGAGGAGGTCGGGCTACACCCGCGGGCGGGGCTCTTCGACACCGAGCTCGCGGCCCGGCTCTTGGGTCGGCCGCGCGTCGGGCTCGGGCCGCTGGTGGCGGATGTTCTCGGGTTGTCCCTGGCCAAGGAGCACTCCGCCGTCGACTGGTCGACGCGGCCGCTGCGCCGGTCGTGGCTGGTGTACGCCGCGCTGGATGTCGAGGTGCTGCTGGAACTGGCCGATGCGCTGCGAGCCGAGCTGACCGAGGCCGGCAAAGACCATGTGCTGCAGCAGGAGTGCGCCCATGTGATCGTGCAGTCACAGGCCGACGCCCAACCCAAGCCGGACCCGTGGCGCCGCACCTCAGGACTGCACAAAGTCCGCGGCCGCCGGGGGCTCGCCGTCGTGCAGGCGCTCTGGCAGGAGCGGGACCAGATTGCGCGCATCCATGATGTGCACCCGAGCCGGATCCTGCCTGATGCGGCGCTGGTCGCCGCCGCTCTCGCGCTGCCGACGAAGTTCGACGACCTCGATGCGTTGCCGGAGTTCTCCACCAACGGTGCCCGCCGCAACCAGCGCAGTTGGTGGCGCGCGGTGCGCAGCGCGACGGCACTCGCAGACGACGACCTGCCGTCGGCCACATCGGCCAACGATGCACCGCCGCCGCCGCGCTCGTGGGCGGCGCGCGACCCGCAGGCCTGGGCGCGGCTTGAGGCCGCGCGCACTGCCGTAGCGGCCATCGCACAAGACCAGAACATGCCGGTGGAGAACCTCCTGAAACCGGACTTGCTGCGTCGCCTGTGTTGGCAGCCGCCGCAGGCGGCCGATCCGGCGGGCCTCACGGCCGCCATGCTCGAGGCGGGCGCGCGCCCCTGGCAGGTTGAGTTGGTGGCTCCTGCAGTTGCCGAAGCCTGGGTTGTGGCTAGGACGGACGCTGTGCCCGCGACGACTGACGCCGGCGAGCAGCGCCGCCGACGCCGTCCGGGACGAGCCTCGGAAGTCTCAGGGACCGCTGAGCCTGAGGCGACGTCGCCGGCGCGCACAGAGCCCACCCGGCCCCGGCGGCGCCGGGTGCGGCGTTCCAGCACACCTGGGGCACCAGAGTGAGTGCCAGCCCGCGTGCGAGGTTCTTTGCAGTGAGGTAAGGTTAGGTTTACCTAACCAGCACCTTCCCCATGCTGGTGCGTCTGCGAGGAGCGACTGCCATGCTGTCCAACGCGATTATCGGCCTGCGTGAAGGCCTAGAAGCCGCTCTGGTCGTCGGCATCCTGCTCGCGTACCTGACCAAGACCTCCCGGGCGCACCTGAAGCGCGCGGTCTGGACCGGCGTGGGGCTCGCAATACTGCTCAGCGTCGGCGTCAGCGCGGGCCTGCAGCAGGTCTCAGAGGATCTGAGCGAGCGCAGTGCCGAGATGTTCGCCGGTGCGATGTCCTTGGCAGCGGTGGGCCTGGTCACCTGGATGATCTTCTGGATGCGCCGGACGGCGCGCGGGCTACGCGGGGAGTTGCACGGCAAACTCGACGCCGCCATCGCCCTGGGCACCGGCTCGGTCGCCTCGCTGGCGTTCGTCGCGGTGGCCCGAGAGGGTGTGGAGACCGCGCTGTTCCTGTGGACCTCCGTCTCCGCCGGCCAGAGCGCCATCGCTGGAACGTTCGGCGCCCTCTTGGGGTTGGCGGTGGCCGTCATGCTCGGGCGTCTGATCATGCGCGGTGCGCTGAAGATGGACCTTGCCAAGTTCTTCCGCGTCTCCGGCGCCGCGCTCATCGTCGTCGCCGGTGCGGTGCTGTCCTACGCCATTCATGAGTTCCAGGAAGTCGGTGTGCTGCCCGGTGAGGACGCGACCGCCGTCAGCCTGTCCTCCGCATTCGGCAAGGACACCCCGCTCGGCCTGATCAACTCGGTCGTCCTCGGCTTCAGCAACAAGGCCAGTTGGCTGCAGGTCATCGCTTGGGCGGTCTACGTGACCACCGTGATGGCGCTCTTCCTGCGCCCGCTTGCGACCAAGCCGGTGATTCCCGGTACCTCCGCAACCGCCGTCGACAACGCCAACGCGGGTGCCTCCGTCGCGGTCACCGACGCAACGTCCGCCCCGGTCACCGCGACGGCCCCGGAGGCTGTCGGCTCAGGCTCCGCCGCACGCAACTAACTGACCGCGCCCGCTGCTGCGGGCGCTCGCACATGCGTCGCAGCCGCCAGCCGGCTGGAGGGTCCCGCACACCGGTCCCGCGGTCAGTGCATCAGATGCAACGCGGCGCCCGGCCAGAAGTCGACTTGCGACCACAAGGTCGGCCCCCTCATGCGCGCGACTAAATGCGGGCTCGCCCGACGAGCCCAGTTGCGCGCAGGGAACAGATCCACAGTTGGCTGCGCACCTTCATTGCCTCGTCAACGCCAGAAGTCGACCTGCGACCACAAGGTCGGCCGCGTCATGCGCGCGACTAGATGCGGGCTCGCCCGAGGAGCCCAGTTGCGCGCAGGGAACCGATCTACAGATGGGCGCGTACCTGCATCGCCGCGTCGACGATGGCCGCAACCGTGACGCCGGCGTCCTGCAGCACCTTCGCGCGCGGGCCGTGCGCGAGGAAGCTCGTGGGCAGGCCGATGCGGGAGACCGGGGTGTGCAGGCCCGCGTCCGCAACCGCATTGGCCACAGCGCTGCCGACGCCGCCGTCACGTAGCCCGTCTTCCACCACCACGACTCGGGCCGCCTGCCGGCACAGGTCGATGAGCGCGCCCGGCACCGGCTTGACCCAGCGCGGGTCCACGACCGCCGCCCTGACACCAGCCTGAGTCAACTCCGCGGCAGCGGCCATTGCGAGGCCCGCCATCGCGCCGACAGCCACGATGACCACCTCGGCTTCGGCGGAGCCGAACAAGACGTCGACCCCCCCGACGGACGCCACCGCGTCGACCGGCGCGGGCAGCGCCCCCTTGGGGAACCGCAGAACCGTCGGGCAGTGACGCACCTGCGAGGCCTCCTCGAGCAACTCCACGAGCCGCTGCCCGTCACGGGGTGCGGCGATCCGCAGCCCGGGGACTGCCTGCAGCAGTGCGAGGTCCCACATTCCGTGGTGGGAGGGCCCGTCGTCGCCGGTGACGCCAGCACGGTCGAGCACGAAGGTGACACCGGCGTTGTGCAACGCACAATCCATGAGGACTTGGTCGAAAGCGCGGTTGAGGAAGGTGGAGTAGATGGCCACCACAGGGTGCAGCCCGGCGTACGCCAAACCCGCCGCGCTGGTGGTCGCGTGCTGCTCGGCGATGCCGACATCGAAGGTGCGGTCGGGGAACTTGCGCGCGAACGCGTCGAGCCCGGTAGGACCCTGCATCGCGGCGGTGATGGCGACGATGTCGTCACGGCTGCGCCCGAGCGCCACCATCGCGTCTGAGAACACGCCGGTCCAATTCGGGGCGGGGGCGCTCACCGGAGCCCCAGTCACCGGGTCGGAGACCGCAACCGCGTGGAAACGCTCAGCGTGGTCCTGCTCCGCCGGCGCGTGGCCTCGACCCTTCTCGGTGATGCAGTGCACGATGACCGGGCCGCGGTACGCCTTCGCGCGCGCGAGCAGGTGCTCGACCTCGTCGATGTTGTGCCCGTCGACCGGGCCGAGGTACTTAAGGCCGAGGTCTTCGAACATGCCCTGCGGGGCGACCACGTCCTTGATGCCCTTCTTCATCCCGTGCAGCGCCTCGAACACCGGCCGGCCGACGACGGGGGTGCGCTCCAGGATCTCCTTGCCCCACTTGAGGAAGCCGTCGTAGCCCCAGGTCGTGCGCAGGGTTGCCAGGTGGTGCGCCAGACCGCCGATCGTCGGGGAGTAGGAGCGCTCGTTGTCGTTGACGACGATGACCAGCGGCAGGTCCTCACGGGCGGCGATGTTGTTCAACGCCTCCCAGGACATGCCGCCGGTGAGCGCGCCGTCGCCGACCACGGCCACGACGCTGCGGCCGCGTTGCCCCTGCAGGGCAAACGCCTTGGCGATGCCGTCGGCGTAACTCAGGGCCGTCGATGCGTGGCTGTTCTCGACCACATCGTGCAGGCTCTCACTGCGCGAGGGGTAGCCCGAGAGGCCGCCGGGCTGGCGCAGGGTGCCGAAGTCCGCCGCGCGGCCGGTGAGCATCTTGTGGACGTACGACTGGTGCCCGGTGTCCCAGATGAGCACGTCGCTGGGCGAGTTGAACACGCGGTGAAGCGCGATGGTCAACTCCACGACGCCGAGGTTGGGTCCGAGGTGCCCGCCGGTGCGGGAGACCTTCTCCACGAGGAACCGTCGGATCTCAGTGGCGAGGTCGCCGAGCTCGGCGCGGGAGAGGTGCCGCAGGTCCTGCGGACCGTCGATGCCGCGCAGCAGCGGGTAACCCTCCATGACCGGCAAGTCTAAGTCGGGTGGGGCAGGTGGGCGCGGCGGCTAACCGGCGCGGACGAGGCTGCGTGCGACGAACGGCAGGATGCCGCCGTGGCGGTAGTAGTCGGCCTCACCGGGGGTGTCGATGCGCAGGCGCGCCTCGAAGGTTCGCACGTTGCCGTCCGCTGATGTGGCGGTGACGGTGAGCGTGGATGGCGTGGTGCCCTCGTTCAGTGCCGTCACACCGGAGACGTCGAATGTCTCGTCACCGCTCAGGCCCAGACTCTCGGCGCTCTCGCCGGGCAGGAACTGCAGCGGCAGCACGCCCATGCCGATGAGGTTGCTGCGGTGGATGCGCTCATAGGACTCCGCCAGCACCGCGCGCACGCCGAGCAGGGCTGTGCCCTTGGCCGCCCAGTCGCGCGAGGAGCCGCTGCCGTATTCCTTGCCCGCGAGCACCACCAGCGGCACGTCAGCAGCTGCGTACGCCTGCGCGGCGTCGTAGATGCTGGTCGTGGCGCCGTCGAGGTGGTTGCGGGTGACACCGCCGGTCTGATCCGGGGTGAGCCGGTTGCGCAGGCGGATGTTGGCGAAGGTGCCGCGGATCATGACCTCGTGGTTGCCGCGGCGGGCTCCGTAAGAGTTGAAGTCCTTGGGGGCTACGCCGTGCTCCTGCAGGTATCGGCCGGCGGGGCTGTCAGCCTTGATCGAGCCCGCGGGCGAGATGTGGTCGGTGGTCACCGAGTCGCCGAGGTAGGCGAGCACGCGGGCGCCGCGGATGTCAGCCACGGCGGCCGGCTCCATGCCCATTCCGGCGAAGTAGTCCGGTTTGCGGACGTAGGTGGAGTCCGGCGCCCAGGCGAAGGTCTCCCCCGCCGGGGTCGGCAGGGTGCGCCAACGCTCGTCGCCTTCGAAGACCGAGGCGTACTCGCGCAGGAACGTCTCGCGGTCAAGCGCGGTGGCGACGACGTCGTCGATCTCCTGCGCGCTGGGCCAGATGTCGCGCAGGAACACCGGGTTGCCCCCGGCGTCGTGCCCCAGGGGCTCGGCGTCGAGGTCGATGTTCATGGTGCCGGCGATGGCGTACGCCACGACCAGCGGCGGGCTGGCGAGGTAGTTCATCTTCACATCGGGGTTGATGCGGCCCTCGAAGTTGCGGTTGCCCGAGAGCACCGACACCACCGCGAGGTCGTACGCATTGACTGACTCGCTGATGGTCGAAGGCAACGGGCCGGAATTGCCGATGCAGGTGGTGCAGCCGTAGCCGACGACGTCGAAGCCCAACGTGTTCAGCGGCTCCACCAGGCCGGCACGCTCGTAGTAGTCCATCACCACGCGCGAGCCGGGGGCGAGCGTGGTCTTCACCCACGGCTTGCTGCGCAGGCCGCGGGCGGCGGCGTTCTTCGCGAGCAAGCCCGCGGCGACCATCACCGAAGGGTTGGAGGTGTTGGTGCAGGAGGTGATGGCGGCGACGACCACCGCGCCGTGACCGAGCTCGGCGGTGGAGCCGTCCGGCATGGTCGTGGCGAAGGAGTCCCCGGCGGCCGCGCCGGGGGCGAGGTACGCGGCCACGTCGGACGTGAACCGCTGCTTCGACTCAGCCAGCGGCACCCGGTCCTGCGGCCGCTTCGGGCCGGCCAGGGACGGTTCCACGCTGCCGAGGTCGAGTTCGAGGTATTCGGAGAACACAGGCTCGACTGCCGGGTCGTGCCACAGGCCCTGCTCTTTGGAGTACGCCTGCACCAGCGCGATCTGGTCCTCGCTGCGGCCGGTCAGGCGCAGGTAGTCCAGGGTCACGTCGTCGATCGGGAAGATGGCGCAGGTGCTTCCGTATTCCGGGCTCATGTTGCCGATGGTGGCGCGGTTGGCGGCGGAGACGTGAGCGACGGACTCGCCGTAGAACTCGACGAACTTGCCCACCACGCCGTGCTTGCGCAGCATCTCGGTGATGACGAGCACCAGGTCGGTTGCGGTGGTGCCGGGCTTGAGCTCGCCGGTGAGCTTGAAGCCGACCACGCGCGGGATGAGCATGGAGACGGGCTGGCCGAGCATCGCCGCCTCGGCCTCGATGCCGCCGACGCCCCAGCCGAGCACGCCGAGGCCGTTGACCATCGTGGTGTGCGAGTCGGTGCCGACCACGGTGTCCGGGTAGGCCCGCCCGTTGCGGACCATGACGATGCGCGCGAGGTGCTCGATGTTCACCTGGTGGACGATTCCGGTGCCCGGCGGCACAACCTTGAACTCGCTGAACGCCGTCTGCCCCCACCGCAGGAACTGGTACCGCTCGATGTTGCGCTCGTACTCAAGGCCAACGTTGAGGTCGTACGCCTGCGGGGTGCCGTAGAAGTCGGCGATGACGGAGTGGTCGATGACGAGTTCGGCCGGCGCGAGCGGGTTGACGGCGTTCGGGTCGCCGCCGAGGGCTGCGACGGCCTCTCGCATCGCCGCGAGGTCAACCACGCAGGGCACGCCAGTGAAGTCCTGCATGAGCACGCGCGCCGGGGTGAACTGGATGTCCTGGCTGGGCTCTGCCGCGGCGTCCCACTGCGCGAGGGAGCGGATGTGCTCGGCGGTGACGTTGGCGCCGTCCTCGGTGCGCAGGAGGTTCTCTAGGAGCACCTTCAGGCTGAAGGGCAGCCGCGCGGCCTGCGGCAGCGCAGCAAGGCGGAAGATCTCCACAGTCTGTCCGTTGCAGGACCAGTCCGCGCGGGCACCGAAGGAATCGGGGTTCATGTCTGCTCCAAGTCGTCGAGGCGGAGCGCCGATTTATCTTGACGTCAAGATATCTTAGTCACAGCCGCCCGGGCAGTCGTGCGCGCCGGGGCGGAACACCCCGAGCACCTCGATGTGGCCGGTCATGGGGAACATGTCGACAAGTGTGACCGCCGTGAGGTGGTAGCCCTGCTCGGCCGCAGCGCGCGCATCGCGGGCGAACGTGGCCGGGTCGCAGGAGACGTACGCCAGCACGCGCGGTCCCATCCGCAGGATGTCTGCGATCGCTTCAGCGCCGACGCCCGCACGCGGCGGGTCAACGATGACGACGTCCGCCGCCTCACCTCGGCGCTCGCGCAGCCACCGGCGGGTGTCGGCATGGTGGAACGTGACTTGCGTCAGGTCCGCGAGCGCGGTCGCACCGTCGTTGACGGACTCCTGCGAGGACTCCACGGCCTCGACCCGGCCGTTCTCACCGACCTGTTCCGCGACGCTTGCCGAGAACAACCCGGCTCCGGCGTAGAGGTCGAGCACTCGTTCGCCGGGCTGCGCCGCGACTGCGTCACAGACCAGATGCGACAGTGTCTCAGCGGCGTGTGGGTGCACCTGCCAGAAACCGGTCGGCTGCAAGCGCCAGACGCGTCCATCCACGCGCCGGGTGACGAGGTCGTCCCCGATGCCGTCGACGACCGTGACGACCTCGCCGTCGTCGTCCACCACAAACTCCACCTCGGTGCCGGGCGTGCCCTCGTGCGCTGCCGCCGCCTGCGCAGCCACAGGCATTCCCAGCGGGCAGACCCCGACAGGCACCAACTCATGGCTGTGGTGGGCGCGCATGCTCAAGACGCCGTCAGCGCCGACGACGTAGCGAACCCGGCTGCGAGAGCCGCCTCCCGCCGGCCCGTGCTCCAGTGGGACCCAAGCCAGCGCTACCTCCAGCGCGGCGCCGTGGATGCTGGAGACGCCCCCGAGTCGCCGCAGCAGGTCGGCGACAACGTCGACCGCCATGTGTCGCTGCACCTCGTCGTCAGCATGCTGGAAGTCGCAGCCGCCGCAGCGTCCGGCCCACGGGCATGCGGGTGCGACCCGGTGGGCCGATGGCTGCAGCACCTGCACTGCGTCGGCATTGAGGAACCGCCCGCCTTTGCCGACCGCGGTGATGCGAGCGGTCACGCGCTCCCCTGGCAGCGCGTGCCGGACGAAGACAACCTGCCCGGAGTCGGCGCGGCCGACACAGTGGCCGCCGTTGGCCGCTGAGGTGACGGAGACCTCCACGGACTGCCCGACCTCGATCACGCGTTGCCGCCGATCTCGGTACCTGATCTGCAGGATTCATACGAGTGTTGCCCGACCCCGCGCATGCGGTTCCCGTGCGCGCCGCGCCCGGCATCGGGTCGCTGTGTGGGTACCCGTCTCATGCGCTCAGTCACGGTGCCCGTCGCCAGCGCGGCGGGACGTGCCTTGCGAGGCGACGACTTGCTCGGCGACCGAGGAACTCGGCGCGCCCCGGCGGACCGCACCTGCCGCCTGCTGCTCCACACGCGCCGCAGCTTGCTCACTTGACTCCAGCTGCCAAGGGACGCTGGTCAGCAGAACCCCGGGTGTGAACAGCAGCCTTGCCTTCAGGCGCAGCGCGGAATGGTTGTGCAGCAACTGCTCCCACCAGCGGCCGACGATGTATTCCGGAACGTAGACCACGACGAGGTCGCGCGGGCTCTGCCGGCGCAGGTTCACGACGTGATCGACGATCGGCCGGGTGATTTCGCGGAAAGGCGAGTCCAACACGCGCAACGGGACGGGGATGCCGCGGCGGTCCCACTCGGCCATCAGTGCGTCGGTGGTGTCGGAATCCACCGCGACCGTGAGCGCCTCGAGAGTGGTCGGCCGGGTGGCGCGAGCGAACGACAGCGCACGCAGCGCGGGCTTGTGGATCTTGGATATGAGCACGACCGCGTGCACGCGGGCTGGCAGCGCGAACTCCTCGTCCGCCGACGGCGCGAGCTCGACCGCGACCCGGTCGTAGTGCCGGCGGATGCCGGCCATGATCGCGAAGATGATGGGCATGGCGATGCACACGATGTAGGCGCCGTGGGTGAACTTGGTGAGCAGCACGATGACCAGCACGGTGCCGGTGAGCACGAATCCCACCGCGTTGGTGAATCGGCTCCTCAGCATCGTGCTGCGCGCCCTGCGGTCGCGTTCGTTGCGCAGCAGCCGGGTCCAGTGGCGGATCATCCCCAGTTGGCTCAGGGTGAAAGAGACGAAGACTCCGATGATGTAGAGCTGGATGAGCCGGCTCACTTGAGCGTCATAAATCCAGATGAGCAGCCCCGCCACCACCGCGAGGGCGACGATGCCGTTGCTGAAGGCGAGCCGGTCGCCGCGGGTGTGCAACTGCCGGGGCAGGTAGCCGTCACGCGCCAGCACCGAGCCGAGCACCGGGAAGCCGTTGAAGGCCGTGTTGGCGGCGAGGACGAGGATCAAAGCAGTGGCCCCTGCGACGATCACCGCGCCGAGCCGGAAGTCCGAGAACACCGCGTTTGCCACCTGCGCGATGACCGTCTTCTGCGACTCACCTGCTGGCAGCCCGATGAGGTCGGCGTCGTGCTCGGCGATCTTCACTCCGGTCTTCAGCGCCAGCCAGGTGATGCCGCTGAACATGGCCATGGAGATGACCCCGAGCATGGCCAAAGTGGTGGCCGCGTTCTTCGACTTCGGGTGCCGGAACGCCGGAACGCCGTTGCTGATGGCCTCAACCCCGGTCAGCGCGGTGGTGCCGGATGAGAAGGAGCGCATGAGCAGGAAGACAAGTGCCAGCCCTGAGTATGTGTGAACGGATTCCGGCGCCAACTGCCATGACTTGCTCTCGGCCTCCAGCGTGGCGCCGTTGAGAACCTGCCACAGGGCGTAGCCCAGCATGAGGAAGATGGAGGCGATGAACCCGTACACGGGGATGGCGAACGCCGCACCCGACTCGCGGACGCCGCGCAGGTTCATCAAGGTGAGCAGCGTGACCGCGCCGAGCGCCACGCCGGTCTGGTGCTTGAACACGACCGGGAAGACCGAGGCGACGTTCGCGACCGCGGCGGAAACGGAGACGGCGACGGTGAGCACGTAGTCGACCAGCAAGGCCGAGGCCACAACCAGGCCGGGCTTGGGGCCGAGGTTGACCGTGACCACCTCGTAGTCACCGCCGCCGGAGGGGTAGGCGTGCACGTTCTGGCGGTACGACAACACCACGATGGTGAACACGAGGACCACCGCAGCAGCCATCCAGACCGAGTAGTGGGTCAGCGCCGCGCCACCGGCCGCGAGCACCAACAGGATCTCCTGGGTGGCGTACGCGTTGCTCGACAGAGCATCCGAGGCGAAGATCGGCAGCGCGATGCGCTTGGGCAGGAGGGTCTCGCCCAGCGTTTCGCTGCGAAGCTTGCGACCGAAGACAAGTCGCTTGATGGTGTCCGCCAAGGGGGGCATGGGATGGCAGCGTACGCTGCCCCACCGTGCATATCGTGATCATGGGCTGCGGCCGCGTGGGCAGTGCGCTGGCTCAGATTCTCGACACCGACGGCTACTCCGTCGCGATCATCGACCAGGACCCCAAGGCGTGGAAACGCCTCGCGCGAGGGTTCAGCGGACTGACGGTGAACGGAGTCGGATTCGACCGGGAGCGGCTGCTCGACGCCGGCATCGACCGCGCCGACGCGTTCGTGGCGGTGAGCAACGGCGACAACTCCAACATCATCGCCGCCCGGGTCGCACGAGAGGTCTTCAACGTGCCGAATGTGGTCGCGCGCATCTACGACCCGCGGCGCGCAGAGGTGTACGAGCGGCTGGGCATCCAGACTGTCGCCACCGTGGCATGGACGGTGGATCAGATCGTCCACCGGGTCCGTGCGGACCTCAGCCACAGTGAGTGGCGCGACCCGGCTGGCAGCGTGACGCTTTCCCAGGTGCCGGTGGCCGCGTCCTGGCTGGGCAAGACGGTGGGCACTATCGAACAAGGGCTGCCCGGGCGGCTGGCGTTCATCGTGCGCTTCGGATCGGGCTTGGTCCCGCATTCGTCGACCGTTCTGCAGGAGGGCGACGTGGTGCACATCGCGGTGGCAGTCAAAGACGCCGAGGCTGCGGCTGCACACCTGCAAGGCGGACCGGAGGGCAACCGATGAGAATCGCCGTCGCCGGAGCGGGCAAGGTGGGTCGCGCGATCGCACGCGACCTGCAGACCCGCGGGCACGATGTGCTCGTCATCGACAAAGAGCAGCAGCGCGAGCACCCCGACCTGCCACCCGGCGTGGAGTTCCTGCAGGCGGACTGCTGCGAGGTGGAGAGCCTGGAACGCGCCGAGCTCGCACGCTGCCAGGTCTTGGTTGCCGCGACCGGCGACGACAAGGTCAACCTGGTGACCTCGTTGCTTGCGAAGACCGAGTTCGGCATCCCCCGCGTGGTCGCCCGCGTGAACCACCCGCGCAACGAGTGGATGTTCAACGAGTCCTGGGGCGTGGATGTGGCCGTGTCGACCCCGACGATGCTCACGGCGCTGGTGGAGGAAGCCGTGAGCGTCGGCGAGTTGGTGCGCCTTTTCAGCTTCCGCACCGGCAACGCCAACCTCGTCGAATTGACATTGGCGACCGACAGCCCGGTCATCGGGCGGCTCGTCCGCTCGTGCCAGTGGCCGCCGGACACCGCTCTAGTCGCGATTGTGCGGGATGAGCGCGTGATTGCGCCCTCACCGGACGACCCGTTCGAAGCCGGCGACGAGCTGCTGTTCGTGACCGCGTCGGAGCATGAGCCCGCGCTACA
>JAGWWW010000002.1:0-2500 GCA_018970205.1 Actinomycetales bacterium
AAACCCAGCTCGCGTACCGCTTTAATGGGCGAACAGCCCAACCCTTGGGACCTACTCCAGCCCCAGGATGCGACGAGCCGACATCGAGGTGCCAAACCATGCCGTCGATATGGACTCTTGGGCAAGATCAGCCTGTTATCCCCGGGGTACCTTTTATCCGTTGAGCGACGCCGCTTCCACATGCCGACGCCGGATCACTAGTTCCGACTTTCGTCCCTGCTCGACCCGTCGGTCTCACAGTCAAGCTCCCTTGTGCACTTACACTCGACACCTGATTGCCAACCAGGCTGAGGGAACCTTTGAGCGCCTCCGTTACTCTTTGGGAGGCAACCGCCCCAGTTAAACTACCCACCAGGCACTGTCCCTGATCCGGATTACGGACCGAGGTTAGACAGCCAATTCGATCAGAGTGGTATTTCAACGTCGACTCCACCCGAACTGGCGTCCGAGCTTCACAGTCTCCCACCTATCCTACACAAATCGAACCGACCACCAATACCAAGCTATAGTAAAGGTCCCGGGGTCTTTCCGTCCTGCCACGCGTAACGAGCATCTTTACTCGTAGTGCAATTTCGCCGAGTCCGCGGTTGAGACAGTACAGAAGTCGTTACGCCATTCGTGCAGGTCGGAACTTACCCGACAAGGAATTTCGCTACCTTAGGATGGTTATAGTTACCACCGCCGTTTACTGGGGCTTAAGTTCTCAGCTTCGCCTTGCGGCTAACCGGTCCCCTTAACCTTCCAGCACCGGGCAGGCGTCAGTCCATATACGTCGTCTTGCGACTTTGCATGGACCTGTGTTTTTGATAAACAGTCGCTTCTGTCTGGTCTCTGCGGCCACCCAACGCTTCGGGAGCAAGTCCCTACACGCTGATTGGCCCCCCTTCTCCCTAAGTTACGGGGGCATTTTGCCGAGTTCCTTAACCACGGTTATCTCGATCGCCTTGGTATTCTCTACCTGACCACCTGAGTCGGTTTGGGGTACGGGCGGCTTACCAGCTCGCTAGAGGCTTTTCTTGGCAGCATAGGATCATTGACTTCGCCTAACGGCTCGGCATCGGATCTCAGGCGCATGGGCTGCGGATTTGCCTACAGCCCGCCCTACATCCTTACCCCGGGACTACCATCGCCCGGGTTCAACTACCTTCCTGCGTCACCCCTTTGCTTGCCTACTACTAGCGTTGGGTCACGTACTCCACTCACCCGAAGGCTCGCTTCGTACGCTTAGCATTACTAGGTTCAGCATGGGCGCTGATACGCCGGTACGGGAATATCAACCCGTTGTCCATCGACTACGCCTGTCGGCCTCGCCTTAGGTCCCGACTTACCCAGGGCAGATTAGCTTGACCCTGGAACCCTTGGTCATTCGGCGGACGGGTTTCTCACCCGTCATTCGCTACTCATGCCTGCATTCTCACTCGTGTGGCGTCCACGGCTGGGTTCCCCCGCCGCTTCACTCGCCACACGACGCTCCCCTACCCATCCACGCGCCTGGATCCGAAGACCGGGCTATTGCGCGAATGACACAGCTTCGGCGGTGTGCTTGAGCCCCGCTACATTGTCGGCGCGGAATCACTTGACCAGTGAGCTATTACGCACTCTTTTAAGGGTGGCTGCTTCTAAGCCAACCTCCTGGTTGTCTATGCAACTCCACATCCTTTCCCACTTAGCACACGCTTGGGGGCCTTAGCTGATGTTCTGGGCTGTTTCCCTCTCGACTATGAAGCTTATCCCCCACAGTCTCACTGCCACGCTCTGACTTTCCGGCATTCGGAGTTTGGTTGCCGTCGGTAACCTGGTGAGGCCCCTAAGGCATCCAGTAGCTCTACCTCCGGAAAGAAACGCGTGACGCTGCACCTAAATGCATTTCGGGGAGAACCAGCTATCACGAAGTTTGATTGGCCTTTCACCCCTATCCACAGCTCATCCCCCAATTTTTCAACATTGGTGGGTTCGGTCCTCCACGCGGTCTTACCCGCGCTTCAACCTGGCCATGGATAGATCACTTCGCTTCGGGTCTAGGACATGCGACTCAATCGCCCTATTCGGACTCGCTTTCGCTACGGCTGCCCCTCACGGGTTAACCTCGCCACATATCGCTAACTCGCAGGCTCATTCTTCAAAAGGCACGCTGTCACCCTTTCAGGCTCCAACGGCTTGTAGGCACACGGGTTCAGGCACTATTTCACTCCCCTCCCGGGGTACTTTTCACCTTTCCCTCACGGTACTTGTCCGCTATCGGTCACCAAGGAGTATTTAGGCTTAGCGGGTGGTCCCGCCAGATTCGTACGGGATTTCTCGGGCCCCGTACTACTTGGGATACTTCCTCGAAGGTCATGACATTTCGTCTACGGGGGTGTCACCCTCTGTGCCAGCCGTTTCCACGGCTTTCGACTATGACATGACTTTGTAACTTCGTGAGTCTGTGTCAGCAGACTCGTGGAAGTCCCACAACCCCGACCGCGCAACCCCTGACAGGTATCACGCGCGATCGGTTTGG
>JAGWWW010000002.1:5000-71400 GCA_018970205.1 Actinomycetales bacterium
TCACTCGAGAATGACCCGAGGTTCGTCAGGATGGCCCCGGGGGTTAGGGCCGTCCGCAGCCTGCGGACTAGGCGGAGGCGGCGCCCTGCCGCTGCCGGTGTTCGCGGGTGCGAGAGGCTCAATCGAATGTCCGGGGCCTCAGCGCGCTACGCGGCCCACGCACCCTCGGTTGCGCACGAGGACCCGCACGTGGGGAAGGGAACAACGGGGGGTGCAGAGGCGGTTGGACCTAGTGGGGTCTGTCCAGCAGGGGTGTCAAAGCCGCGGGACCCGATCCGGCTCACCCCGGTCGGGGCGGGGCTCAAAGTGGCAGGACACGCTGGTGCACTGGCCCAGATTCAACGACCGCTGCGCGACCAGGGACAACCAGTGCGCGCACGGCGCTTGAGGTGTCTGTGCGGGCAGCCCATGGCCGGGGGTGGCCGCAGTGAGCCCAGCGGCGCACGGCTGCGCACGACCTCGCCAATGAGTGCCGTGGCCCGGCCACCCGGTCGGGATACGCGAGCTACGCAGCGCACCTACCGCCACACCTGTTCCCTCTGCGGCTATCTCCCGCACACATGGCCCGGACATGGCTGTGGCCCCGGCGCAGAGCGCCGGGGCCACACAAGCCGAGTGCTGACTACCGAGCCTTCGCAACCTTGTAGGTCTTAGACCAGATGGTGGCTCCGTCAGCCTTCAAGGTGACCGGGGTCGCGCCAGTCATGTCCGGGGTCCACTGCAGGTCTGCAGCGTCAATCCGGCCGTCTGCGTCTGCGAATGCAGATGCAATTTCCTCGCCGTCGACAACAACGGAGACCTTCGTGTCCTCAGGGAGGAAACGCACACCGAAGCCCTGCGCGCGACCGACACGAGACAGCGCGGAGGCTTTGATGGAGGCCACGTGGATGAGCAGCGTGTCACTGCGACCATCGAGTCCGTCAGACGGCACCGACGCGACAAGCTTGAAGCGCCCCCTGACCACAGGCGTCGCCAAGGTGACATCCTTGGATGTGCCCCCGTCACCCACGGTGCATGCCGTCCGCTTCTTGTTGAAGAGGACGTTGCACGTCGCGCCAGGCTTGATGTTGCTGACGGTGGCCACGAATGTCCGCGAGGTAACAATCGGTGAGGCAACCTTGACATCAAGGGCTGTGCCCGGCGGGTACGCCTTGGCGGGAGCGGTGACAGCCACGGCCACGACTGTGGCGCCGATGGCGAGGGGGAGGATGTATTTGCGAGCCATGGGCGTGAAAGTACCACAGGGCATAGCGGCCGGCTAGTACCCGGGGGCAGTTTCTTCGCCGTGTCGGGCAGACTAACCCCATGAGCGGAAATGTGCAGGACGTCCTCACCACCATGGCCGCGCGGGGCCGGATTGCGGACAGCACGGACTCGGCCGCCCTCTCTGCCGCCCTCGCCTCCCCCATGACGCTCTACTGCGGGTTCGACCCCACGGCCCCGAGCCTGCACATGGGGTCCCTGGCGACCCTGCTCGAACTGCGGCGCTTCCAGATGGCCGGGCACCGCCCCATCGTGCTCGTGGGCGGCGCCACCGGGCTCATCGGAGACCCCAAGGCAGCCGGCGAGCGCGTCTTGAACTCCCGGGACGTCGTGCGGGCGTGGGTCGAACAAATGACCGAACAAGTGTCCCGGTTCGTCAACCTTGAAGGCCCCAACGCGGCACTGGTGGTCGATAACTACGCCTGGACCGCGCAACTAGACGCGCTCACGCTGCTGCGGGACATCGGCAAGCACTTCAGCGTGAACCGGATGCTCAACCGCGAGGCAGTCGCGGCACGGCTGGCCGGGGATGGCATTTCCTACACGGAGTTCAGCTACCAGATCCTGCAGGCGTACGACTACGTCGAGCTGCACCGACGGTACGACTGTCGACTGCAGATCGGCGGTTCGGACCAGTGGGGCAACATCACTGCCGGGGTGGACCTCGTGCGCCGTCTCACAGGCGAGCGCGTCCACGCCGCCACGATGCCCCTGGTTACAAAGGCCGACGGGACGAAATACGGCAAGACCGAATCCGGGGCCGTGTGGCTCGACCCCACCCTGACAAGCCCGTGGGCGTTCTACCAATTCTGGCTCAACACCGCCGACGAGGACATCGCCATGCTGCTGCGGACGTTCTCGCTTCTTCCCCTGCCGCAGGTGCAGGACCTGATTGCCCAAGCCGAGCAGGCTCCGGCCGCGCGCCTAGGGCAGCGAGCGCTTGCAGCGGAGGTGACCGCGCTGGTCCACGGCGATGCCGTAGCACATGACGTGGAGGCCGCAGCGCAGGCGCTGTTCGGGGCACAGGCCAGACAGGGCCGCGATGGGCTCGAAGCCACATCCCCGGGCATCCTCGCCAGCGCCCTGGCGGAGGCGCCCGGTCGGGCCTTGGACGCGGCTGAGCACACCGGCGCGGTGGCCGCGGTGACCGTACTGGTGGCGTCAGGGGTGGTTGAGTCGAAGGGCGCCGCCCGACGGGCGATCGCTGAGGGCGGCGCCTACATCAACAACGAGCGTGTGGAGTCTGACGAACAGGTGTACACATCCGCGGACCTCGTCCACGGGCAGTGGCTCGTGGCGCGGCGCGGAAAGCGCACGCTGGGATGGGTTGACGGCGCCTCGCTGGCGCAGTGACTTCCACGAGGCGAGGGGCACCCGCGAGGGTAAGTCTGCTCGGTTGCTCTCAGAACATCTGCGGCGTGAGACGGCGCTGAGACGGCAGACCGCTCCCCGGTTGCCGGCATCAGCGGTCGCTGCGTGCCGATCGTGTCTGAGATGCCGCGCATGCAACCCCGCACCGCTGGGGTTCTTGGCGGCAGGCAGAGCGCCGGTGAGGAATGTTGCGCCAGTTGATGGCCGCGTGAGCAGGTTCGGATCACTGGGTTCCGAGCTGATTGGACACCCATGACCAGGATAAGGACCCATCTCACTCAGTCAGGACGCACGAGCACCTGAACGGGCGTCAGCCGACCTTGGGGCAGATGGCGGCTGGGACAGTCGTCGCGGTCATCGGCAACGTCATCGGCTGCACGCCCATCCGGTCTGTCTCGGCCTGGTCGTTGGTTGCCTCGTTGTAGTCGATCTTCAACTTCTGGCTCTTGCCACCGGTGCTCTCGAGGACGAACTTGAAGACTCGGCGGTGGGACTCGTTCGCGTCGACCGACGGAGTGACCGGAGCGCCGTCATAGGTGGCCTGGGTGATGTAACTTCCGCGCGGCACATGGACGAACACGAGCTCACGGTTGGAGCCCTGGGGTTTGGGATTCGGCTTGTGCAGGTCGAGCCGTCCGGCCACATAACTCGGCAGCCCTGATCGCGGGGCTCGGTTGTTCAGGGTGACTTCGATGGAGGCCTTGCGCTCGGACTTGCTGCCGAGGCAGGCGCCCTGCACATAACGCACATCAGCCTGGATGTAAGCCTCAAGCTTGTTCCCGCCGCCGTTCACGACCACGACCTGCGCGGACGGCCAGCCCAGGGACCCCGGTGTATGCGCGACCGCGGTCTTGGCGATGACGCCTTGCTCGCGGGGGTTTGCGGAGTAGAGGGAGATGCGGCCGTCAACCGCCGAGGCTGCGATGGCCTGCACCATCGAGACGGGACTGGCGGAGCCATTGGAAAACCGACGGAAGACCTCCGTGACGAGTTCGGCGAGCATCGCGTCTTTCGCCGCGACCGCCTTGGCTACCGGCAGACGCAAGAACGGCTGGTAGACGTCGCGCGTGATGAACCGGACTGCGGTGTCGGCGCTGACAGTGGTGCGCCCGACCTTGACAGACCCGGTGACTTTCATCAGAGCCGCCATCGCATGCTCGTCCATGGCGATAACGCCGTCTGGTGTCGAGCCGTGAGCGCGCTGCTCCATTGTCAACGCCAGGCGCGCCACGACCGCGAAGTTCGGAGTCTGGTTGAAGTCTTTGATGCGCTTCAGGTCGCTGCCGTAGAGGTCGATCATGCCGGTTCCGGTGATAGCCGCGTCAACATCAGCGTCAGTGAGCGGGAATCTGGCGAGGACCTCGTTCGGCTCAAGGCGCCGGAGTTTCAGCCGGCCGCGTTCGGCGCGCAGCAGCCCGGTGGCACCCACGAACCCGCCGGTGGCGCGGGCTTCCGCGCCGTTGAGCATGAGCAGCAGCCATGTGTGCGGTCGGTCCATTCCCAGCAGGATGGGCGCAACCGTTGCCAGCGACTGGTATTGCTCGAGGTTGTCAGCGACGTTCGCCAGCAGGTCCCGCACTTCGCGGACCGGGCCGGCGATTGCGCCGGGAACACCGCCAAGCGGCAATCGCGCCAAACGTGCGGACTCGTCGGTTAGGACCGGACCGATTCTGGTCAGCGTCGCCGAGAGCGCCTCCACCAACGCCGGCGACACGGGCTCGCCGGGCGTTGGCACAGCGGCAGCCAGTTGTGACTCCACCGGCCGGATGGCTTGCAGGACCGCATTCGCTGCAGACGTGGTGACCCGCACCGCATTGGGGGTCCGACCCAGCAGCGGGATATGCGAGGCGACGGTCCAGACCGGGTCGTGGACCCGCGCGTCCGCAGCCACGATGAGCGCGCGGGTACGGCCGATTGTGGCGACAAGGTCAGATGCGCTCGCGGAAGAGGAAGCCAAGCCTGACGCCGCAGCGCGAGCGCTGCGCAGGTCGCGCTGAACGTTAAGCCCGGTGACGAGCAGCCACGTGACCATGAACACCAGGACCGCTGACGCGCTGATCACGTACCAGCGCAGGCGTCGCCGCCTCACCGAGGCTGCTGCAGCCGGCCGTTCTGACATGGTCGATTTCACCTCACGGGTCGAAGGTGCGCACAGCGCAACGGTCGCGGCGCAATAGTGTCACAGACCAGCGACCAGACTCGTGTGCCGCGACTTGTTACCGGAAATTCCGGCGCTCACGTTGAGTCAGCGCAGGAATCAGCCGCGGCGCGGTGCCGTGGCGGGACAGGGCGCGCTAACGCGCAGAATCTGTCGCTGCGGCCCGGAGCTTCGCACCGTGCCGGGCGGCTGCTACCTCGACTCCCGCAGTGCGTGCGGCGGCGACCTCGTCGTCAGTCAGGCTGCGCTCGGGGTGACGGAAGCGAAGCGAGAACGCCAACGATTTCCGGCCTTGCCCGACCTGCTCCCCCGTGTACTCGTCGAAGAGATGGACAGACTCAAGCAGCGAGCCGCACCCTTCGCGCAGCGCCTGTGCCAGCGCCGCCGACGGGACATCAGCGCCCACCACGAGTGCCACGTCCTCCTTGACCACCGGAGACGTGGCGACAGTGCGGCTGAATGCCGGCGGCATGGCGGAATCCATGCGCGCCTCGAGTGCGTCGACCCGCACCTCGAATGCGACGGTTCGAGGTGGCAGCTCCAATCGTTCAAGTGTCCGCGGGTGCATCTCCCCAGCCCAGCCCACAACTGTGCCGTCCGGACCGTCGACGGTCAGTGCGGCGCAGCGTCCCGGGTGCCAGCCGGCGCGCTCCCCCGCCGACACATGGGGGTTGAGCCCGTAGGCCTCCAAAACCGCGCACGCGGCCCGAACAGCGTGCTGCCACTGCCACGCCTGCCTCGGCCCGTCCCAACTTGCCTCGCGCCAGGCGCCACACGCGATCCCGGCGACCCAGCGCTGCTCGACCGGGGCTGCCGCGAGCATTTGCGCGAACTGCTCAGGCGTCGGCGGGGCACTCGCGGCCGGAAAGGCCGCGGTTGCAGCGCGGCTGCCGTTGCGGTGCGCGGCGGACGCCTCGAACACAGCGACCGAGTCGAAGCCGCGGCTTCGGTTGCGGCGCACAGCCGCGGCCAGGCTCGGGATGAGCGTGCTTCGCAGGAACGGCTCCTCGTCGGACATCGGGTTCAGCAACGGGACGAGGTCCATGCGCTCATCCGTCTCCGCGCACCCGAGAGCGGCGACGGCATTCTTCGAGGTGAAAGGCGTGAGCATGACCTGGGTCCAGCCAAGGCCGACCAGGCTGTTGTCGCGGTTGCGCCGCGCGCGCTGCGATGCCCGCAAACCCGAGTGGTCAGTCGGCGACGGCTTCAGCGCAGGAATCTGGTCGTACCCGATGAGCCGCGCCACCTCCTCCGCGAGGTCGCACCCCAGGCGCAGGTCGGGGCGCCAGGTCGGCGGCGTGACGACCAGCGCGTCATCGTTGGCGTCGACATCGCATCCGACCGCGCGAAGGAGTCGAGCGCACGCGTCGGTGTCCACGGGCAGGCCGATGAGCGCGCTGATGGCCTGCGCCGTGGTGCTTACGTGGATCGCGGGTTGCTCGAACTCAACCGCCTGCAAGCCTGCGGAGTGCGCGCCGGCGAGAGCCACGAGCAGGCTCGCGGCACGGTGCGCCGCAACCGGCGCCAGCCGCGGGTCAACGCCGCGCTCGAACCTGCGGGAGGCATCTGTCGAGAGGCGGTGCCGCCGACACGATGCCGCGATGACGCGGTGGTCGAAGTGAGCAGCCTCAATCAACACCGAGGTGGTGGCCGAGGAGATCTCAGACTGCACTCCGCCCATGATGCCGGCGAGGCTGAGCGCGCCGGAGTCATCCGCGATGACGACGTCATCCTCAGTCAGTTCGCGGGTTGTGTGGTCGAGCAACTCCAGCGCCTCGCCCGGTCGCGCCCGGCGCACGACGACGGCGCCTGCGACCCGCTCAGCGTCGAAGGCGTGCAGCGGCTGGCCCAGCTCGAGCATGACGTAGTTCGTGACGTCCACGATGAGCGACACCGGACGCACGCCCGCTGCGCGAAGTCGTTGGCTGAGCCACCGGGGCGTCGGCGCACCCGCATCCACGTCGTGCAGCGTGCGCAGCACGAATATCGAGCATGCCGGTGAGTCGACGGCGATGGGGCGTGGCACGGACCCGGCTGTCGGCTCTGGCAGCGCGGGCAGGTCGTCCGCCGGGTCAACGAAGGCGACACTGAACGCCGAAGCCACCTCGCGGGCAAGACCGCGCACGCTCATGGCGTAGCCGCGGTCGGGGTTCACGGAGACGTCTAGGACCGCGTCGCCGAGCCCGAGGACCGCCGACGCGTCGGCGCCGACTTCGCAGTCCGGGTCGAGCACCAAGATGCCGGAATGCTCGTCGGACAGCCCGAGCTCGCGCTCTGAACAGATCATGCCGTCGGACACCCGGCCGTACGTCTCGCGGGCAGTGATGGTGAAGCCGCCCGGCAACTCGCTGCCGGGCAGTGCGACGACGACTCGGTCGCCTTCAGCGAAGTTCCGCGCTCCGCAGACGATGCCGCGCACTCCCCCGTGGGCCGCTCCGACGTCGACCTGGCAGAACCTGATGGGCTTCTTGAACTCGGTCAACTCCTCGATGTGAGCGACCGTGCCGACGACCAGTGGCCCGCGTACCCCCTCGCCGAGCCGCTCAACTCCCTCGACCTCGAATCCCAGCCTGATGAGGGCTTGCGCGACCTCGGTGGCTGAGGCTGCCACCGGCGCGAATTCCTTGAGCCAGCTGAACAGGACACGCATCAGATCTCACCGCCGAAGAATGCGGAGAACCGTAGGTCGCCCTCGATGACATCGCGTAGGTCGCGCACATCGCTGCGGAACATCAAGGTGCGCTCAAGTCCCATGCCGAAGGCGAAGCCGGTGTAGACATCTGGGTCCACCCCGCACGACTGCAGTACCCGCGGGTGCACCATGCCCGCACCACCCCACTCGATCCAGCCTTCGTTTCGACAGGTGCGGCACGGCTCGCCACCGGCCGCGCTGGCACCGCGGCAGACGAAGCACTGCAGGTCCACCTCGGCGCTTGGCTCGGTGAAGGGGAAGTACGAGGGCCTCAGGCGCGTGGTGATCCCCTCGCCGAACATCGCCGACGCGAATGCGTTCAACGTTCCCTTCAGGTGCGCCATGGACAGGCCCCTGTCGACGGCCAGCGCCTCGACTTGGTGGAAGACGGGCAGGTGCGTGGCGTCGATCTCGTCCGTGCGGAAGACCCGGCCGGGGCACACGATGTACAGGGGCGGCTCACGGCGCAACATCTCGCGGATCTGGATCGGCGACGTGTGCGTGCGCAGCAGCGCCCCAGAGCCCTCAGGGGCGATGAAGAACGTGTCCTGCATCGTGCGGGCCGGGTGGGCCGCCGGCATGTTCAGCGCATCGAAGTTCAGCCACTCCAACTCCGCCTCAGGACCCTCGGCGACCGACCAGCCCATGGCCACGAAGATGTCCGCGACCCGGTCGTTCAGCAGGGACAGCGGGTGACGCGCCCCGCGCGGGCCGGTCTGTGCGGGCAGCGTGACGTCGACGACCTCGTCGACCAGGATCTGCGCGTCGCGCGCGTCGGTGAGCTCCTGCTGTCTTACGTGAAGCGCGTCCGCGATGCTTGCTCGGGCCTGCCCGACGCGCTTGCCGGCGTCTGCCTTGGCCGCCGGTGGCAGCGCGGCGATCTCACGATTTGCCAGCGCCAGCGGCGACCGATCGCCCGTGTGGGCGATGCGAACCGACTTGAGATCCTCCAGCGATGACGCCGCTGCGATGTCATTAATTGCCGCCGAAAGGGCGGCCTGTACGGCCTCAGGGCGCAGCACAGCGACCTCAACCGGGTCGTAGTTCGTGTTCGGCCCTGACATGGCCGCAGAGTCTAAGTGCGCGCTGCGCGGTCGAGGCTTACGCCTCCGACATCGCGTCGACGTGCACCTTGCCCTGCTCAGCCAGGCGTGCGGCGCGCTCTGCGCGCCGGCGGGCGACATCCTGCGCCGCCGCGTCGATGACCGCCTGGTCCAGCGGGGCGTTGGCGACCTTCGTGCGCGGGTGGCGGGCGTCGATGTATCCCTGCAACTCAGGGCCGCAGGTCCACGACGTGATGAGGCAGTAGCGCAACTCAGGTCCCGGGTGCCAAACGGCGTGCCACAGGCGCTGGGTGTCGATGATGACCTGCGTACCTGCCGGCAGCGGGATGCGGGTCTCGGTGGCCGGGTCATCCCGGTCCTCGCGCAGGATCATCACCGAGTCCGGGTTGTCCGTGAGGTTGAAGAAGCCGCGCACGATCCAGCCGGTGCCCTCCGGGTTGAGCCGGTTGTTATCGTCAATGTGCAGGTTGTAGATGCAGTCGGCATAGGTGTTCGGCTTGAGCTCGATGACCCGGCAGCGGCCGATGTTTGCGCCGGGCTCCTCAGCGCGCGCCTTCAGGCGCGGCGCGACGGCGATGTTGTCCGGCACCCAGACGCCGTCCTTGTCGGTCTTCGCCGGCGTGTGGTTCCAGAACCCGTTGCACTCCATGTCGCCGTAGGCGCTGGCCAAGGGGGCGAACCGGGTGTCGCCGGAGGACTTCCAGTCGACGTACGTGAGGTCGAGCCACTCCTGGGGGTCCTGGCTCTGGTCGTAGGAATCCAGCACGACATAGCCAGTCTCTTCCATGATGGGCAGCGTGATGTAGGACATGGATCCTCCGTCGTTCGGGGTCGGGCGCGTTGACAGGTTCAGGCGCAGTCTTGCAGCGGCGTGGCGCCGTCGCACCTCGGACACACCGACTGCTCAGGGGTTAGCACTCCTCTGGGCCATGGCGCTGGCGTACATGCAGACCCCCGCCGCCACCGCCAGGTTCAGGCTCTCCGCACGGCCGAGCATGGGCACCGCCACGACGTCGTCGGCTGCGGCCAGCAGTTCTGGGGGCAGCCCGTGGGCCTCCGAGCCGAAGATCCACATCACGGGGCCAGCCAAGGTTGCGGCCGTGTGCGCGGAGTCCAGCGGCTCCCCTTCCATGGCGGCCGCGATGACCCGCATGCCCTCGGCCCGAGCCTGCTCGAAGGCCTCGGCGAATTCAACGGCAGTGACCACGGGCACGTGGGCGATGCTGCCGGCAGTGCTGCGCACGCACTTGTCGTTGTGCGGATCGACGCTGCCCGGGGACAGCAGCACAGCAGCCGCGCCGACCGCGTCAGCGGTTCGGATGATGGTCCCGACATTGCCCGGGTCGTTTGCCTGCCACAGGCCAACCGCTAGCCGAGCCCCACGCAGTGCATCACTCAACTCTGCGGGTCGGATGCGGGCGACGGCGACGAGGCCGGCTGGAGTCGTGGCCGTTGTCAGGCGCGCGATGGCCGATTCATTACACCAAGTCACTGGCAAGGCTTTGGCCTGCGCCTCCGCAACGAGGTCAGGGTGCTCGGCGCCAGCAGCGGGCGTCAGGAAGAGCCGCTGCGCGAGGCCGGCCTCGGCCAGGACCGCGTGCGCTGCCTGCCGGCCCTCTGCGAGGAACAGGCCGGACCTTCTCCGGTGCTTGGGCTGCAGCAGCCGTGCGGCGTCCGACACCGAGCCGGACCGGGAGGAAGCGAGTGGGGCACCGGGTTTCCCGGTGCCCCACTCGAGTTCAGCCATGGTGGCTAGTGCGAAGTTGCGGTCAGGCCGCTGGCGCGTTGACGTCTGCCGGGAGCGCCTTGGCGGCCATGGCGACGAGCTGCGCGAAGGCCGGGGCGTCGTTGACAGCCATCTCCGCGAGCATGCGGCGGTCGGCCTCGATGCCGGCGAGCTTCAAGCCCTGCATGAAGCGGTTGTAGGTCATCCCGTTCGCGCGCGCGGCGGCGTTGATGCGCTGGATCCACAGGCGGCGGAAGTTGCCTTTGCGCTCGCGGCGGTCGTTGAACGAGTAGGTCATCGAGTGCGTGACCTGCTCCTTGGCCTTGCGGTACAGCCGGGAGCGCTGGCCGCGGTACCCGCTGGCAGCCTCGAGGATCTCGCGGCGCTTCTTGTGTGCGTTTACTGCTCTCTTGACGCGGGCCATGAGAGGTACTCCTTAACTTCTAGTGGTGGGTCGGACGGTGCTGGTCAGCGGCCGAGCAGGCGCTTCACGCGGCGCACATCGGCGTCGGCGACGGTCTGGTCGAGCATGAGCTTGCGGGTGCGCTTGCTGTTCTTGCCCTCCATGAGGTGGCGGCGGTTGGTCTGCTCGTGCGTGATCTTGCCGCTGCCGGTGACCTTGAACCGCTTCTTGGTCCCGCTGTGCGTCTTCATCTTCGGCATGGTGTGCCTCTCCTGTCGTGTCGTGCCGCTGGCGTGGCCGCCAGCCTCAATCCTGCGTGGTGTCGTGCTCGGTTGCCGCATCCGCCGAGGCGGCTGGGCGCTTGCTCGCAGCAGTCTTGCGCTTCATCGGGGCGATGACCATCATCATGTTGCGCCCGTCCTGCTTGGGAGCTGCCTCGATGACGCCGACTTCCGCGATGTCCTCGGCGAGTTTGGCAAGCACGCGCAAACCAAGTTGCGGGCGGAACTGCTCGCGACCCCGGAACTTGAGCTTGATCTTGACCTTGTCCCCCGCGTTGAGGAACCGCAGGACCTGCGCGCGCTTGGTCTCGTAGTCATGTGTGTCGATCTTGGGCGTGAGCTGCACTTCCTTGATGACGGTGTTGATCTGGTTCTTGCGCGCCTCGCGCGCCTTCACCGCGGCTTCGTACTTGAACTTGCCGTAGTCCATGATCTTGCACACCGGCGGGTGCGCATCCGGCGCGACCTCGACGAGGTCGAGGTCTGCTTCCTGGGCGATGCGCAGCGCGTCATCGATTCCGATGATGCCGACTTGCTCGCCGTTCGGGCCGACGAGTCGGACCTCGGGAACGCGGATGCGGTCGTTGATGCGGGGCTCGACGCTGATGAACACCACTCCTTCGCCTCGTGGAGTGCGGGCACGGCGCTGACGCGCCGGGCGAGCCTCCTGCTGGTGGCTGACGCGGGCAAAAAGAAAGCCCGCACGAAGCGGGCATGTCAGCTCGCACGCCGCGGCCGATTGCCCGCGAGTGCGACGCTGACCGGCGCGACCACGCCGCATGAGCGACGGAGGTGGAGCGTTGAGCCCGCTTGAGCGTTCGTGTGGTCCACACGGCGTGAGGTGCCAGACGAACGCGCCAGTCGGTCGAAAGGATACCGGTCGAGCCCGGGCGGCACCGGTGCGGGGTGACGACCGTACGTCGCGGCCCGACAAGGTCTCGTGCCCAGCAGGCACTGCCCTCGTCAGCGTGCGCCGCGGATGCCCCGCAGCGTGCGCGCTGTGGCGACCGCGGCCAGTGCGGCGTCCCAGCCCTTGTCTTCCGCCGCACCCCGCCCGCCTGCCCGCTGGACGGCCTGGTCGAGGGTGTCGCAGGTCAGCACGCCGTTGGCCACGGGTGTGCCGGTGCGCAAGGCAACGGCGGCGAGGGCGTCTGACGTGGTGGCGCAGACGTAGTCGAAGTGCGGCGTGCCGCCGCGCACGACGACCCCGAGCGCGATGACGGCGTGCGTTCGCGCGCGTTGGGCAAGCGCCTGCGCGACCACAGGCAATTCGAGGGCCCCGGGCACCCGGACATCGGTTGCGACCGCGGCGCCGCAGGCGGAGAGCCCTGCCAAGGCGCGCTCGCGGAGGGACTCGCAGAGGTCCGCGTGCCAGGAGGCGGTGACCAGGGCGATGCGCAGCCCGGTGCCGTCTGGCAGCGCCGCCGGCCGGCCAGTGCCGCTCACACTTGCTCCGGCAACTCGTGTCCGAGCCGGTCGCGCTTGGTCGCCAGATACGCGGCATTGTGTTCACCGGGGTCAGTGACGAGCGGCTCCCGGGCGACGATGGACAGTCCGTACCCCTCTAGGGCGACTCGCTTGCCGGGGTTGTTCGTCAGCAGGCGCATCGAGTGCACGCCGAGGTCGACCAAGATCTGGGCGCCGATGCCGTAGTCGCGCGCATCGGCGGGCAGGCCCAACTCCAGGTTGGCGTCCACGGTGTCCAGCCCCTGCTGCTGAAGTTGGTACGCCTGAAGCTTGTGCAGCAGCCCGATGCCGCGGCCCTCATGGCCGCGCAGGTAGAGCACCACCCCGCGACCCTCGGCGCTCACGCGCTGCAGGGCCTGCTGCAGTTGCGGCCCGCAGTCACAGCGCAGAGAGTCGAAGACATCGCCGGTCAGGCACTCGGAGTGGACGCGCACGAGGACGTCCTGCCCGTCCGCGATGTCGCCGGCGACGAGCGCGACGTGCTGGCGGTCGTCGACGAGGCTGCGGTAGCCGTAGGCGGTGAAGGTCCCCGCCGCGAGCGGCAGTTCCACCGCGACGACGCGTTCGACCTGCTTCTCGGTGGCTCGGCGGTGGCGCACGAGGTCGGCGATGGAGATCATCACGAGTCCGTGGGCGTCCGCGAAGGCGCGCAGATCCGGCGCGCGCATCATGGACCCGTCGTCATGCACGACTTCGCAGATGGCGCCTGCGGGCGGCAGGCCGGCCAGTCGGGCAAGGTCGACTGCGGCCTCCGTGTGGCCGAGCCGACGCAGTACGCCGCCCTCGCTGGCCCGCAAGGGGAAGACGTGGCCGGGGCGTGTGAGGTCTGATGCGTGAGTGGCCGGATCAGCCAGCATCGCGATGGTGCGCGCCCGGTCAGCAGCGCTGATTCCGGTGCTGATTCCCTCACGCGCGTCCACGGAGACCGCGTACGCGGTGCCTTTCTTGTCCTCGTTCACTGCGGTCATCGGCGGCAGGCCCAGCCGGTCAAGGGCCTGCGCCTCCATCGAGACGCACAGGACCCCGGACGTGTGCCTGACCATGAACCCGATGTTCTCGGGTGTGGCGTGGCAGGCCGCGATGATGAGATCGCCCTCGTTCTCGCGGTCCTCATCGTCGACCACGATGATGGGTTGGCCCGCAGCCATCGCCGCGACCGCTGCGGGGATGGTGTCAAGTCTGATGTCCGCTGCCATAGTTCCCTGTCTGATGCGGCGTCGCCCCGCGATGTGCGCGACCGGAGTGCCGTCGGCGCGTCAGCCGCGACTGGTCACTCGCTCAACATACTTGGCGAGCACGTCGGCCTCGAGGTTGACGGTGTCCCCCGGTCGGCGCAACCCAAGGGTCGTCGCGGCAAGCGTCACCGGTATGAGGCTGACGCCGAAGACGCATGACCCGTCAGGGTCGTCCACCACCTTGGTGACCGTCAAGGAGACCCCGTCGACGGCCACCGAGCCCTTCACCACCAGGTACCGGGCAACCTCGTGCGGCGCGCGGATGTCGACGAGTTCCCAGTTCTCGGCCCGCTCACGGGACATGACGGTCCCGACGGCATCCACATGGCCCTGCACGATGTGGCCGCCGAGCGGTGTGCTCAGCGTGAGCGCAGGCTCGAGGTTCACGGCGGCCCCGGCGGCCAGGCCGCCGAGATTGCTGCGCAACAGCGTCTCACGCATCGCCAGGAAAGACAGTTGCTCCGGCCCCAGGTCCGCGACAGTGAGGCAGACGCCGTTGACGCACACCGAGTCGCCGTGCCGCGCGGCGATGCCGGTGCGCACAGAAAGGCGCACGCTTTCGTCAGCGAGCGGCTCGACCGCGACGACGCGGCCGAGTTCGGCGACCAGACCTGTGAACATGTCAGACCTTCTCCATCGGGGTTGCATCGATTTGCCAGTGGCTGAGCGCATCCTCGCCCACTGCCGAGGCTGACAGCAGGCGCCATCTCTGCGCGCTCGCAAGCGGCCATTGTCCAAGCGCGGCCGGCTCCCCCTGGCCGAGCAGCACACCGGCGGTGAACCAGAGCACCTCATCGACGAGTCCGGCGTTGAGCGCGGCGCCGGCCAGACCAGGGCCGCACTCCAGCATCACCGAGTGGATGCCGCGCTGCCAGATCTGATCCAACGCGTACGCGACGTCGTGCGTGCGCAGATGCAGGAACTGACCGGGCCCGCTGACCACCGCCGCGGCTCGAGGGATGTCCCGCATGCCCATCGCCACGCGCAGCGGCTGGTGGTCGTGTGCCGAGCCGTCGGCCTTTCGGGCCGTCAACTGCGGGTCGTCGGCCAGCACCGTGCCCGTGCCGGTCAGCAACGCGCCCACCCGAGCTCGCAGCGCGTGCACGCGCGCGCGGGCTGCGTCGCCGGTGATCCAGGTGCTGGCGCCGGCGGCATCGGCGACCCGCCCGTCGAGGCTGGCCGCCACTTTCCATGTGACATGCGGACGGGAGTTGGTGTGGGAGAAACCCCAGGTTCCGAGCAGTTGCAGGCCGCGTTCGACGTCCGCATCCGCGCGGACCTCCACCCCCGCGGCGCGCAGACGTTCGTCAGTGCCGTCGGCGTGACCGCTGGGATCGGTGACGGCGTACACCACGCGGGCGACGCCGGCCTCGAGGAGTGCGTCGACGCACGGCCCGGTACGGCCGGTGTGCGCGCACGGCTGCAGTGTGACCACGGCTGTGCCACCGCGGGCTTGTGCACCGGCGACGCGCAGCGCGGCCACCTCGGCGTGGGGCGTGCCCGCACCGTGATGGGCTGCGACCGCGACCAGAGTCGCGTCCGCCCGCAGCACCGCGCAACCGACCGGCGGGTTGGGGTCGTAGCCCGGCAGCCCTTGCGCCGCCGCAGCGAACGCCGCGTCCAACGCCGCCGATTCCGCTGGTGTCAGCACCTGTCGGACCACCAGGCGCGGCCGGCGGCACCCTCTGCCAGGACGCGCAACTGGGTGACAGCAGCAGCAGGGTCGGCGGTGCCGTACACAGCTGAGCCTGCGACGAAAGCGTCTGCACCGGCGTCTGCGCACCGCTCGATGGTCGCGGCGCTGACGCCGCCGTCGACCTGGATGCGGATGTCGAGACCGCCACTGCGAGCGTGCGTGCGCAGCTCCCGCACCTTCTCGAGGCACTCCCCCATGAACGCCTGGCCGCCGAACCCCGGCTCGACAGTCATGACCAGCACCATGTCGACCTCGCGCAGCAGGCCGCGCACTGCGCTCACCGGCGTGCCAGGTTTGATGGCCACAGCGGCCCGGGCGCCATGGCTGCGCAGGGCCCGGCACAAAGTCCGGGCGTCACGTGCTGCCTCGATGTGAAAGGTCACACTGGCCGCGCCGGCCTCCGCGTATCCCGGGGCCCAACGATCCGGGTCGTCGATCATCAGGTGGCAGTCGACCTCGGTCGACACTTGGGCGAGCAGGTCCGCGACGACCGGCAGTCCGATGGTCAAGTTGGGGACGAAGTGGTTGTCCATGACATCGACGTGCAACCAGTCGGCCACCGAGGCCACCCGCTCGCAGTCCTCGACCAGCCGCCCGAAATTGGCAGACAGGATGCTGGGCGCGATGATCAATCCCACGTGCTCAGCCTACGCGCGTGCGCGCGTCACGCTCGTGCCTGCACGCCTGAGCCGCCGCTGCACATCGACGGCTCGACGCTGGTTCACACGCGTCGAATCACGCTGACGAACATCGCATCCGTGCCGTGGACATCGGGCCACATCTGCAGGTACGGGCGGCCGTGCGCGGATGCCGCGAGGTCACCGGCATTGCGCACGCCCGCGACCTGCGGCAGCAACGCGGGCAGGTCGAGCACCTCACTGGCGAGGCCGCGGGATGCGGCTGCCTCCCGTGCACGGGTCACTACGGCCGTGGTCTCGGACAGGTGTGGGGAGCACGTTGCGTAAGTGACGATGCCACCGGGGCGAAGCGCAGTGAGCGCGGCCTGCAGAAGTCGCTCTTGCAGCGGGGCGAGATCAGCCACGTCCGCGGCCCGTCGCTGCCAGCGAAGGTCCGGCCGGCGGCGCAGCGAGCCGATGCCGGAGCAGGGAGCGTCGAGCAGCACCCGGTCGAACGAACCGTCCCGGTACCAGTCCTGCTCGTGCAGCGCGGTGGCATCGGCCACGACGCACCTGACCCCCGGGTAGCCGCGCAGAGTCTGTGAGACCAGGTGTGCCCGGTGCTCGTGCACCTCGACGGCGGTCAGGCTCGCTCCGCGCGGGCCGGCCAACCCGGCGAGCAGCGCGGCCTTCCCACCCGGGCCGGCGCACAGGTCCAACCACTGCCGGTCCGCGCCCGCCAACGCAACCCCGGCCGCGATGAGTGCGACGACTTGACTGCCCTCGTCTTGCACGGCCGCGGCACCGGAGCGGACTTCGGCGATGGCGCCGACGTCGCCGCGGATGCCGGTGACGGCGAATGCGCTCCACCGCCCGGCTGTGCCGCCGAGCCGCTCGCGCAGGTCATCAACCTCGGCCAACCCCGGCCTCGCGCACAGTGTCGGCCGAGGCGCGTCGTTGTCCGCTTGCAGCACCGCAGGCAGGGATGCCGCGTCCCGGCCGGCGGCCGCGAGCGCGTCCCGGAACGCGGTGACGATCCAACGCGGGTGGGACAAACGCGTGCCTAGGGCCGTCATGGCGTCGGCCCCGCTCGCACAGTGGTCCTGCCACTGCGCAAGGTCGCGCGCGCAGACTGAACGCATCACGGCGTTGATGAACCCGCGCGCTCCCGGGGCGCCGATGTCGCGGACGAGGTCGACGGCAGTCGACACAGCGGCATGCGATGGCACGCCGAGCAGCAGTGCCTGCGCAGCACACAGCCGCAGGACCGTCAGGGACTTGGAGTCGATGTCGCAGACCTGCCTGTTGGCGCACGACTCGATGACCGCGTCGAGCAGGCCGCGCCAGCGCAGCGTGGTGTAGACGAGGTCGGTGGCGAAAGCGCGGTCGCGGACGTCGAGCCGCGTCTGCACGAGGGTGTGGGGCAGCAGCAGATTGGCGTAGGCACCGCGTCGCTCCACCGCGTCCAGCACGGTCCACGCCACGACCCGCGCGCTCTCCTCGCGCCGAATGTCCTGACGCGGATTGCCCTCCCGGGGTGCGCCCGCCCGGTGGGCACCGCCGCGCCGCGCACGCGCGTCGCCAGGGCCTGGCACCCGGCCGCTCATACGAACACCGGTGCGGGGTCGCGCAACCCGCGCGCCCAGTCAGTTGCGGCCATCGCCGGCTTTCCGGCCGGCTGCACCCGATCCAGCAGGAGGTCCACCGAGCCAGTGCCCACGCGGACCTCACCTCGGTCGACGCGGACGTGCCCGGGGTCCAGCGTGCTGTGTGACTGAAGTTGCGGTACGCCGGAGAGCTTCACCCGGTGCTCGCCGAGCATGGTCCAGGCTCCGGGGTGGGGCGTGAACGCACGGACCTTGCGGTTCACGGCGAGCGCGGGCGCTCGCCAGTCGATGCGTGCCTCGTCGGTGGACACCCGGCCGGCCCAGGTCGCCGCCGCATGGTCCTGAGGACGCGGCGTCAAGCCTTCGCTATCAAGCGACTGCAGAACCTCCACCAGCAGATCGGCCCCACTCTCACACAGACGCGCCAACAGGCTGCCGGCGTTGTCGCGAGGGCTGATCTCTTGGGTGACCTGTCCGTAGACCGGCCCGGTGTCCAACCCCGCCTCGATCCGGAACACCGTGGCGCCGGTGATCTCGTCTCCGGCTTCCAGCGCGCGCTGCACCGGGGCGGCGCCGCGCCACGCGGGCAACAGGGAGAAGTGCAGGTTCAGCCACCCATGCCGGGGCACGTCCAGCAGGTGGCTCGGCACCATCAACCCGTAGGCGACGACAAGGACAACATCGGGTTTGCAGGCGGTGAGCCACGCCTGCGCCTGCGGCCCGCGAAGCGACGTCGGCTGATAGACCTCGATGCCGGCCCGGTCCGCAGTCTGTGCAACCTCACACCGGTTCGAGCGGCGTCCACGGCCTGCGGGAGCATCGGGGCGGGTGAGCACGGCACGCACCTCGGTGCCACCGGAGATCAGCCGCATCAACACGTCTGCCGCGGGCGCGGGTGTGCCCGCGAAGAGGATGCGCATGTGGGTCAGAGCCCGAAGCGGCCGTGTGGGTCGAGTTTGACGGCTGGAGCGGGTTGACCGAACCAGGCCGCCTCACGGATGGCGCGCATCGCCTCTTTGCGCGCGGTCGGGTCAAGCCGGTCGACGAAGACGACACCGTCGAGGTGGTCGGTCTCGTGTTGGATGCAACGCGCGAGGAGCTCGCTGCCGCGGATGGCGACAGGCTCGCCGTGCATGTTCACACCTCTGGCGACCACGGACAGTGCGCGCCTGGTGTCGAAGGTCAACCCGGGCACGGACAGGCATCCCTCAGGCCCGTCTTGCTCGTCCTCGGACAGGTCCAGCACCGGGTTGCATAGGTGGCCGAGCTCGTCGTCGACGTACCAGGTGAACACCCGCAGACTCACTCCGATCTGCGGCGCCGCCAGACCCACACCGGGGGCTTGGAGCATCGTGTCTGTGAGGTCGCAGATGAGGGTGCGTAGTTCCTTGTCGAATGTCTCCACTGGCGCAGCCACGCTGCTGAGCACCGGGTCCCCGAAGAGACGGATTGACTGCACAGTCACGGGTGCCTCCAGGGGACACGTCGGCGGGGTGGCTGATGGCTGCGGCGCAGGGACATGAATGCGATTGTCAGTCTAGGCGAGGCCGTCGGGCGGGTAGAGCAGGCGACGCTGCGGCATTTGCCCGGCTGCGGCGCCACCGCTGCCGGCGCGCAGATGTGCAGCAGCGCCGTCTCAGACGGGGTTACCGGGGTCGACGACCACCGCCACCGGGTCGCCGCGGCGAGCAGCCTGCCGCTCGGCGAGCACGGCGCGTAAGCGTTCGCTGAACTGCGGCCCGTAGCGCCAGGGGATGCTCACAATCGCCGTTGCGCTGCCATCGGGTTGCGGCTCCGGGCCGATGATGCTCGACGGAGTCGGCACATCCACAGCGTCGAGAACTGCCAGCAGGTCGCGGGCGGCGCCGCGCAACAGGACCACCCGCGCAGCCGGTGCCAGGTGCGCACCCGCGCGCTCGGTGAGTTGACGCTCGGCGAAGCCGACTGGGTCCCAGCGGATGAGCGCCTGGGCGACCGCGGTCCCGGGGTCGGCGACGATGACAGCGGCAGCGCCGGCCCGTGCCATCGACAAGGCTTGGGCTAGCCGCGTGAAGGCGAACTGCTCGGCTCGCAGATCAGGCAGGGCCAGCCAGGTGGCCACATCCAGCGCCACCACCGCGGCATAGCCCGAGTCCGCGATCGGCTCGCAGCCCGGTGTGGCGATGACGATGGCCGGGGCGTTGTGAACCCGGGCCACGCGTCGGTCGGCGTTGCTGCTGATGAGGCGAACTCCTGGGAAGGCTTTGCCGAACTGCTCGAGCAGGCGGTCCTGACCGATGCTCACCGCGCGCCATGAGCGCGACCCGCAGTCGGGACAGGCTGCGGGAACGACCGCCGAGCAACCGTCGCAGCGCAGGCCTTCAGCGGTGAGGTTGACGCCGGCGCCGCAGGCGGCACATCGGCGCGGTTTGCGGCAGCCGGCGCAACTCACGACTGGGATGTAGCCGCGCCGGGGCGCGAGCACGAGGACCGGACCTTGGTTGAGCCCGCTGCGCAATGCGGTGAAAACCGCGTGCGGGGTTCCTGTGGCGCCCGCGAGCCGGTCCGGGCCGTCGCCGCTGGCGGCCACGGCTTGGACGCGCGGGGCGCATTCGCGCACCGTCGCCGGGGTGCCGCTGATCAGTGTCAACCAGCGGCGCTGGATGAGCGCCGCCGCCTCAGCGGTCATCGCCGTGCCGGCGCAGATGAATGCTGCTCCTTCATGCTGGGCGCGCAGCGCCAGGACTTCCCGCACATGCCAGTACGGAGCGTGCGGCTCGGTGTGTGTCGTCGCCCCGTCGTCCCAGATGATGAACGTGGCTGCCTGCGCAACCGGCGCGAACGCCGCGCCCCGAGTGCCAATCACGACCCGGCTACGGCCTGATCGCACGTCGCGGAACGCCCGCCAGCGCGCGTTCCGGCCCATCTGCGAGGTCAGAGTTGCGTGCGACACGGGGCAGGTGCGCGCCACGATGGCGCACAACCTGTGCACATCGGCGGCATCGGGAAGCACCACCAGCACCCCGCCGACAGCCGCCCGCGACGCCACTACGGCCGCCAGCAGCCGCATCGGGTCCCGCCCGGGCAGCGCCACGAGCGCTGCCCGCAGCGGGTCGCTGGCTCTCAGCCCCTCGGACAGCCCGGGATACGCCTCAAGTTCGAGGGCCAGGGCTGCGCGGTCGTCGACACTGAGGCCGTGTACCGCATCAGCAGCAGGCGCGTGGGCGGCAGCATCCACGGGCACTGCCCCCGGTGAGGTCTCGGCGGGCTCTTCGAGGTCGATTGCCGCAACCCGCGGCGGCACCGCGGTGCGCACCACATCAGCGAAGGTGCCGACCCAGCGGTCGGCGACCGCGCGACATGCGGAGATAGTCGCCTGTGTGAGCACCGGCTCGCCCAGCACCCGCTCCACGGGGGCGAGCGGCCCGGGATGGCTGCTGCTCGGGCGGACCTCAACCACCCAGCCACTGACGAGCCGGCGGGCGAAACGCACCCTGACCGCGCTGCCCACGGCAACCTGGTCTGCGAGTTTCTCGGGGATGCGATAGTCGAAGATGCGGTCCAGATGTAAGAGCGGGGTGTCGATGAGCACCCCGGCCACTGCGTCGTTCTGCGATGCGCGGGGCGCCATCACGCCACGCCGAAGCCGGGCCGACACCTGCACATCAGCGCGTGACCGCCGCCTTGATCTGGTCCACCTTGTCAGTGCGCTCCCAGGGGAAGAGGACGTTCGACGCACCCTGCGCGCCGGCCACCGATGCGACTGGCCGGCCGAAGTGGCCGTACGAGGCGGTGGCTGAGTAGATGGGAGTCTTCAGCCCGAGTTGGTCGATGATCGCGGCCGGGCGCAGGTCGAAGACCTCGAGCACTGCGGCTTGGATAGTCGCGTCGGGCACCACGCCAGTGCCGAAGGTCTCGACGAACACGCCGACGGGGTGGGCGACGCCGATGGCATAAGCCACCTGGACCTCGCAGCGGGTCGCGAGCCCGGCGGCCACGATGTTCTTCGCAACCCAGCGCATCGCGTACGCGCCGGAGCGGTCGACCTTCGAAGGGTCCTTGCCGCTGAAGGCACCGCCGCCGTGGCGCGCCATGCCGCCGTAGGTGTCGACGATGATCTTGCGACCGGTCAACCCGGTATCGGCGGCCGGGCCGCCGAGTTCGAAGGCCCCGGAGGGGTTGACCAAGAGCCGGACCGCGGAGGTGTCAACGCCGTCTGCGATGCCTGAGGCGAGAACCGGCTCGACCACCAGGCGCGCGACGTCCTGTGCGATCTGCTCCTGCGTCACGCCACGCGCGTGCTGGGTGGAGACCACGAGTGTGTCGAGGCCGACCGCCCGGCCGCCGTCGTACTCGACAGTGACCTGGGTCTTGCCGTCAGGGCGCAGGTAGTCCAGGCCTTCGTGGCGGCGCGCGTGAGCGAGCTGCTCGGCAAGGGCGTGCGCGAGACTGATCGGCAGCGGCATGAGCGCCGGGGTGTCGTCACAGGCATAGCCGAACATCAAGCCTTGGTCGCCGGCGCCCTGGGCGTCGTACGCGTCGCCGGCGCCGTCGCGGACCTCGAGCGCGCGGTCCACCCCGGCTGCGATCTCACGCGACTGACCGCTGATGGAGATGTTGACTCCGCAGGTTCGCCCGTCGAAGCCCTTCTCGCTGTCGTCATAGCCGATGCCGACGACGACATCGCGAACGATCTGCATGATGTCGCTGAAGCCACTGGTCGTGACCTCGCCGGCGACGTGCACCTGGCCGGTGGTGATGAGAGTCTCCACCGCGACCCGCGACTGCGGGTCCTGTGCGAGCAGGTCGTCGAGCACGGCATCGCTGATGGCGTCTGCGATCTTGTCCGGGTGACCTTCAGTCACCGACTCGGACGTGAACAGCCGCTTGGCCACGGGTGCCTCCTCGGATGCATCAGGTGCGCGGCGATTGCGCGGGCGTGAGTCTAGGGCGCGGCACCGCCAACGCCTCTGACGCCAATGTGCCTCACACTGCGGTGCGGCGCAGGTGTGCAGCAGGGGCCCGATGCTGCGATGCCTGCCCACCGATGTGTTCCGATGCGCCGACCGGTGTGGCCGCCGGCGCGCGCAGGTGTCAGTGCACTGCGCGCGTTCGCCGCCGAGGCCCGGGCGCGGTATGTGAACGGCGCGCGGCCGGTCGCCTGGTCGTCGTCAGCCGAGCCGGCCGGCGATGACTGTGCAGACCGCGCCGCCGATGATGAGTTTGGGCTCGTCGGCGAGGTGCAGTTGCGGGCCGTCGTGGTCGAGGATGAGCACGCTGGCCCGGTCGTCACCGAAGACCGCTGAGCCGCTGACGTCGTTGGCGACGATGATGTCGCAACCCTTTGCGGCCAACTTCTCCGCCGCGAGCCGGATGAGCACCTGCGGCTCGGACGCTGTTTCAGCTGCGAATCCGATGAGCAGCGGCCGGCCCTGCCTGCGGTTGCGGGACAGGCCCGCGAGGATGTCGCTGGTCTGCCGCAGGTGCAGCACCGGCGCCTCCCCCGCGGTCTTCTTGACCTTCTCGGCCTGAGCAAGCACGGTGAAGTCAGCGACGGCTGCGGACATCACCACCGCGTCCGCCCGCGCTGCCTCGCTCACAACCGCAGATTCGAGTTCCGCGTGGCTGCCCGCGCGAAGCGTCAGTGCGCCGGCGACATCCGGCAGGTCCACGTTGGAGGCGATGACCACGACCTCGGCGCCGAGGGCGACAGCTGCGGACGCGATGGCGTACCCCATGCGCCCGGACGACCGGTTGCCCAACCAGCGCACAGGGTCCCAGGCCTCGCGGGTGCCGCCGGCGGTGACGACAACCCGGCGCCCACGAAGCGGCCGGTCCGGACCCGCGCCCGCCGCGCAGTAGGCGATGTCCGCCAGGGACTCCGGGGCGGGCAGGCGGCCCGGGCCGCTGTCGGGGCCGGTGAGCCGGCCGCTGTCGGGCTCGAGTACCAACATCCCCCGGCCGCGCAGCAGCGCGACGTTGGCGGCGGTGGCGGCGTTGAGCCACATCTCTGTGTGCATCGCCGGCGCGAGTACGACCGGCGCCTTCGCCATCAGCACGATGGCGCTGAGGACATCGTCACTGCGGCCGGCGGCGATGCGCGCCATGAAGTCGGCCGTGGCGGGGGCGACGAGGATGACGTCGGCGGCGCGGGCGGCACTTACGTGGCCGACAGATTCAGCGCGCTGCCACAGACTAGTCAGCACCGGACGGCCCGACAACGCTGCCCACGTGGCTTCGCCGACGAAATTCAGGGCACTCGGCGTCGCGGCGACGGTGACCTCGCATCCGAGATCACGCAGGCGGCGGACCACCTCGGCGGACTTGTAGGCGGCGATGCCCCCGGTCACGCCGAGCAGCACCGACGGCGGGCGACCGGTCACAGCGAGGTGCCCGCACTCAGGCGGTGGGCTCTTCCGGGATGAAGTCGAGCTTGCCGGTGTTGATCTCACGCAGGGCTACCGACAGCGGCTTCTGGGTCTTCTCCGCGTCCACCATCGGGCCGACGTACTCGAGCAGGCCCTCGCCGAGTTGGGAGTAGTAGGAGTTGATCTGCCGTGCGCGCTTGGCTGCGTAGATGACCAGCGCGTACTTCGACTCGGTCACGGCGAGCAAATCGTCGATCGGCGGGTCGGTGATACCGGATGGCTGGGCGACGATGCCGGACATGACACTCCTTCACAGGTCCCGGCTGCCAGCCGGGTCGGGTCGTGCGGATGGGGGCGGGAACCGCCGCTGCGCCAAGACTACGTGCTACTGGCTTCCGGCAGACCGAGTAAGGATACCAGCCGCGCCACTGCCTCATCGAGGCTGTCGTTGACCACGGTGACGTCGAACTCGCCCTGGGCGGCCATCTCGGTCCTGGCCGCCTGCAGCCGCCGGGCCACGACATCCGGGTGCTCGGTGCCGCGGCCGGACAGCCGTGCCACCAGGCTCTCCCACGACGGCGGCGCGAGGAAGACCAGTTGCGCATGCGGCATCGAGCGCCGCACCTGCCGCGCGCCCTCGAGGTCGATCTCAAGCACCACCGGCATCCCCGATGCGAGGTGCTCCGCCACGGCAGCCCGCGGGGTGCCGTACCAGTTGCCTGCGAAGTTCGCGTATTCCAGGAACTCCCCCGCTGCCCGCATCTGCTCGAATTGCTCCAACGTGACGAAGAAGTAATGCTCGCCGTCGACCTCACCGGTGCGCGGCGCGCGGGTCGTCGCGCTAACCGACACCCAGACATCAGGCCGCGTCTGGCGCAGTCGTTGGATCAGAGTGCTCTTGCCAACCCCGCTGGGCCCGGAGACCACTGTCAGCCCGGCCATCAGGATCCGTGAAACTCGCGCAGCAAGGCTTGTCGCTGGACCGCGCCGAGGCCCTGTAGCCGCCGGGTCGGCGAGATCGCGAGCCGTTCCATGATCGCCTGGCTGCGGGTCTTGCCGATGCTCGGCAGCGCTTCAAGCAGCGCGCTCACGCGCATCTTCGCCACGATGGGGTCGGCGTCCGCCATCGCGACGACGTCGGCGATCGACAACTCACGTTGCCTCACCCGCGATCGGACATCAGCGCGCACGGCCCTCGAGTGCGCGGCTTGCGCCAACGCCTCAGCCCGCTGGGCCGGCGACAACTCCGGGACGCTCACGCCGCGGAACCTAGCACCGGCGGGGTACGCGCGTCGCGGGCCGAGACCGCCGGTCAGGCCAGCCCGGCGGCAATCTCTGCGGCTGCGGCGCGCGGGTCGGCCGCGCCGGTGATGGGGCGGCCGATGACCAGCAGGTCGGAGCCGTCCGCGAGCGCCTGCTCCGGGGTGGCCACCCGCTGCTGGTCGTGTGCGGCGGCGCCGGCCGGTCGTACCCCCGGAGTGATGAGCAGCACCTGCGGCCCGACTTCGGCACGCACCGACGCGACTTCCTCCGGGCTGCACACCAGGGCGGTTGCACCGGCGTCGACCGCCAGCCGGGCCAAGCGCAGGACGCACTCGCGCGGGTCGCCGTTCAAGCCGATGCGCGCGATGTCGACCGCGCTCAGCGAGGTCAGCACCGTGACTGCCGCGATGCGCGCGCTCGGCAAGGCTGCAGCCGCCGCTGCGACCATCGCAGCGCCGCCGGATGCGTGCACTGTCAAGATGGACGGCTCCAGGCCAGCGACCGAGCGGCAGGCGCCGGCCACCGTGGCGGGGATGTCGTGCAGTTTCAAGTCCAGGAACAACGCGGCGCGCGGCGCCGCGCCGCGGATCTGGCGCACCCCGGCGGCACCGTCGCGCAGATACGACTCAAGACCCACCTTGACGACCCCTGCGATGCCGTCCACCGCCGACGCCCACCCGGTCACGGTCTGCAGGTCCGGGCCGTCGAGTGCGACGGCGATGGGGGCGAGCGGGGCGAAGCCGTTCACAGATGAACCTCTCTAGTGGTCTCGGAGTCGTTGGCCGGGACTTCGGGGGCTGCGCGCACCTCGTCGATGAGGGCGCCGATGTCGGAGTCGTCTACGGCGGCCGGGGCGGCCGTGACCACCACCTCCTGCGCCGGCGGCACCGGCGCGGCCAAGGCGTCATCACGGCCGACGGACGTCACATGTGCGATGCCGACCACTTCGGCGAGACTGCGGTAGCCGCGGGCCGCGAGGGCCTCGCGCAGCTCCCGGTGCACCCGTGCCGGGGCGCTCGCGTCGTTGAAGATTGCGGTGCCGACGCTGACGGCGCTGGCACCGGCCGCGATGAATTGCAGCGCGTCCTCGCCTGTGCGGATGCCGCCCATGCCGAGGATCGGGGTGTCCGGGAACGCCGCGTGGACCTGGTACACCGCGCGCACCGCAACCGGGCGGATGGCGGGGCCGGACAGACCGCCGGTGATGCCGGCGAGCGCCGGCCGCAGCGTGGTGGTGTCTATGACCATGCCGAGCAGGGTGTTGATGAGGGCCAGGCCGTCAGCGCCGGCCTCGATCACACGCCCGGCGATCTCGACGATGTCCGTGACATCCGGGCTGAGTTTGACGATGACGGGGATGTCGCGCGCGGTCTCGGCGCGCACGGCGGCGACGACTGCGGCCGCTGCGCGCGGGTCGCAGGCGAACACCTCGCCGCGACTCTCGACGTTCGGGCAGGAGATGTTCACCTCCAGCGCCGCGACTCCCGGCTCGGACGACAGCCGGCGCGCCAGGCGCGCGTAGTCCGACGTGTTGGTGCCGGCGATGCTGACGATGCTGCGCACGCCGTGCTCGACCAGCCAGGCGAGGTCTTTGGCGATAAAAGCCTCGATGCCGGGGCCTTGCAGGCCGATGGAGTTGAGCATGCCGCTCGGGGTCTCCGCCATGCGCGGCGTTGGTCGGCCGCTGCGCGGCTGGACCATGATGCTCTTGGTCACGACCGCACCGAGCAGGCGCAGGTCGAAGAACTGCGACAGCTCCTTGCCTGAGGCCGCGCACCCGGACGCGGTCAGAACCGGGCCGTGCAGGGCCAGGGATCCCAACCGGGTCGCGAGGTTGACCTCGACCGGATCGACCGCGGCGTTCATGTCCGCGCTCATGGGGTCACCGCCTGGGGCGCGCCGAGGACGTCGGGCGGCATGGTTCCGACGTCCGACCAGCGCACCCGCTCGCCCCGGAAGACCGGCCCGTCGACACAGGAGCGCAGCATGCGGGTGACGCCGTCGTCACCGATGACGGGCAGCACACACGTCATGCAGACGCCCACGCCACAGGCCATCGACTCCTCCACCGCGCACTGCGTGTGCACACCCAGCGGCTCACAGACGGCGCTGATCGCGGAGAGCATCCCCATGGGGCCGCAGGCGTAGACCACGTCTGCGCCGGTGCGCTCGAGCAGGTTGGGCAGCACGTCGGTGACGCGGCCGGCGATGCCGCTGCTGCCGTCGTCGGTGGTGACAGTCACCGACGACGCGCTGCGGCGGGCGTCGAGCACACCGAACAGCCGGTCCACGGTGGCCGCGCCGAGGATGATGTCGACCCGGCAGCCGCGAGCGCGCAGTTGCTCGGCCAGCATCGCCAGCGGCGCTGCGCCGTAGCCGCCGCCGACCAGGACGCAGCCGACCGGCTCGCGAGGCAGGGCGAACGGCTTGCCGAGCGGACCGACGATGTTCAACGCCGCGCCGCGCTCCAGCGAAGCCATCCATGTGGTGCCGACGCCGTGCGCGGCGAAGATGATGTCGACGGTGCCGCCGTAGAGGCCGCGCTCGTTCACGCGGTGGACTGAGAACGCGCGGCGCAACAACGTCGACGAGGTCGGGCCGCCGACGCTCAGCGCCACGAAATGTCCGGGGCGTGTCTGCTCGGGGATGCCGGGAGCGGTGAAACTCATGTGGTGGTACGCGCCGACCCGGCGCATCGCCACGACCTCACCGTCGACTTGCACGGCCATCACGCACCTACCAGTTCCGGCTGACCGCCCAGTCTGAGCAGGTCTGCCTTGTGCTCCTGCAGGGAACGTACTCCCACCCGCCCGGCGAGCAGCGCCTCGATGCCCTGCACCGCCGCAGCCAGGCCTTGCACCGTCGTGATGAGCGGGATTCCGGCAAGCACCGAGGCGGTGCGGATCTCGTAGCCGTCGCGGCGCGTGCCGACGCCGTAGGGCGTGTTGACGACCAGTCGTACCTGCCCGCTGGCGATGAGTTCCACTGTGCTGATTGTCCCGGCCGCGTCCTGCAGCTGGTGCTGCTTGCGGACGACGGTCGCGGGGATGCCGTGCCGGGACAGCACCTCGGCGGTGCCGCTGGTGGCCCAGACGGTGAGGCCGAGGTCTGCGAGCCGTTTGACCGGGAAGATCGCTGCTCGCTTGTCCCGGTCCGCCAGTGACACGAACACCCCGCCGGTGGTCGGCAGGCCGGCTGTGAATGCCGCCTGCGCCGACTTGGCGTACGCAGCGCCGAAGTCATCGTCGATGCCCATGACCTCGCCGGTTGAGCGCATCTCCGGGCCGAGCACGGTGTCGACGCCTTGGAACCGGTTGAACGGCAGCACTGCGTGTTTGACCGACACCGGGGAGTTCGCGGGCAGGTCCCCGCCGTCAGAACCTGCTGTCAGCATGCCATGACTGCGCAAGTCGGCGATGGTCTGCCCCACCGCGATCCGCGCGGCTGCCTTGGCCAGCGGCACGCCGGTGGCTTTGGAGACGAAAGGCGCCGTGCGGGACGCGCGCGGGTTCGCCTCAAGGACGTAGAGCACATCGCCAGCGAGTGCGAACTGCACGTTGAGCAGGCCGCGCACGCCGACGCCTCGGGCGATGGCGTCGGTGCTGCGGCGGATGCGATCGACCACTGAGCGTCCCAAGGTCGCCGGCGGCAGGGTGCAGGCGGAATCGCCGGAGTGGACTCCCGCCTCCTCGATGTGCTCCATCACACCTCCGAGATACAACTCGCTGCCGTCGAAGAGCGCGTCGACGTCGATCTCAACCGCGTCGTCGAGGAACCGGTCGACCAGCACCGGGTGGTCCATGAGGTCCCCGCCGGCGTGCTTGTCGAGGTACGCCTGCAGTTGCGCCGCGTCGTACACGATCTCCATGCCTCGGCCGCCGAGGACGAAGGACGGGCGGACCAGCACGGGGTAGCCGATGCGCTCGGCGGCGTCGATGCACCCCTGCGCGCTGGTCGAGGTGGCCCATTGCGGCGCGGGCAGGCCTGCTGCTTTCAAGACCTCGCCGAACGCGCCGCGGTCCTCGGCCGCCTCGATGGCTTCTGGGCTGGTGCCGAGGATGGTGACGCCGTTGTCTTTGAGGGCCTGTGCGATCCCCAGCGGCGTCTGGCCGCCGAGAGTGCAGATGACGCCCACCAACGGGCCGGCGGCGGTCTCGGCGGTGACGACCTCGAGCACGTCCTCAAGCGTCAGCGGCTCGAAATACAAGCGGTCGGAGGTGTCGTAGTCGGTCGACACGGTCTCGGGGTTGCAGTTGACCATGACCGTCTCATAGCCGGCCTCGCGCAGGGTGAGGGCCGCATGCACGCAGGAGTAGTCGAACTCGATCCCTTGGCCGATGCGGTTGGGCCCGCTGCCGAGGATGATGACGGCGGGCTTGCTGCGCGGGCTGACCTCGGTCTCGACGTCGTAGCTGGAGTAGTGGTACGGCGTGCGCGCGGCGAACTCGGCGGCACAGGTGTCGACGGTCTTATAGACCGGGCGCACCCCGAGGTCCTGGCGCAGGGTGCGCACCTGCTCCTCCGGCAGGCCGCGCAGCCGCGCGAGTTGCGCGTCGGAGAAGCCGTGGCGCTTGGCCCGTCGCAGGATTCCGGCGTCGAGCTCGGGTGCGCCGATGACGTCGGCGGCGATCTCGTTGATCAGGCTGATCTGGTCGACGAACCACGGGTCGATGCCGGTCGTCTGGGCCACCTCGTGAACCGTGGCCCCGGCCCACAGCGCCTGCTGCACGTGCAGCAGTCGGCCGTCGGTCGGGACCTTCGCGCGGGCGAGCAGGTCCGCCGTGTCCAGCGCCGCCGGGTCGACCGACCAGTGGAACACGTCACGCGGGCGCTCGAGGGAGCGCATCGCCTTCTGCAGCGCCTCGGTGAAGTTGCGGCCGATCGCCATCGCCTCGCCGACGCTCTTCATCGTGGTCGTCAGCACCGGGTCGGCACCGGGGAACTTCTCGAAGGCGAACCTCGGTGCTTTGACGACCACGTAGTCCAGAGTCGGCTCGAAGGACGCCGGGGTCTCGCCGGTGATGTCGTTCGGGATCTCGTCGAGGGTGTAGCCGACTGCGAGCCGGGCCGCGATCTTCGCGATGGGGAAGCCGGTCGCTTTGGATGCCAGGGCCGAGGACCGGGACACCCGCGGGTTCATCTCGATGACGATCATGCGCCCAGTGCGCGGGTCGACCGCGAACTGGATGTTGCAGCCGCCGGTGTCGACGCCGACCGCGCGGATGATGGCGATGGCCTGGTCACGCATGTGCTGGTACTCGCGGTCGGTGAGGGTCATCGCGGGCGCGACCGTGATGGAGTCACCGGTGTGCACCCCCATCGGGTCGAGGTTCTCGATGGAGCAGATGACGACGACGTTGTCATTGCGGTCGCGCATCAGCTCGAGCTCGTACTCCTTCCAGCCGATGATGGACTCCTCGAGGAGCACCTCGGTGGTGGGGCTGGCCTGCAGCCCGAGGCCGGCGATGCGTCGCAGGTCCGCCTCGTCGTAGGCGATGCCGGAGCCGGCACCGCCCATGGTGAACGAGGGCCGCACGACAACCGGGTAGTTCAGGTCAGCGGCCGCGGCGAGGCACTCGTCCATCGTGTGGCAGATGATGGAGCGGGCGCTCTCGCCGCCGATGTCGGCGACGATGTCGCGGAACTTCTCACGGTTCTCCCCGCGCTCGATGGCGTCCACGTCGGCGCCGATGAGCTCCACGTCGAACTTCTGCAGCACCCCTTGCCGGTGCAGCGCCATCGCGGTGTTCAGCGCCGTCTGGCCGCCGAGGGTCGCGAGCAGCGCATCCGGGCGCTCGCGCTCGATGATGCGCGCGACCACCTCGGGGGTGATGGGCTCGACGTAAGTTGCGTCGGCGAACTCCGGGTCGGTCATGATGGTCGCGGGGTTGCTGTTGACCAGCACCACCCGCAGGCCCTCCGAGCGCAGCACCCGGCACGCCTGGGTGCCGGAGTAGTCGAACTCACATGCCTGGCCGATGACGATCGGGCCGGAGCCGATCACCAGGACCGTGGCGATATCGGTGCGGCGTGGCATCAGCGGGCCTCCAAGACCATCGTGCGGAAAGCAGCGAACAGGTTCGCGGCGTCATGGGGGCCGGCGGCGGCCTCCGGGTGGTACTGCACGCTGAACGCCGGCACGTCGAGGCAGCGCAGCCCCTCAACCACGTCGTCGTTGACGCAGACGTGACTCACCTCGGCCCGGCCGAACTCCGTGTCGACGACCTGCCCGACCGGGGCGGCGACGGCGAAGCCGTGGTTGTGGGCGCTGATGGCGATGGTGCCGGTGGCGAGGTCCTTGACCGGGATGTTGATGCCGCGGTGGCCGTACTTGAGTTTGTACGTGTCGAAACCGAGGGCGCGGCCAAGGATCTGGTTGCCGAAGCAGATGCCGAACAGCGGCATCCGACGCGCGAGGGCGGCGCGCACCAACGCCACCGCCTCGGTGGCCGTTGCCGGGTCACCGGGGCCGTTCGAAAGGAACAGCGCGTCGTACCCGCCGGCGAACACCTGTTCGGCTGTGGTGGCTGCCGGCAGCACATGCACGTCGAAGCCTTGCTCGGCGAGCAGCGTGGGGGTCATGGCCTTGATGCCGAGGTCGATGGCCGCCACGCTGGCGACGCGCTCTCCGACGGCAGGCACCAGATACGCCTGCTCGACGCTGACCTCGCTGGCGAGCTCGGCGCCCACCATCGGCGCTGCGCCGCGCACCTGCTCGACCAGCTCCGTATGCGGCCGGGCCGCAGCCGGGCCGGAGAAGATGCCCACGCGCATCGCGCCCCGCTCGCGCAGGTGGCGCGTCAAGGCTCGGGTGTCGATGCCGCTGATGCCGACCACGCCCTGTGTCGCGAGTTCTGCGCCGAGGTCGCGTCGGGCGCGCCAGGACGAGGTGACGCGACTGGGGTCGCGCACGACGTAGCCCGCCACCCAGATCCGCCGGCTCTCCGGGTCCTCGTCGTTCACCCCGGTGTTGCCGATGTGCGGGGCGGTCATCACCACGACTTGCCGGTGGTAGGACGGGTCGGTCAGGGTCTCCTGATACCCGGTCATGCCGGTGTTGAACACCGCCTCGCCGATGGTCTCCCCCACGGCTCCGTAGGCGTCACCGTGGGCGGTGTAGCCGTCTTCGAGCACCAGGACCGCGGTGGTGCCCGCGGCGGTTGTCGCGGTCATCCCGCGCTCCTCTCGTGTGCGTGCGTGATGCGTCCGTCGTGGACGGTGGCCAGGACTCGCACCGGCATGGACAGGCCGGTGAACGGGGTGTTGCGGCTCAGTGAGTGCAGGGCGTCGGCGTCGACAACCCACGGCGAGTCAGGTGCGACCAACGCGAGCCGCGCGGCGGCACCGACACTCACGTGCGGTTCGGGCAGTCGGGCGATGCGCGCCCCGGCGGCGGACATCACTTCAACCAGCCGGTCGATGCCGATGAGCCCGGTGCCGACCATGGTCTGCCATACGACCGCCAGCGCGGTCTCCAAGCCCAACATCCCCATCGCCGCGTCCTGCCACGCACATGACTTGGCAGAGTCCTCATGCGGCGCGTGGTCCGTGGCCACGACGTCGATGGTGCCGTCGGCGAGCGCCTCGCGGACCGCGTGGACATCGGTTGCAGGGCGCAGCGGGGGGTTGACCTTGTACACGGGGTCGGCGGTTGCGATGAACTCGTCAGTGAGCAGCAGGTGGTGCGGCGTGACCTCCGCCGTGACCGCGATGCCGCGCGCCTTGGCCCAGCGCAGGACCTCGACGGTCTGCGCGGTCGACACGTGACACACATGCAGTCGCGCGCCGGTGTCTGCGGCGAGCAGCACATCGCGCGCCACGATGACTGACTCCGCGACTGCGGGCCAGCCGGGCAGCCCCATGCGCCGGGCAGGGTCGCCCTCATGCGCCTGCGCACCGGCGGTGAGCGTCGCTTCTTGGGCGTGCTGGGCGATCGCCCCGTCGAATGCGGCGACCTCCCGCAGCGCGGCGCGCATCAGGTCAGCCCGGGTCACGCAGTGGCCGTCGTCACTGAAGAGCACCGGGGCCGCCGGGGTGTCGTGCATGGCGGCGATGGGCGCGAGCCGCTCCCCCTGCAACCCGATGGTGATGGCACCCACCGGGCGGATGTCTGCCAGTGCCGCGTCCCGACCGCGCTGCCACACGCCCATGACAGTCTCCGGGTTGTCTGTCACGGGCGTGGTGTTGGCCATCGCGTGCAGGACCCCGTAGCCGCCGGCCGCCGCTGCGCATCCCGCGCTGTGCACGGTCTCCGCCTGCGGCTTGCCGGGATCGCGGGTGTGAGTGTGCAGATCGATGAAGGAAGGCAGCGCTAGAGCGCCGTCTGCGTGCAGTACCTGCGCACCCGGCGGCGTGAGCCCAGCTCGCGACGGCGTGATGGCGGTGATGAGTCCGGCGTCGATGTGGATGTCGACGGTCTCCGGTGATCCGGCCAGTTGCGCCCCGACTACGACGAGCGTGGGGGCCGGCGAGGCGGTTACCTCAGCCACGGCCCACCGCCAGGGCCTCGAGCACTGCCATGCGCAGCCAGACGCCATTGCGCACCTGCTGCACGATCAGCGAGCGGGGCCCGTCTGCGACCTCGTCGGAGATCTCGATGCCGCGGTTCATCGGCCCCGGGTGCATCACCACGGCCTCGGGGCGCAGCCGCGCCGCGCGCTCGGTGGTCATCGCATAGGCGGCGTGGAATGCGTGAGTGTCCAACCGCGTGGCCGCGGACATCCGCTCCTTCTGGATGCGCAGCATCATCACCGCGTCCACCTCGCTGACGACGCCGTCGAGGTCGTTGCTGCTGCCCACGCCCCACTCGGCGATGTCCGCCGGCAGCATCTCCGGCGGTGCGACCACGGTGACCTTCATGCCCAGCCGCGGCAGCAGCAGCGCATTTGAGCGGGCGACCCGGCTGCGCACGATGTCCCCGACGATGGCGATGTGCCGCCCGGCGAGCCCGTCACGGCCGAACTGCCGCTGCAACGTCAGGGCGTCGAGCAATGCCTGCGTCGGGTGCTCATGGGTGCCGTCACCGGCGTTGACCACCGCGGTCTCACACCAGGCGCCTTGGGCAACCCAGGCGGGGGCGCCGTTCTCGGGGTGGCGCAGCACCAGCACCGTCGGGTCCACGCTCGCCTGCAACGTCAGCACCGTGTCGCGCAGGCTCTCACCCTTGGCCACGCTGGACCCGCTTGCCGTCACCAGGCAGGTGCTGTAGCCCAATCGTGCGGCTGCACTCTCGAACGAGGTACGGGTGCGGGTGGAGTCTTCGTAGAAAAGCATCTGCACGCACGCTGACGGCGTGCTGCCGAGGTCGCCGCGGCGCGGCGTGGTGTCTGCGAATTCGTGGGCGCGCGCCAGCAGTGAGTCAACCTGCAGGTCAGAAAGGTCCGCGATGGAGACGAGGTGGTTGATGCTCATGCGGCCCCTCCGGCGTCACGTAGCAGGACCCGGTCGGCGCCGTCGGTCTCGGTCAGTTCAACGACGACCTGCTCGGCGCGCGCCGTCGGGATGTTCTTGCCGACGTAATCCGCGCGGATGGGAAGTTCCCGGTGGCCACGGTCTACCAGCACCGCGAACTGCACCGCGGCGGGGCGGCCGAGGTCATCCAGCGCGGTCAGCGCCGCGCGCGCGGTCCGGCCGCTGAACAAAACGTCGTCGACGAGGACCACGACGCGCTCGTGCACGCCGCACTCGGGGATCACAGTCGGGCCGTGGGCGCCGTCGCCGCGCAAGTGCGCGTCATCGCGATACGCCGCGACGTCGAGGCTGCCGACGGGGATGTCCGTGGCGCCGGTGATGCGCTCGACCTCGGCGGCCAACCGCTGGGCCAGTTCGGCGCCGCGGCTGGGAATCCCCAGAAATACAAGAGAATCAGCGGCACGGGTTCGCTCGATGACCTCGTGGGCGATGCGAGTCGTGGCACGACGCATGTCATCCTCGTCGAGGATGACTCGTTCCCGCGTCGGCGAGGTGGTGTCCACCATCGTCGACTCCCTTCCCCGCCTCACAGGACGGACTTAAAGGTTGTCGTTCAGGGCGACGCTATCACCCGCAGCAGCAGCCGCCACGGCACGGGTGAGGCGCGGCGCGTCGCGGCTCAGACGACCGCGTGACCGATGCGGTGCACACGCATTCCGTTAGTCGTCCCCGGCACACCCGGCGGCACCCCCGCCACGATGACGACCCGCTCGCCCTCGGTGATGCGGCCGAGGTTCAGCAGCGCGAGGTCGACCTGCCGCACCATGTCATCGGTGTGCTGCACCGCGGGGACGAGGAACGTCTCGACGCCCCAGAGCAAAGCAAGCTGGTTGCGGACCCGGTCGTTGGTGGTGAAGGCAAGCACCGGCGTGCTCGGGCGGTGACGCGCCACGAGGGCCGCCGACAGCCCGGTCTCGGTGAAGGCGATGAGGAACCGTGAGGCCGTGGCCGCTGCGACCTCGACTGCGGCGTGGGTCACCGCGCGGGCCGTGCCGTCTGACACCGGGGCCTGCAGCGGCGGCACGCGGTCCAATGCCTCGGACTCGACGTACTCGATGATGGACGCCATCGTGCGCACCACCAGAGCCGGGTCGCTGCCCACGCTGGTCTCACCGGAGAGCATGAGCGCGTCCGCGCCGTCGAGCACTGCGTTGGCGACGTCGCTGGCCTCGGCGCGGGTTGGCCGGGGGGCCGTGATCATCGACTCGAGCATCTGGGTGGCGACGATGACCGGCTTGGCCTGCTGGCGCGCCAGGGCGATGGCGTTCTTCTGCACCAGCGGCACGCTCTCCAACGGCATCTCCACACCGAGGTCTCCGCGCGCCACCATGATGCCGTCGAAGGCCTCGATGATCTCGGTGAGATTGGCGACTGCCTGCGGCTTCTCGATCTTCGCCAGCACCGGCACGGCCACGCCCTGCGCATCCATCACTTGCGCCACGTCGTCGTAGTCGGCGGCACTGCGCACGAAGGACAGGGCGACCATGTCCACACCAAGGCTCAGCGCGAACTTCAGGTCCTCCACGTCTTTCTCGGACAGGGCCGGCACGGAGACGAATGCCCCGGGGAGGTTGATGCCCTTGTTGTTGCTGACCTCACCGCCGACGATGACCTCGGTCACCACCTCGGTGGCGGTCACCTGCGTTGCACGAAGGGCGAGGCGACCGTCGTCGATGAGCAGTGGGTCGCCCACTCTGACATCGCCCGGCAGGCCCGCGTACGTGGTGCCGCAGCGTTGGACGTCTCCGGCGACGTCGTCGGTGGTGATGGTGAAGGTTGCCCCGGGCACCAAGGTCACGCGGCCCTCAGCGAAGCGGCCGAGTCGGATCTTCGGGCCCTGAAGATCGGCCAGGATGCCGATCGGCCGGCCAGCGCGGGCCGCGGCTTGCCGGACCCGGGTGACGTTCAACTGGTGGTCGGCGTGGCTGCCGTGGCTGAAGTTCAGTCGGGCCACGTTCATGCCCGCAGCGACCAGGGCGTCGAGTGCCTCATCGCTGTCGGTGGCGGGGCCGAGGGTGCAGACAATCTTCGCGTTACGCACGGCGTAACCCTAGTCAAATGTGACCTGGGCCACTTTGCCGGGATGATGATGTGCTCAGCAGTTGCCGCGGGTCTTGGAGCGCGCCTGGCGACTGGGATCAACCGCGAAGAACCGCGCACGGCACCGCGGCGCGGGTAGTGCGGTGACCCTGGGTGCGGTTCACCATCGCCCGATTCCTGAGGTCACCGGCTGGCGTGGCCGGCGCCCGTAGGTCAGGACTTCTTGGTCTCCGCCTCGATCGCCGCGAGCAACTGCTTGCCGGTCGGCTCGAACAACAGGGCGGACTTCTGCTCCTTGCCGTTGATGAACACGGTCGGGGTGCTCGTCACACCGCGCTTGTTGAAGTACGCGGCGCTAGCTGCCGCCCAGTCGCGGTAGGTGCCGTTGGACACGCAGTCGGCGAATGCCTTGACCTTCGACCGGGGGACGACCTGGGAGCCGAGGGTGAGCAGGGTGATGTCGCTGTAGCCCTGACCCTCCTGCTTCGGCTGATTCTTGAAGACGATCTCGTGATATTCGGCAGGCACGCCAGCATCGATGGCGCAGCCCCAGGCGGCCGTTGCGCGCTTGGACGACTGCGGGTTGCCTGCGGCCTGGTTCTCTGCCGCTTTGGCGTCGTCGAGGAACGCGGCAGGGTGCCAGACGAGCTTGATCTTGCCTTCCTTGGCCCACTGCACCAGGCGAGACCCGTTGCCGGGCTCGAACATCGCGCACGCGGGGCACTGGAAGTCCTCGAACAACTCCACCGTCGGGGCGCCAGGCTTGGGGTTTCCGAAGGGGACGCCGTAGTCGACCTTGCTGACGCCGGCCGGGACCTTCGCGGCCGACACATCCTGCTTCTTGTTCTTGGTGACGACTGCGGCGGTGATGATGCCGACCACGACCACCGAGACGACGACGGCACCGATGATGCTGATCATGCGGTCGCGGCGCTTCTGCGCCGACTGCGCGTCACGGTTCTCTTTGGCTTGGCTGCGCATGTCCTTGGCGGCCATGTCATCTCCTGTCAATCGTCTGGCACGTGCGTGGAGGCGGGGCGGGCGTCGCGCCGGGATGCCCGCGCCGGAAAGTCACTACCGGGACGGGACCGCGGGCGCGGGCGCCGTTGTCGGCGAAGAGTAGTCCGGCAAGCCCGGATGCGCCTGCAGAGCCCATGCCGACCGCGGATGCAGCCACAGCCGCACGGCTGCCGCCATGAACAGCAGGTCGCGCAAAACTTCCTGCGTGTACCGGGCATGACGGCCCGCCTCGGAGACGTCGCCGCCGCCGCCGAAACAGCCGCAGTCGATGGAGTAGCCGCGGACCCAGACGCTGATGATGCCGATGATGAACCCAGCCATGAGCACCCCGGTCAGCAGCGCGCTGACACGGACCCCGATGCCGACCAGGAGCGCTGCGGCGAGCAGCACCTCACCGGCCGGCAGCAGCAGCCCGAGGATGTCCGCGAGGTCGACGCTCAGCCCGGGGATGCGGTACGCCAAGATCGCACGGCGGCGCGTTCCCTGGTCTTCCAGCAGTTTCGCCAGCCCAGCCCAGGCCAAGATGCCTGCTAGGCCCACCCGGGCGAACGTCGCCGTCCACGGACTCCACCAAAGTTTCCTCACTCACGTCCTCCGTTTTCAGAAGCTGTAGCCGCGCCGCGCACGACGCCGGTGGAGAGTTCTCTGGCAAGCGTCTCGACTGCGGCGACCGCCGCCGCGGGCGAGTGCGCCTCTTCCACGGCCCGCACGAACGCCGAGCCGACGATGACGCCGTCGGCGAACTCCGCCACCGCGCGCACCTGGTCTGCCGACCGGATGCCCAAGCCGACCGCGACCGGCAGGTCGGTGACCGTGCGGGCGCGGGCGACGAGGTCGCGCGCCACCTGGCCGATGACTGCGTCATTGCCCGTGACGCCCATCATTGAGGCGGCGTAGACGAAGCCGTTACAGGTGCCGGCGACGAGCGCGAGCCGGGCCTCGGTCGATGAGGGTGCGACAAGGAACACCCGGCGGATTCCGTGGGCGTCGGTCAGGCGCACCCAGTCCGCTGCCTCCTCCGGGCTCAGGTCTGGCGTAATGACGGCTGTGCCGGCGGCGGCGACGAAGTCCTGACAGAACCGCTCCAAGCCATATCGGGCGATCGGGTTCCAATACGACATGAGGCATGCAGCGGCTTCGGCTTCGGCGGCGGTGCGCACCACGTCGATGGCGTCGCGCACGGTTGTGCCGGCCGCGAGGCTCACATCGCTCGCGCGCTGGATTGCGGGGCCGTCCATCACCGGGTCGCTGTAGGGCATGCCGACCTCGACGATGCCCACTCCCCCACGGACCATCGCACGCACCAGTTCATGAGCCGTCTCACGATCGGGGAAGCCGGCCGGGAGGTAGCCGATGAGCGCGGCGCGGGACGCGCCACGTGCCGCGGAGAAGGCGTCAGCGAGTCTCATCATCGGCCAATCCGAACCACGCGCTGGCGGTTTGCATGTCTTTGTCACCGCGTCCGCTGAGGTTGACGACGATCACCGCGTCGGGCCCTAACTCGCGTCCGAGCAGCAGCGCGCCATGCAGGGCGTGTGCCGTCTCGATGGCGGGGATGATGCCCTCGGTGCGGGACAGCAGCGCCATCGCGTCCATCGCCTCGCTGTCGGTCACGCCGGCGTACCGCACGCGGCCGATGTCAGCCAAGAACGCGTGCTCCGGGCCGACTCCTGGGTAGTCCAGCCCGGCGCTGATGCTGTGTGACTCCACGGTCTGGCCGTGTTCGTCCTGCAGGACGTAGGTGCGCGCTCCGTGCAGCACCCCCGGGGAGCCGGCGCTGATGGTGGCGGCGTGGCGGCCCGTGACGATGCCGTCACCGGCGGCCTCGAACCCGTGCAAGGCCACAGACTCATCGTCGAGGAACGCATGGAAGATGCCGATCGCGTTGCTGCCGCCGCCGACGCAGGCGACCACGGCATCCGGCAACCGACCGAGTCGCTGAAGCACCTGCTCCCGAGTCTCCCTGCCGATGATGCTGTGGAAGTCGCGGACCACCTTCGGGAAGGGGGCGGGGCCGGCCACCGTGCCGAGCAGGTAGTGCGTGGTGTCGACGTTGGTCACCCAGTCGCGCATCGCCTCGTTGATCGCGTCTTTCAGGGTGCGGCTGCCGGTGGTGACTGGCACCACACTGGCGCCGAGCAGGCGCATCCGCGCGACGTTCAACGCCTGCCGGCGGGTGTCCTCCTCGCCCATGTAGACGACGCACTCCATGCCCAGCAACGCCGCGATGGTGGCCGTCGCCACACCGTGCTGCCCGGCCCCGGTCTCGGCGATGAGCCGGGACTTGCCCATCCGGGCAGCGAGCAGTCCTTGGCCGACCACGTTGTTGATCTTGTGCGAGCCGGTGTGGTTGAGGTCTTCGCGCTTGAGCAGGATCGTCGCCCCGCCGGCATGTGAGCCGAACCGGGCGGCGTGAGTGAGCGGGCTCGGCCGGCCCACGTAGTCACGCATGATGCGGTCGAACTCGGCCCGGAACTGCGGGTCGGACGCGGCGGCTGCGTGCGCGGCATCAAGTTCGTCGAGGGCCGCCATGAGCGCCTCGGGCACGAACCTGCCGCCGTAGGCGCCGAAGTGTCCGGCAGGGTCCGGCCACGACGCCAACAGCGGGTTTGTCGGGTCAGCGTGCATCTCGGGCTGCCTCCTTCATCTGTGCAATCAACAATGTGGGGTCAGGCGACTGCACCAGCGCCTGCCCGATGAGGACCGCGTGAGCACCCGCCCGCACCGCTGCGGCAACGTCAGCCGGCGTGCGCAGCCCTGACTCGGCCACTCGCACCGCCGTCGTCGGCACGTGCGCCGCCACCCGGGCGAAGGTATCTGTGTCCACGTCCAACGAGACGAGGTTGCGGGCGTTGACGCCGATGACTTGCGCGCCCGCCGCGGCGGCCCGCTCTGCCTCGGCTTCGTCGTGTACCTCGACCAGGGCCGACAACTGCCATCTGGCCGCTTCATCGAGCAACGAGCGCAGTTCGGTGTCGGACAGCGCCGCCACGATGAGCAGCACCGCGTCTGCCCCCGCAGCACAGGCCTCGACGATCTGATAGCGGTCGACGATGAAGTCCTTGCGCAAAACGGGGATCGCCACGCTGGCCGCCACGTCCTCAAGATCTGCCAGCGACCCGGCGAACCAGCGCGGCTCGGTGAGCACGCTCACCATGCTCGCCCCGCCGGCCTCGTAGGCCCGCGCTGCGGCGGCCGCCGAGGGGATGTCGGCCAAGGCGCCGGCGCTGGGGCTGCGGCGCTTGACCTCCGCGATCACCGCCACATCGGCCGTGCCGCGCAGCAGCGCTGCCACGTCCATCGGGGGGTCGAAGTCCAGTCGCCGGGTGGCCGCATCACACAGGGCCCGCTCGGGTTGCTGTTCGCGCCGCCGCAGGAGGTCGTCACGGGTGGCCGCGACGATTTCGGCCAAGACGCTCATGACGGGGGTCTCAGCGGATCAGGAGTCGCGGGCGGTCGACGCGCGCTGGCCGTAGCCCATCGACTGCATGACTTTGCCGACCACGAGGCCCACGGCGCAGACGACCATCCCCGCCCAGAAGGCAGCCGGCTTGGCGAACCAGAGAGCGACGCCGCTGATGGTCATGCCGATCAGCAGGATTGTCACCGCGGTCCACGCGGCAGGGGTCGAACCGTGGTCGTCGTGCGATGCGCTCATAGGTGCGGCTCCTCTTCTCGCAGGATTCGTATCGTAGGCGGCGCGACTCAAGCATGCGCGGCGCGCGCTGGCCGACCGATCCAGTCAGACACCCGGCGGTTCCGCCGTCGGGTCATCCCCGGCGTCGAGGGCGGCCCACGCCTGTGCCGGGTCAAGGGCGCTGAGACGGCCCTGCGCAGACATGCCCGCGGCGGCCTGCGTCGTCCGCGGCTGGTGCGACCTGCGTTGGTAGCGGCTGGACATCGCCCGCCAGGTCGCCACATCTCGAGCAGCGGCGACACTTGCCGCCAGCAGTAGCACCAGGCCGGCCAGGCCGGCAGCGGCCGCCGGGACGTGGATGCGCGCGGCTGCGGCCTCGCTGACCGGCAGGCCCGAATGCAGCACCCGCAGGGCGCCGGCCGGAATCAGTCGGGCGGCCGCATGGCCCACCGCAGCCGCAGCGGTGAGTCCGGCGACCGCTGAGGTCGCGCGCACCCAGCGCCTGCTGGAGATGACCGCGGCAAGGCACAACATCGCAGCAGCCAGCGGCGCGACCGCGAGCACGGTCGTGACGCTGCGGCCGGGGACGCTGATTGGCGCGGCCAGGGCCGCCGGGTCGCGCTCGATGAACGTCACCCACGTCGCTGAGCCGCTCCACATGACCAGTGCAGCTGCAGCCGCGGACAACACGATGACCGCGCCGCGTCGGTTGCGGCGTGGTGGTAGGGCTGGGGCTGCGCTCATCGTGACTCATCGTGCCATGGCCGCCAACTGCCGTTAACGTGGCGACATGACTGATTCGGCCGACCTGGCCCGGCGCGAGCGTGCGCTGCTGTGCGACGCCCTCGATGAGTGTGGTCCGGATGCTCCGACGTTGTGTCAGGGCTGGCGCACCCGCGACCTGGCAGCGCACCTCGTGGTGCGTGAGTCACGCCCGGACGCCGCCGCCGGCATGTTCATCGGGGCGCTGAAGCCGCATCTGGACGCGGTCATGCGACGCACCGCCGCCGCCGATTGGTCGGCCCTGGTGAACCGGGTGCGTAGCGGCCCACCGCGACTGTCTCCCCTGCACTATGCCGAGGGCGCTGCCAACTTGGTCGAGTTCGTGGTGCACCGCGAGGACGTCCTGCGGGCGCAAGCGGCACCGCGGGCCGAGGACCGAACACGGGCCGACCTCGCTCTGGTGTGGCAGCGGCTGCGGGCCAGCGCGCCGCTGTTCTTCCGCCGAGATTGCGTGACCGTGGAATGTCCGGGATTCGGGTCGTGGGCCAGTCGGGCGAGCGCGGATGACAGCCAGCGCGTTGTGCTCACCGGCAGCCCCGTGGAAGTCCTGCTGCTCGCCACCGGCCGGCCGCATGAGTGCACACTCGAGGGTGAGCCTGCGGCCGTCGCGGCCTTCGGGGCGCGTCGCCGGGGAATCTGAGCGTCAACGGCGCGAGAACATCAGCCTGCCGAGCACCGGCGTCGCCACCACCGTCAACGCTGCGCAGGTCAACGCCGCCCGCAGGTCGGCGGTCAGCAGCCAGACCGCCACATTCACCAGCGCCGCGACCACCAGCACGCTGACAACCCGGCGTCTGCGCCGTCGCGCCAACAGACCCTCCTGGCCACCTGCCAGCGGCCGCCAGGCCCCGCGTGCCACACCAACCGCCGCCCGGCCGGGCGCAACGGCGGCCGACCGCGCGCGTGCCACCCGTTCCTTGCGCGCCTGCTGCCGTCGCCGTTGTTCGCGCTGCTGTGCCTGCTCCTGCAGTCTCGCCTCACGGCGTCGGGCGCGCTCTTTGCTCACCGGAGCAGAATGCCATGCGGCGCACAACCGCCACCGCCTGCGCGGCACCTGCTCGGTCTGACACAGGCGGCCGTTGCCCTCACAAAACACGGGAGCAGCCGGTGAGGCAGGCACGCAAGCGGTTAGCGCACTGTGTGCGCGGGCAGGGACCTCACGCCGTAGCGTGGGCCACATGGACAGCGCGGACACGACTGCGGTCATCGGGCTGTTCCCGTTGGACACCGTGCTCGTGCCGGGGTTGGTGTTTCCCTTGCACATCTTCGAGCCGCGCTACCGGAAACTGTTACAAGACGTGCTCGCCGCTGCCGAGGACGCACGCGAGTTCGGTGTGGTCGCCGTCAGGCCCACAGACGACGCGCAGGGCCGTCCCTGGTTCGCCGTCGGAACCTCGGCCCGGGTCAGCGAGGTGGACGGGTACCCGGATGGCCGCAGCGACATCACCACCGTCGGCCAACGCAGGTTCGAGGTCATCGAGGTCGTGGACGAGGACCCGTACATCCGCGCGCGCGTGCAGTGGCTGCCCGACGACACAAGCCAGGGCGAGCAGCAGCCGGAGGTCCGTGCGGCCGCCCTGCGCGCATCCGCGGTGTTCGCGAGCTACCGCCGGGTCCTCTCCTCGGAGGACACCGACCTCTCAGACCTGCCAGACGACCCGCAACTTCTGTCGTATGTGCTGACTGCGGCCATCATCGCACCCGTGCAGGCGCGTCAGCCGCTGCTGCAGACGGGCTCCACACTCGAGCGGCTGCACCTCGCCTGCGACCTGATGATGAGGGAGATCGCTGTCATGCGCGTGCTGCCGTCGCTGCCGCTAGGAGCCCATCGCCCGGCACCCTCACAGCGAAACTGAGCCGATGCCCGAGCCTTCCACGTGGCACCGCCGTGAGCGGCCCGTGGCTGCTAGTCGACCGTGCTGACGACCCCGCCGTCGCGCAGCCACACCACTACGTCGCACGAGGCTGCGATCTCAAGGTCATGAGCGCTCGGGACGAGGCCGTAGGGCTGCCGCAATCAGCAGCGCGCCGAGCCAGACCAGCGCGCCGGCGAGCAGCGACCCGTATGCGTGCAGCCGAACCGGCTCGACCACCGTCACCCCTTGGGGCAGCCGCCCTGGCGGGAAGGGCTGGTCCGCGCCCCGGGAGACCGAGTCCAGCAACGGCCCGATCAGCGTCACTGCGACCGCCACCGCCACCTGGGCAAGTGTCCCGAGCAGGACCTGGGCGGGGGTCAGGGGCCGTCCGCGTCGCACGACCACCGTGACCACGGCGGCGAGCAGCGCAATGGCACCGGTGACGAGCATGAAGGTCACATCTGCGCCGAAGACGCGCAGATGTGAGCGGTCGGCGTACGCGCCGACGCCGTCGTCGCTTGTTGCCTGCACCTTCGGCCGCGCCGCCGCCCACACCCAGGATGCTGCCGCCACGGTGGCGACCGACAGAACGCCCCAACCGGCGCGGCGCCGCCATCGCGCGGGCCGGGCCGTGATCATGATGCGGCCGCGAGCACGTCGGCGCCGAAGAGAGCCTTGATGTCGCCGAAGAGCGCAACACTGGGGCTCACCCGCAAGGTGTCGTCCAGGCGCAGCACGGTGACGCGCTCGCCGTTGAGCAGCCGCAGGTGCACGTCGACGGTGCCGGGGTGCACTGCCAGCACCGCTTTCAGCCGCTCCATCAAGACCGGCACGCAGCGGGCGAGGTCCAAGGTCAGCACGATCGGCCCGCGTTGGCCTGCGGACGTGTCGACCGCCGACACGTCCACGGCATTGAGTCGCTGGGTCTCGTCGCGCTCGTCGATACGCGCGCGGACCGCGACGACCGCATCGTCGACGAGCATCCCGGCGACCTTCTCGTACACGTTCGGGAACACCATCACCTCCACGCTGCCGCTGAGGTCTTCCACCACGATCGAGGCCCAGGGCTTGCCCTGCTTGGTGACCCGGCGCTGCACCGAGGACACGAGGCCGGCCAATGTGACAGTCGCACCGGACGGGCGCTCGCCAACTGACGAGATCGACGTGTCAGCGGCGCGGGTGAGCACATGGTCGAGCCCGTTCAGCGGGTGGTCCGAGACGTACCAGCCCAGCATCTCCCGTTCGTTGTTCAGCAGAGTGCGCTTGTCCCACTCGTCGAACTCCGGCACGGCTACCACGGTGCTCCCTGCTTCCCCGCCGGCGTCGGCGAAGAGGTCGAACTGGCCTACGGCCGCTGCGCGCTTGGTCTCCAGCGCGGCGTCGACGAGGTCGCTGTGCGCCGCCACGAGGGAGCGACGCGTGTAGCCGAGGGAGTCGAAGGCGCCAGCCTTGATCAGGCTCTCCACGAGTCGCTTGTTGCACACGGACGCGTCCACCCGCGCGAAGAAGTCGTGGATGTCGCGGAACCGGCCGTTGGCGGTGCGCTCGGCAACCAGCGCCGCGACGGCCGCGTGCCCGACGTTTCGGATGGCGGTCAGGCCGAAGCGAATCTCATCTCCCACGGGTGTGTAGTCCGCCTCGGACGCGTTGACGTCCGGCGGCAGCACCCGGATGCCTGTGTGCCGGCATTCGTTGAGGTACACCGCCGACTTGTCCTTGTCGTCCTTCACGCTGGTGAGCAGCGCGGCGAGATATTCCGTGGGGTAGTTCGCCTTCAGGTACGCGGTCCAGTACGAGACCAGGCCGTAGCCGGCCGTGTGAGCCTTGTTGAACGCGTAGTCGCTGAACGGAACCAGGATCTGCCACAGCCGGTCGATGGCGTCGTCGGAGTAGCCGTGGGCGCGCATGCCCTCGCTGAACGGGCCGAACTCGGCGTTGAGGATCTCCGCCTTCTTCTTGCCCATCGCACGGCGCAGCAGGTCCGCCTTGGCCTGGGAATAACCGGCGACGCGCTGGGCGATCGCCTGCACCTGCTCCTGGTAGACGATGACGCCGTAGGTCGGAGCGAGGATGTCGGCGAGGGAGTCCGCGAGTTCGGGGTGCAGCGGCTCGATGGGCTCGCGGCCGTTCTTGCGGTCCGCGTACTTGTTGTGGGAGTTCTCCCCCATCGGCCCGGGCCGGTACAGCGCGAGCACCGCGGAGATGTCCGCGAAAGAGTCCGGGACCATCGAGCGCAGCAGCGCCCGCATCGGGCCGCCGTCGAGCTGGAACACACCAAGGGTGTCCCCGCGGGCGAGCAACTCGTAGGTCGGCTTGTCGTCCAGCGGCAGTTCCTCCACGACGATGCTCACGCCGCGGTTGCGCTCGATGTGCTCAAGCGCGGTGTCGATGACGCTGAGGTTGCGCAAGCCGAGGAAGTCCATCTTCAGCAGGCCGAGCGACTCGCAGGCGCCCATGTCGAACTGGGTGATGATGGCGCCGTCCTGGTCGCGTCGCCACAGCGGGATGACGTCGATCAGCGGCCGGCTGCACATGATGACGCCGGCCGCGTGCACGCCCGGCTGCCGCTTCAGCCCTTCAAGGCCGCGGGCGGTGTCGATGACCTGGGCGACATCCGGCTCGGTCTCGTAGAGGGCGCGCAGGTCGGCCGTCTCCGGGTAGCGCTCGTCCTCGGGGTCGAACGCGGCGGAGAGCGAGACCTCCTTGCCCATGACCGGCGGCGGGAAGGCCTTGGTGATGCGGTCGCTGAGCGCATAGGGGTGACCGAGGGCGCGGGCGGCGTCCTTGACCGCCGCCTTGGCCTTGATCGTCGCGTAAGTCACGATCTGCGCGACCCGGTCCTCGCCGTATTTCTCGGTGGCGTAGCGGATCATGTCGCCGCGGTAGCGCTCGTCGAAGTCCATGTCGATGTCGGGCATCGACACGCGCTCGGGGTTGAGGAACCGCTCGAACCAGAGGTCGTGGACGATCGGGTCGAGCTCGGTGATTCCCAGGGCATACGCGACCAGTGAGCCGCCGACCGAGCCGCGTCCCGGGCCGACCCGGATCTTGTTGCGCTTCGCGTAGGCGATGAGGTCCGCCACGACGAGGAAGTACCCGCTGAACCCCATCGAGGAGAGCACCGAGAACTCGTACTCGGCTCGGGCGCGGTAATCCTGCGGGATGTCCGCCCCGAGCCGCTCGTGCAGGCCGCGGACCAACTCCTCGTGCAGCCAGCTGTCCTCGGTGTGGCCCGGCGGCACGTCGAACTGCGGCATCAGGCCAGGGTCGCTGGCGAACTCCACCTCGCAGCGCTCGGCCACCAGCAACGTGTTGTCGCAGGCCTCGGGGAAGTCGCGCCACACATGCCGCATCTCTGCGGCGGTCTTCACATAGAAGTCGTGGGCATCGAGCCGGAAGCGCTTCGGGTCGCTCAGGTTCGCGCGGGTGCCGATGCAGAGCAGGACCTCGTGCATGTCTGCGTCCGAGGCGTCCACATAGTGCAGGTCGTTGGTTGCCAGCAGCGGCAGCCCGAGGTCCTTCGCTAGGCGCAACAGGTTGTCGCGGGTGTGTCGCTCGATGCCCAGGCCGTGGTCCATCAGCTCGCAGAAGTAGTTCTCCGGGCCGAGGATGTCCCGCATGCGCGCCGCCGTCTCGCGCGCCTTCGCGTAGTTGCCTGCCTGCAGCCAGCGGTTCACCTCGCCGCTTGGGCAGCCGGTGGTGCCGATGATGCCGGCGGCGTAGCGCTCGAGGAGCTCCTCATCGAAGCGCGGGTGGTAGTAGAAGCCCTCCATGCTCGCCAGGCTCGAGAGCCGGAAGAGGTTGTGCATGCCCTCGGTGGACTGCGCGAGGATCGTCATGTGGGTGTAGTTGAAGCGCCCGCGCGCGGCGCCGAGGCTGCCGTCCTCACTGGCATTGTCGGTGTCGGCGAAGGTGCCCGAGCCGAACTCGATGGGCGCGCGCACGCGGCGGCCTTGCGGCGCGTAGTAGCCCTCCATGCCGATGATCGGCTTGATGCCCGCGGCCTTCGCCGCCTTGTAGAACTCGTACGCGCCGAAGACGTTGCCGTGGTCGGTCATCGCGACCGCGGGCATCCCTAGTTCGGCGGCGCGGGCGACGAGCGCCCGGATGCGCGCGGCACCGTCGAGCATCGAGTACTCGGTGTGCGCGTGCAGGTGGACAAAGGACTCCGAGCCGGGCATCGCGGCCTCAGTCAGCGCGGCCGAGTGCGTCGAGCGCAGCCATGTCGTCAGAGGTGAGGGTCAGGCCCGCCGCGGCGACGTTCTCCTGCAGGTGAGCCAGCGAGCGCGTCCCCGGGATGGGGACCACCACGGGTGACTTCTGCAACAGCCACGCGAGCGCGACTTGAGCAGCCGAGGCGCCGTGGGCGGCCGCCACTGCGTCGACCACGGCGAACCGCTCGGCGTCCTCCCCGGTCTGCGCGGCGAGGTCGCGGTTCTTCAGCGGGAACCACGGGATGAACGCGATGTTGTGCTGCTCGCAGAACTCCAGTACCGGCGCCGATCCGGTCGAGAAGATGTTGTAACGGTTCTGCACGCTCGCAATCGCGGTGACGGCTTGGGCGGCCTCCAGAGTCGGCACATCGACCTCCGAGAGGCCGATGTGCGCGATCTTGCCCTCGGCCCGCAGCGCGGCCAGCTCGCCGACCTGGTCCGCTAGCGGCACCGCCGGATCCACGCGGTGGAGTTGGTACAGCGGGATCTGCTCCATGTCGAGCCGGCGCAGCGACAACTCCACGCACTGGCGCAGGTATTCCGGTCGGCCGAGCGCGTGCCACCGGTTGGGGCCGGTGCGCGTGAGCCCACCCTTGGTCGCAACCACGACCGAGTCATACGGGTGCAGTGCGCGGCGGATCAATTCCTCGTTCGTGTGCGGCCCGTAGGAGTCTGCGGTGTCGATGAATGTGACGCCGAGCTCGACCGCGCGGCGAAGCAGCGCCACTGCGGCGTCGACGTCGTCGGGCATCCCCCAGATGCCCGCGCCGGTCAGCTGCATCCCGCCGTATCCGAGCCGCCCGAACGTCAGGTCACCTGCTTCACCCTTGATGGTGATGTCCCCGCCCAGCATCGTCGCCTCACTCACCCATTCGTCCAATCCCGCAGAAGGTCCAATGCGTGCTGCAAGTCGGCCGGATACGGTGACGAGAAATCCAAGCGACGCATCGTGCGCGGGTGGGTCACTTCAAGCCGTACGGCGTGCAGCCATTGACGGGATAAACCTAGTCGCGCGGCCAGCGTGGGGTCGGCACCATAGGCCGTGTCGCCGGCGCACGGGTGGCGGATGGCGCTCATGTGCACCCGGATCTGGTGAGTGCGCCCGGTCTCGAGGTGGATCTGCAGCAGGCTGGCGTACCGGAACGCCTCGAGGGTGTCGTAGTGAGTCACAGAGGGCTTGCCGCCGGTCACCACGGCAAACCGGTAATCCGCGCTCGGATGACGGTCGATGGGCGCGTCGATGGTGCCGGACGACGGGTCGGGGTGGCCCTGGACCACGGCGTGGTAGATCTTCTCCACGCTGCGCTCACGGAACTGCTCTTTCAATCCGGCGTATGCCACGGGCGTGCGCGCCACCACCATGACCCCTGACGTGCCCACATCGAGCCGGTGGACGATGCCCTCCCGTTCGGCTGCACCCACCTCCGCGACGTCGTAGCCCTGGCTCGCCAGCCATGCGGTCACAGTCGGCCCGCTCCAGCCGGGGCTCGGGTGCGCCGCCATCCCGACTGGCTTGTCGATGGCGATGAGGTCGTCATCCAGGTACAGCACCTCGGCATGTACGCCCGGAGCATCGCTGCCATCGCCCCCACGCAGGCCCTGATCGGCCGAGGGCGCCGCCGCGGCGGCCCCTTCACCGGGGATATCAACCCGCAGCATCGAGCCGTGCACCACTCGGGCGGACTTCGCCGGAACCTGGCCGTCGATCCACACCTGCCCGGCGTCGATGAGGGCCGCGACCTTGCTGCGACTGAGCCCGGTCAGCCGGGCAAGGGCGGCGTCGATGCGCTCGCCGTCAAGCCCTTCCGGGACGGGTAGTTCCCTGACCTGCGCGCTCATGTCGAGCCCTCGCCCCGGTGCGGTGCGAACCGCGCCGCCGGGCGCAGCGCAACCAAGATGAACAGGCATGCGGCAGCGGTGATGCACATGTCCGCGCAATTGAAGATCGGGAAGTTGCGGATGTGGATGAAATCCACGACATGGCCGCGTCCGGGGCCGGGTGAGCGCAACAGCCGGTCGAGCAGGTTGCCGCTGGCACCCGAAACCAGCAGTGCCGCCGCGAGGCGGCTGCGCTGGCCGGTCAGCGTGGGGGCGTACCAGATGAACCCCGCGACAACCCCCGCAGCGAGGACCGTGAACGCCCAGGTGGCGCCACCGGCGCCGAAGGAGAATGCCGCGCCGGAGTTGCGCGTCAGGTCCAGGCGCAGCACATCGCCGAGCAGCCGGACGCCGGCACCGCCCTCAAGTGTGCCGACGGCGATGACCTTGGTCGCCTGGTCGAGCGCGAGCAACGGCACAGCGGCCAAGAGGAGAGATTGACGCGCCCTGCCCGGGGAAGCGGTCGGCGCGGTCACGGGTGTGAGCCTAGTGAGGCTCAGCGACGGTCCTCGCGCTCCTTGCACGCCCGGCACAGGGTTGCCCGCGGCATGTACTGAAGCCGGTGCTTCCCGATGGGGCCGACGCAGTCCTCGCAAGTGCCGTAGGCCCCGTCAGCAAGCCGTTGCAGCGCCCGCTCGGTTTGCTCAAGCAGCATCTGCGCGTTGTAGAGCAGGGACAGCTCATGCTCACGCTCGAATGTCTTCGTGCCCGCGTCGGCTTGGTCGTCCCCAGCGCCTTCTCCGCCGTCGCGGATGAGCGAGGTCACAGCATCCTCGGCCTCGGCGACAAGTTGCCGCTGCTTGGCGAGGTCGGCTTCAAGTTGCTTACGCATCGCGGTGAGCTCGCTCTTGGTCCAAGGCGACTCGTCCTCGAGCACCGCTGGGGCCGCGGGTGCATGCCGGCCAGGTTTGGCTGGTGTGATGATGCGGGTAGGTGCTGCCGGCGCTGCCACGGCAGCGGCAGCGGCGCTCGTGGTTGCCGATACGGACGCCACTGGGGCGGACGAGTCAGTCGTTGCGGCCTTGCCGGCGCCGTTGCGCGATGCGGTCGGCTTCGCGGCGGGCTTGACACTCGCCGGCGCGGCAGTCTTTCCGGCGACCGCGACCGCCGACGTAGCAGGCGCGGACTTCTGCACCGGGGACGACTTCTTCGCCGGGGTCGCCTTCGCAGGCGCAACCTTCTTCGCCGGGGTCGCCTTCGCAGGCGCAACCTTCTTCGCCGGGGTCGCCTTCGCAGGCGCAACCTTCTTCGCCGGGGTCGCCTTCTCAGGCGCGGACTTCTTGGCCGGCGTCGCCTTCTTCACAGGGGCCGCCTTCGCAGGCGCAGATTTCTTCGCCGGGGTCGCCTTCGCAGGCGCAGCTTTCTTCGCCGGGGTCGCCTTCGCAGGCGCAACCTTCTTGGCCGGCGTCGCCTTCTTCACCGGGGCCGCCTTCGCAGGCGCAGCCTTCTTCGCAGGCGCAGCTTTCTTCACCGGGGTCGCCTTCGCAGGCGCAGCTTTCTTGGCCGGGGTCGCCTTCTTCGCGGGGGCCGCCTTCGCAGGCGCAGCCTTCTTCACCGGAGCCTTCTTCGTGGGCTTGGTCGCCATCATGACCCCTTCGTCGCCGGTTGATCCCGGCTCATCCTGTGCAGCCGCCCTGCTGAGCCTGCCTGCATGTGCTGCAGCGACGATACGCCGTGTACCTGCAGCAGGCGCGCAGGATAGGAGAGGGAACCCACAGCCACAAGCGCAATCGGCGCATGACTTCTGGGAAGTTCGGGCGTGTCGCGCTGACCAGACTCGGCGCGAGCGCTCGCCGACTCCGGGCGGGAAGTGGTCCCGGCGTACACTTCGCCTGCCGCAGTCGGCCCTGACGGGGCCTTCGCCGGGCGAGTCAGGGCGCAAGTCCTCATACGCCGGGCCGGAGGGCATCACCCCCGAGCCGCCGGAAGAACGCAGACACCTCAAACCGGGGGGTCTGTCACTAGAACCGGCGCGGCGCAAATGAAGAGGCGGTGGGCGTGACGCCCGCCGCAATGAAGGTGGTACCGCGGGCATCAGCTCGTCCTTCAGCCGCACACCCAGCCGTGGGTGGGCAGCGAGGGCGATACCGCGACTCTCGCACCGGGCAGCGCGACACCGCGCACGACGCGAGGACGGACCACCGATGTACTCCCCAGTCTCACCGCGCATCGACCTCGTGGCCATGGAACACGAGGTCATCGATTTCTGGCGCGAGCACAAGGTCTTCGAGCGCAGCCTCTCCAGCACCGCCGACGGACCGCGGTGGGTCTTCTACGAGGGCCCGCCGACCGCGAACGGCAAGCCCGGCACCCATCACATCGAGGCCCGGGTCTTCAAAGACATCTTCCCCCGGTTCAAAACCATGAAGGGCTGGCACGTTCCGCGCAAGGCCGGCTGGGACTGCCACGGCCTGCCAGTGGAGTTGGCCATCGAGAAGAAGCTCGGTTTCAGCGGCAAGACCGACATCGAGCGCCATGGCGTGGCCGCCTTCAACTCCGAGTGCCGTGCGTCGGTGCTGGAGCACGTCGCCGAGTTCGCGGAGTTGACGCAGCGCCTCGGCTACTGGGTCGACATGGACGCCGCGTACTTCACGATGGCGCCGGAGTACGTCGACAGCGTGTGGTGGTCGCTTCAGCGCATCTTCGAGAAGGGCCTGCTGGTCCAGGACCACCGCGTGACGCCGTACTGCCCGCGCTGCGGCACCGGGCTGAGCGACCACGAGCTCGGTCAGCCCGGGGGCTATGAGAACGTCACCGACCCGGCCGCGTTCGTGCGGATGCCGGTTGCAGGCGGCGCCTTGGCTGAGGCGTTCCCCGGACTGGCGCTGCTGGTCTGGACGACGACGCCGTGGACCCTCGTCTCCAACACCGCGTGCGCTGTGAACCCGTCACTGGACTACGTCGTGGCGCAACCGTCCTCAGGTGGGCCGGTCATCATGGCGGCAGACCTAGTCACGGCCGTCCTGGGCGAGGACGCAGCCGTGCTGCGCCAGCTTGCAGGTGCGGACGTCGTCGGCCTGGCGTACTCCAGGCCGCTGGACTGGGTCGCCTTTCCGGAGACCGACGCCCCGCTGCACACGGTCGTCGCAGCGGACTTCGTGACTGCCGACGAAGGAACCGGGGTAGTGCACGAGGCGCCCGCATTCGGCGCCGAGGACCTCACGTTGTGTCGTTCGTACGGCCTGCCGGTGGTCAACCCCATCGGGCCGGACGGCTGCTTCACCGCGGATGTGCCGGTCGTCGGCGGGCAGTTCTTCAAGGATGCCGACGCGACGGTGCTGCGCGAGCTGACCGCGCGCGGAGTGCTCTTTCGCAGCGACGACTACGAGCACTCGTACCCGCACTGCTGGCGTTGCCACACGCCGCTCATGTACTACGCGCAGCCCTCGTGGTACATCCGCACAACGGCGATCAAGGAAGCACTCCTGCGTGAGAACGAGGCGACCCGCTGGTATCCGCGCACGATCCAGTGGGGCCGCTACGGCGACTGGCTTCACAACAACGTCGACTGGGCTCTCTCCCGCAACCGCTACTGGGGCACGCCGCTGCCCATCTGGCGCTGCCCGGACGGCCACCTGACCTGCATCGGCTCGCGGGCGGAGCTCGGCGCGCTCGCCGGTCTCGACCTGTCGGAGGCCGACCCGCACCGGCCGTACGTCGACGACATCACCTTCGCCTGCGGGCAGTGCGGCCACACCGCTCAGCGGGTGCCGGAGGTCATCGACTGCTGGTACGACTCCGGCGCCATGCCGTTCGCGCAGTTCGGCTACCCACACCACAATGCCGACGAGTTCGCGGCGTCGTACCCCGCGAACTTTATCGCCGAGGCGATCGACCAGACCCGCGGCTGGTTCTACACGCTCATGGCCGTCGGCACGCTCGTGCACGATCAGTCTGCTTACCGCGACGTGCTGTGCCTGGGCCACCTCGTCGACGAGCAGGGCCGCAAGATGAGCAAGCACCTCGGAAATGTCATCGAGCCGATGCCGCTCATGGATGAGCACGGCGCAGACGCGGTGCGCTGGTTCATGCTCGCAGCCGGCTCCCCCTGGCAGGCCCGCCGGGTCGGCCACGCCGGCATCGCGGAGATCGTGCGCAAGGTGCTGCTCACTTATTGGAACACCGTGTCGTTCCACGTCCTCTACGCCAACGCCGCGGACTTCGATGCCACAGCCGTCGCTCCGGCGCCGCAGGACCGCCCGGTGATGGACCGCTGGCTGCTCGCAGAATCTGCGCGGGTCGCGCGGGCCGTCGATGCCGCGCTGGAGGACTACGACACCCAAAGCGCGGGGCGTCTGCTCGCCGACCTCATCGACGACATGTCGAACTGGTACGTGCGCCGGAGCCGGCGCCGGTTCTGGGAGGGCGACCCGGCGGCATTCGCGACCCTTCACACGGCGTTGAAGACCGTCACCGCGCTCATGGCGCCGTTCGTCCCGTTCATCACCGAGCGGGTGTGGCAAGACCTCTTCACTTCGGCCGATACGGCGTCGCGGGACTCGGTGCACCTGCAGCCCTGGCCCGTCAGCGACACCGGCGAGGTGGTCGGAACCCTCGATGACGCGGCGCTTTTGGAAGCGATGCGCCTGACCCGGGATGTGGTCGAGCTCGGCCGGGCCGCGCGCGCGAGCGCCGCGTTGAAGACACGCCAGCCGTTGGCCAGCGCGCTCGTCACCGCGGAGAACTTCGATGTGCTGACGCCGGAGCTCATCGCCGAACTGGCGGATGAGTTGAACGTGCACAGCGTCACCGACGGCAGGCACACATCTGACCTCACCGAGGTCACGGTGAAAGCGAACTTCCGCAGCCTCGGCGCGAGGTTCGCGCAACGCACCCCGACGGTCGCCGCGGCCATCAACGCGCTGGCCGGCGCCGACGCATCCGGGGTTGTCGCCAGCCTGCGCGGCACGGGAGTCGCGCAGGTCATGGTCGAAGGGCAACCCGAGGCCGTCACCATCGCCGACGTGACCATCTCCGAGACCTCACGGACCGGCTGGGCCGTGGCGATGGACAAGGGCGTCAGCGTGGCGCTGGACACCGAACTCACCGACGAGCTGCGGGCACTGGGGGCAGCGCGGGATGTCGTGCGCGCCATCCAGGAGGCGCGAAAGCAGGCGGGGCTGGACATCAGCGACCGCATCGAGGTGACTGTGCACAGCAGCGACCCGCTGGTTGCGCAGGCGCTGTCCGCACATGGCGCTGCGATTTCCTCAGAGGTCCTCGCCGTGAGGTGGCAGGTGGCGTCCCTGCCGCCGGCCGAGCCCGCGGTTGCCGATGCCGACCTCGGCCTGACCGCTGCCTTCAGCGTGGTGCGCTGACGGCAGCGCGGTTGTCAGAGCTCGTCGAGGTGGCTGGAGATGAAGTCCTTCAGCCGCAGCCGGTACTCGCGCTCAATCTGCTGCAACTCGGCGATACGGGCATTGAGCGCCTCTACTTGGTGTTGCAGGCTGCCGATGCGCGCGTCGGCCTCAGCCTGCGCCTGCGCGATGTGCCCCTGCGCGGTCTGCTCGGCGAGCTCGAGCAGCCGGGCCGCAGTGGCCGGCGGCTGCTCTTCTCGCAGCGCGGCGAGCTCGGCCGCAGCCTCCGTCAAGGTGACGGCGACCTGCTCGAGGAACAAGTCGACCTCAGCCATGTTGTAGCCCTCTTTGAAACCGCGCACGGTGGTGAACTTGCGTGCGCGCACATCATCCGCCCCAAGCATCGAAGCCTCCTAGACCAACGTCCACAGCAGCCGCTGCACGACTTGCAGTCCGATCAACAGGACCAGGAACCCCAGGTCGAGCATCACCGGCCCCAGGCGCAGCGGCGGCAGGACGCGCCGCAGGAACTTCACCGGCGGGTCGGTGACCGTGTACACCACTTCAGCGACCACCACCATGAAGCCACGAGGGCGCCACTGCGCTGAGACGGTCTGTATGGCGTCGAGGATCACCCGCCCGATGAGCAGCCAGATGAAGATGCTGATCGCGAGCGAGATTGCCGGCACGGCCACTGTCATGGGGGCACCCTAGCGAGTGCAGTCAGATCAGGATTGGTTGAAGAACCCGTCGCCACGGGCCTGCGCCCGGGCGATGGCGCCGACATCCACGTTCGCCGGCGAGAGCAGGAACACCTTGTTGGTCACCCGCTCGATGGTGCCGTGCAAACCGAAGACCAACCCGGCAGCGAAGTCCACGAGCCGCTTCGCATCAGAGTCGTCCATGTCCGTGACGTTCATGATCACCGGCACGCCGTTGCGGAACTCCTCACCGATTCGGCGGGCCTGGTTGTAGCTCGTCGGGTTGAGGGTCACGATGCGGGAGAGCTCGGTCTGCACCGGGGTGGGGATACCAACCTTGGCAACCGGCGCAGCCGCAGCAGGCGCTGCTGCGACTGACTCCGCAGCGCGCACGGGGAACACCGGCTCCTCGTGGCCGCTGACATCGAGCTCGTCGTCGGCGCGGGCCGTCGAACCCTCGACCAGCCCCAGATACGTCGCCATGCGCTTGAGCATCGGTCTCTCCTCTTCCTATCGGTCCCGCGGAATGTTCACCCGGCACAGGTGAGCCGGGGCGAGCCAGGCACACCACTGACCGCTGCACCGTACCTGCGTCACTGCCTTCCGCCGAGGATTGCGGTGCCGATGCGCAGGTGTGTCGCGCCGGCCGCGATGGCGTCGTCGAAATCCCCGCTCATACCCGCGCTGAAGATGTCGATGTCGCGGCGGCCCGCGCGCAGCCTCGCCCAGACCTCGGCTACGCGCTCGAACTGCGGCCGTGCCGGCTCCCCCGGTTCGGCCACGACCATCACCCCCCGCAGTCGCAGCCGGCCGGATGCCTCGACGGCTTCCGCGATCTCCGCCACATCAGCCGGTGCCGCTCCGGCCCGGCCGTCGCCACGGTGGTCGGCGCCGCCGGCTCGCACCTGAATCAGCACATCCCGGCTCGCACCTGCCGATGCCAAGGCTGCGACGAGCCGGAGCCTGTCCACTGCATGCACGAGATCGGCCCAATGCGCCACGGATACGGCCTTGTTCGTCTGCACTTGGCCGATGGCGTGCCACGTCAGCGCAGTCAGACCTGCGGCTTCGACCTGCGCCTTCTTGAGCCGGGCCTCGCCGTCACGGCTCTCCCCGACGTCCGTCACTCCCAAGCCTGCGAGGGCGACCACATCCGATGCGGGGAAGCCCTTCGTCACGGCGATCACCGTGACATCACCGGGCGCGCGCCCATGCCTGCGGCAACTTGCCTTGACCTGTTCGGCCACGTCCTGCCAGGACCGCCGCAAGGCTTCGGTGCGGTCCGAACTCATGCCCGGGCCTGCCGTCGACGCTGTCCCAGCGGGCGGTGCCGGCTCAGCGCAGGAATTCCGGGATGTCGAGGTCGTCATCGACCACCGGCCGCGCCGGCGACGCGGCGGACTCGCCGGACTCGACGTCGAACACGACCGGGCGCCATTGCGAAGGTGCGGTCGCGTCGACGAACTCGGCCTCGGACGGCGTGTTCTCGATGACCGGTGCAGGCGTGGGGGCAGGCACTGAGGCTGCGCCACGGCGGGCGCCGGCGGCCGGCGCCGCGAACCCGGTGGCGATGACCGTGACCCGCACCTCGTCGCCGAGGGCGTCGTCGATCACCGAGCCGAAAATGATGTTCGCATCCGGATGGGCGAGGTCGGTGACCAGGGTGGCGGCCTCGTTCAACTCGAACAGGCCGAGGTCGCTGCCGCCGGAGATGGACAGAAGCACTGACTTGGCGCCATCGATGGACGACTCCAGGAACGGGTTGGTGATGGCCGACTTGGCCGCGATCTTGGCCCGGTCCTCGCCGCGCGCGCTGCCGATCCCCATGAGCGCGCTGCCTGCACCCTGCATGACGCTGCGCACATCGGCGAAGTCGACATTGATGACGCCGGGTGTCGTGATGAGGCTGGTGATTCCGGACACCCCGTGCAGCAGCACGTTGTCGGCCTGCCGGAACGCCTCCTGCTGGCTGATCGTCCGATCGGACATCTCAAGCAAGCGGTCGTTCGGGATGACGATGAGGGTGTCGACCTCCGCACGCAGCGCGTCGATGCCGTCGACGGCCTGCTCCGAGCGGCGCTTGCCCTCGAAGGAGAACGGGCGGGTGACGATGCCGACGGTGAGTGCCCCGAGCTCGCGCGCGATGCGCGCCACGACGGGAGCGCCGCCGGTGCCGGTGCCGCCGCCCTCTCCGGCGGTCACGAACACCATGTCGGCCCCGCGCAGCACATCAATCAATTCCTCGGCGTGGTCCTCAGCCGCTTGCCGGCCGACCGACGGGTCGGCACCGGCGCCGAGACCGCGGGTGAGGTCGCGGCCGATGTCGAGTTTGACATCCGCGTCGCTCATCAGCAGGTGCTGGGCGTCGGTGTTGATGGCGATGAACTCCACGCCTTTGAGACCGATCTCGATCATGCGGTTCACCGCGTTGACGCCGCCACCGCCGATGCCGACGACCTTGATGACCGCGAGATAGTTCTGGCCTGCCGCCACAGCACTGTCCTTTCGGTGTGCAACCCCGCCCATGAGGCACATCTCGACCTGAGGTTGAGAGTGAGGGTTGATCCTGCTTCTCAGCGGCGGCAGAACGTATTGCACAACTCCACATTCACACAACCCGCCCGACCCCGGACACGCCGGTCGCCTGCGAGCTCCATCGCGGCACCTAGCGCCGGCCCATCGGCGCAGGACGCCGCTTCTTGGGCGGGAGCTGCGCGGCCATATGCAGGCGGTGTCGGCGACTGACGGCGCCTATCGGCCGAGCGCAGCACGCAGCAACCCTCAGGAGTGTCCTCACTTTCGGGTGGTGGGCACATCCGGGCTGGAGACGTCGTAGACCTTGGCCGTGTATCGCAGCAGTGCTTGCAGGACCTCCGCCTTGCGGGCGGCCCGCTCATCTGCACCCCACTGCACCGTCGCGCCGTCCCGGAGCGTGAACGTCACTGCGGCCTCGGACTTCGGGTCCGCTGCGGACATCACGGCAACGCGTGAGCGCAGCGACGCCGGCAAGGACGCCCACACGGACATCGCGGCTCGGCCGCCCGGCGATGCCGGGCTGACTCCGAGGACCACCCACCCGGGCAACGGCCGCGAGACCTCGGCTACGACTGCGGATGTGCGGTCCAACAACTGCCAACGCGGGGGTCTGCTCGCCGGCTCGGCGAAGACCGCGACCGGCACGCGCGGGCGGATGATCACCGCGACGGTCGTGGGCCACCCGCGCCGCACGTCCGCAGACGCAACGCCTCGCAGGCGAGACAGTCGCGCGACCAGAGCGGCAGTGTCGACGGTGACGAGGGGGCGCCCGACCAGTTCAGGCAACGACTGCGCCACCCGTGTGCGAAGCGTCGGGTCCTGCCAGGCGGCCTTGGGTGCGGCGACGACGGACACCGACACATGACCGACGCGCAGCCACGGTGAGAACCATGCCGCCCACACCACAACGGCGGCGACTGCGGCAGCGGCGATCAGCACACCTATGCGCCGTCGCGTCATGGTCTGCGACCCAAGACGCCAACGAGTTCCTGGCCACTGGGCCGGATGTCCTCCCCGCCGAGAGTGAGGATGATGTCGCCGGCCCGGGCCGCAGCCGCGATCAGCGTGACTGCCTCAGACTTGCTCGGGCAGTAGTCGACGCGGGCCCCGGCCCCGCGCATGCGGGCGGCGATGTCCGCTGCCCCGGCGCCCGGTACTGGCTGCTCCCCAGGGCCGAACACGTCCACGAGCACAGTCCAGTCCGCAGCTGCCAATGCCTCCGCGTACTCGGCCACGAACATGGCGGTGCGGTACCAGCGGTACGGCTGGCAGAGCACGATGACGCGGCCTTGCGTCACACTCGAGGCGGCCTGCAAGGTTGCGGCGACCGCCGTCGGATGGTGAGCGTAGTCGTCGAAGACTCGGATCCCGGCAGCCTCACCCTGCAACTCGAACCGGCGGCGCGCGCCGCCGTATGACCCGATGCCGCTGATAATCGCGTCTGCGGATGCTCCAGCATGGTCGGCCAAAAGCGCGGCGGCGGTGGCGTTGAGCACGTTGTGCCGGCCGGGCACGCCGGTGCGCGCTGCGAGGTCCAGCGCGCCGCGGATGCGGAACTCGCATCCGCCTGCCTGCTCGGCCGTCACCTCGACGACCGCGTCGGCTGTCGGCGAGAAGCCGTAGGTGCGACGCACCTGTCCTTCTGAGGATGTCAGCGATGCGGCGCCAGAGTCGTCGGCACAGGTGACCACGAATGCCGGCCGCTGGCTCGGGCCGGCGCCGTCGATGAATCCCTGGAAGGCCCCGCGCATCCGCTCCACGGTCCCCCACCGGTCGAGGTGGTCCGCATCCACATTGGTGACCGCCACGGCCGCAGGGTCGAGCAACAGCGCGGTGCCGTCACTCTCATCGGCCTCGACCACGGCCCAAGGGCTGGTTCCCTCATGAGCATTGACACCGGTTGCGTGCAACTCGCTGCCGATGAGGTACGAGCAGTCGATGCCGGCTGCTCGCAGGATGAGGGTGAGCATGGAACTAGTCGTGGTCTTGCCGTGGGTGCCGCTGACGGCGAGCACGCGCCACGGACGCACAAGCATCCCGGTGGCCTCCGGCCGGCCGAGTACTGGAACGGCGGCCCCGCGCGCCGCCTGGACCTCGACGTTGGATGCCGCGACGGCGGAGGATGCGATGACGACGTCGGGGTTCGCCCGCGAGATCGCGTCCGCGCTGTGGCCGACAGTCACAGTGACGCCTGCGGCGACCAGCGCGGAAAGTCGTTGTGCGGCGACCGCGTCGCTGCCGCTGACCACACAACCGCGCTCGGTCAGGATTCGGGCGATGCCGCTCATGCCTGCGCCGCCGACGCCCACGATGTGAACCCGCTGGCCGGGTGTGAACCAAGCGCTCATCGCGGGCCTGCTTTTTCAACGAGGTCGGCCAACGCGGCGGCGGCACCGACGGTGCGGTTCTGCCTCGACCACGCCGCAGCCCGCTCAGCCAGGTCGACCAGACCCGCCTCGACCAGCAGCGGCTGCAGGGTCCGCCGGAGCGTGTCTGCGTTCAGGTCGTCGTCCGCCAGGATGGCGCACCCGCCGCCGGCTGCTAACGCCTCGGCGTTGTGCTGCTGCTCGCCGTTGCCGACCGCGTAAGGCACCAGGACCGCAGGCAGGCCGGTGGCGAGCAGTTCGGCGCAGGTTCCGGCGCCGGCTCGCGCGAGGACGAGGTCCGCGACGGCGTAGGCGTCCTGCATCTGGCTCAGATACGCCATGGCACGCCATGCGCCACGCTCAGTCAAGGCGCAGGAGGCGCGCAGATCCTCGGTGTTGCGCGATCCCGTGATGTGCAGCACCTGCCAGCCGGCGCGCAAGATCGTGTCTGCACTGGCCACGAGTGCGGCATTCAGGCGTGCCGCACCGAGGGAACCACCGAACACGACCAACGTCCGCAGCGCCGGGTCGAGCCCGAGGCGCTGCGCAGCGTGCGGCCGCTCGCTGACCCGGTTCAAGTCGACGATCGCACGGCGCAACGGCACCCCGGTGTACACCGCGTCGGCGAAGACGCCGGCGGCACCGCGAACGCCGACGGCAAGCCACGGGGTCCAGCGCGCCGCGGCCCGGTTCGCCAGACCCGGCTTCGCGTCGTAGGAGAACACGACCATCGGGATTCGAGGCCGCAGGCTGCGCGCCGCGGCGTACGCGGGCCAGGCCACGTAGCCGCCGAATCCGACGACGACGTCGATGCGATGTGCGCGCAGGGCCGTCCGCGCATCGCGAACGGCGCGCGCGAGTCTCGGCAGGAACCGCATGGCGTCCGCGTTGAGCCGGCGAGGGAACGCGGCTTTGTCGATGGTCAGCAGCGGGAAGCCGCGGGCGGGCACGAGCGTCGACTCAACGCCCGCGGCCGTGCCGAGCAGGAACGCCTCGTGGCCCCGCTCCCGCAACACCTCCGCCACGCACAGCGCCGGTTCCACATGGCCCGCAGAGCCGCCGCCGGCCAGCAGCACGCGCATGTCACACCCCAGCCCGTCTCAAGCGGCGCCACCACGGCGGGCGGCGACTGTCGTCGCAATAGGACAGCACGATGCCGACGGCCGCGAGGGTTGCGAGCATGGAACTGCCCCCGAATGACACGAACGGCAAGGTGATCCCCACCACTGGCGCCCATCCGACGACCATCGCGATGTTGACCAGAGCCTGCGAGGACAGCCAGACGGCGATGCCGCCCACCACGTAGCGGCTGAAGGGGTCGGTCTGCAACATGGCCACGCGCAACACCGCGAGCACGAGCGCGATGAGCGCGATCACGAGCAGCCCGGCGCCGATGATGCCGGTCTCCTCCCCTGTGGCCGCGAGGATGAAGTCAGTGTGCGCGGCCGGCAATCCGCCCCATTTCTCGCGGCCCGAGCCGAGACCCTCGCCGAGGATGCCGCCGCCGCCGAGGGCGAACCTGCCGTGGACTGCCTGGTAGCCCGCCTCACCTTTGTAGTTGAAGGGGTCGAACCACGCACTGATGCGGTCCATGCGGTAGCCCTTGATCGAGATGAGCCCGCCGCCGAGCACGAGGGCGCCGACGATGAAGTAGACCAATAGCCGCACGTTGGCACCGGCGAGGAAGACCATGCCTAGGGCGATGACCACGAGCACGATGGGTGTGCCGAGATCGCCGCCAAGGGCCACCAAGCCGATGACCGCGCATGCCACCAAGCCAGACGCGAGCCAGATCTGTCGCCAACTCTGACCGCGCGCCTGGTTCTCCGACAGCACCATCGCCAGTGCGAGTATCAAGCCGATCTTGGCGAACTCAGATGGCTGGATGGTGGTGAACCCCACGTCGATCCAGTTGCGCTGGCCGCCGATGGCGGCACCTCGCACGAGCGCGAAGAGCTGCATCGCCAGACAGGCCACCAACGTCACCCACGCGGCGCGACGCCACCACGAGGGTTGCCGACGTCGTGCCAGGACGAGGAACACGGTGCCACCGGCCACAGAGAGCACGTGGCGAACGCCGTAGGTGTACGCGTTGTCGTGGTTCTTGTAGGACAGCACGGTCGACGCGCTGAAGACCATGACAGTTCCGAACAGGACGACGGCGGCAGTGGTCCAAGTGATGAAAGTCCGCAGTCGTGCGTGAGTCACAGCCGCTGGCTCCTGCTCGGCGGCACGCTGGTGTGTGGCCGTGCTCATGGGCGTGCCCCCATCCACTGCGAGACCGCGTCGGCGAAGGCAGCACCGCGCCGCGCATAGCCGTCGAACATGTCCCACGATGCGCACGCCGGCGCCAGCAGCACCGTGTCGCCGGGCTGCGCGACAGCGCCGGCTTCGTGCACGACCTGCGCCATCACCTCGGCCGCTTCGGTGCCCGCGACCTCCACGACCGGCAGATGCGGAGCTTGTGCCGCCAACGCCCGCAGCAGCGCCTCCCGGTCGGCGCCGAAGACCACCGCGGCGCGGACCCGGGCGGTGTGCGAGGCCACGAGGTCGTTGAAGTCCTGCCCCTTGGCCAGGCCCCCGGCCACCCACACGATCGACTCGAATGAGCCGAGACTGGCAGCGGCGGCGTGCGCGTTGGTGGCTTTCGAGTCGTCGACCCAGCGCACCCCGCCGTGCTCCGCCACCAGCGCGATGCGGTGCCCGGCTGGGGTGAATGCGCGCAAGCCCCGGGTCACTGCCGGGGGCGGGACCCCTGCGGCACGCGCGAGACCGGCGGCGGCCAGCGCGTTGAAGACGTTGTGGGGAGCCAGGGGCCGAACGTCGGCAAGAGTCCCGAGCTCTTGGGCGTCGCCGTTCTCATCGAGGAACACCCGGTCGACGAGGACGTCTTCCACCAGGCCGAGCATCGAAGGCCCCGGGGAGGCGAGGGTGATGCCGTAATCCCAGCATCCCTCGATGAGGTCCGCCTGCTCGATCATCGTGCGAGTCGCGGGGTCGGCTGCGTTCCAGAACGCCGCGACCTGGGTGTTTCGGTAGACCGAGCCCTTGCAGCGGCGGTAGTGCTCGATGCTGTCGAAGTAGTCGAGGTGGTCCGGCGCGAAGTTCAGCACGACGCTGGCGAGCGGGCTGATCGTGTGGGTGTGCGGCATCTGCTGCGCCGACACCTCCACCGCGAACACGTCAAAACCCTCCGGGTCGACGATGGCGTCCACGATGGACGTCCCGATGTTGCCGACGGCGATGCTGCGCAGGCCGGCGGCGCTGAGCATGGAGTGCAGCATCAAGGTCGCGGTGGTCTTGCCGTTCGTGCCGGAGACGACCAGCCACGGCGCCCCAGCGGAGGCGGTCGCCGGGCGCAGCCGCCACGCCAACTCCAGTTCGCTCCACACTGGCGTGCCGCTGCGCTCCGCCTGCGTCACCAGCGGGTGCGCCAGCGGCACGCCCGGGGATGCCATGAGCACCTCGGTGCCAGTGGGCAGAGGTCCGTTGTGCCCGAGCAGCACCGTGGCGCCCAACTCGTGCAGGATCTCAGCGCGCTGCTGCTGCGGCTGCGCGTCGCCCTCGTCCACCACTGTGACGCTGCCGTTGAAACCAGGACATCCCAAGAGCCCGGCAGCGGCGCCGAAACCCGCGACTCCCAGGCCCAGCACGGTGACGTTGCCCGTGAGCAACTCGTCGAGGGTCAGGTCACAACTTGGTCCTCGTGCGCCGGTGGACTCACTCACTGCCGCACCCACTCTGAGTAGAAGATCGCCAGCGCTGCCGCAACCGCCGCGCCCTGCACGATCCAGAAGCGCGTGACGATCTGCACCTCCGGCCAACCCAACATCTCGAAGTGGTGGTGGATCGGCGACATGCGCAGGATCCGCCTGCCGGTGAGCCGGAACGACGCCACTTGCGCCATGAGCGAGAGCGCCTCGATCACGAACAGGGCGCCGAACACCGGCAGCAGAAGTTCCGTGCGCGTCATCATGGCCAGCGCTGCGATGGCCCCGCCGATGGCCAAGGAGCCGGTGTCCCCCATGAAGATCCCGGCCGGCGACGCGTTCCACCACAGGAACCCGAAGGTCGCACCGGCGCAGGCGGCGGCGAAGATGGCGAGGTCGAGGGAGTTGCGGACCGTGTAGCACGACGGGCTGGTCACGATCGCGCAGCTTTGACCGTACTGCCAGACTGAGACAATCGTGTACGCGGCGAAGGTGAGCACCGCTGCCCCCGCGGCCAGGCCGTCAAGGCCGTCAGTGAGGTTGACTGCGTTGGTCGTCCCGGTGACGAGGAACCAGACCCACAGGATGAACAGTCCGACGGGCAGCACCAAGGATGTGTCGCGCACCAGCGACACGGCGGTCGACACAGGCGTCCAACCCCGGGAGTCGGGGAAGCGTTGGGCGAGCAGTGCGAAACCCACGGCGATGGTCGCCTGCCCGATGAGCTTGGTCCGGGCGCGCAGCCCGGTGGACCGTCGCTTGAAGATCTTGAGGTAGTCGTCGACCACGCCCACGCTGGCCAACCCCATCATCAGCCCCAGGGCCAGCACACCTGATGCGCTCAATCCACGCTGCCACATCGCATGTGTGCCGAGGTAGCCGACTAGCACAGCGGCGACGATTGCCAAGCCGCCCATGCTGGGGGTCCCGCGCTTGCCCTCGTGGGCCGGGTAGTTGAACTCCCCGGACTCGCGGATCGCCTGGGCCAGCCGGCGCGCGCGCAGCAACTTGATGAGCACGGGTGTGCCGAGGAAGGAGACCAGGAACGCCAACGCGCCGGCTACCACCACCAACCTCATGGGATAACCGTGCCGAACTGCTCCAGCAATGCGATGCCGACACGCTCCAGCCCGATGCTGCGCGAGGCCTTGCAAAGGACCACGTCTTCTGCACCGCACTCCGCGGTCACGACCGAGACGGCATCGTCGACGCTGTCGACACACACGGTTCCCGCGCTGCCGCGTCCGTTCGCGATCTGAAGCCCAGCCGTGCCCACGGCGATGACGAGGTCGATGCCCGACTCGCGTGTGAGTCGGCCGAGATTCAGATGCGCCGCCTCTGACCAGCTGCCGAGCTCGCGCATCTCCCCGAGCACTGCGACCGTCCGGCCGTTTCCGCGTTGTGCCGCGAGTGCCTCGATTGCGACGGCCATCGACTCCGGGTTGGCGTTGTAAGCATCGTTGATGACAACTAGCCCGTCCGCCCGGACTCGCCGCTCCATGCGCCAGCGGCTGCGAGGCTGAGCCCGCACCAGGCCGGCGGCGATCTGCGCGGCGGATAAGCCCACGGCGTGCGCGGCTGCAGCGGCTGCCAAGGCGTTCATGACCTGGTGACGGCCCAGGACTTGCAACTCAACCGACTGCGGCTCGCTCTGCGGCAGGTGCAACCGGAAGGTCGCGGCGCCCTCCGCGCTGAGGGCGAC
>JAGWWW010000027.1 GCA_018970205.1 Actinomycetales bacterium
GGGTGTGGACGTCATCGTCATCGCGCGCGGCGGCGGGTCCGTGGAAGACCTCATCGGGTTCTCCGATGAGGGGCTTTGCCGCACGGTCGCCGCGTGCAGCACGCCGGTGGTCAGCGCCATCGGGCATGAGGCGGACCACCCGCTGCTGGACGATGTGGCGGACTTGCGCGCCTCGACGCCGACCGATGCCGCGCGTCGGATCGTGCCGGATGTGCAGGAGCAGCGCACCGTGATCACGCAATTACGCGAGCGTGCGGGGTCGCACCTGCGGCGGATGATCGAGCACGAAACGCTACAACTGGCCGCCGTGCGCAGCCGACCGTGCCTGGCCGTGCCGACGTCGTTGATCCAGACCCACAAGGAGAACGTGGTGACGATGCGCGCATCAGCCACGCGCTGCGTCGTGGTTGCGATGAAGCACGCCGACGAGCAGTTGCAGCAATCGCGCGCCCGCCTGCGCGCACTCTCCCCCGCCGGCACGTTGGCCCGCGGCTACGCGATCGTCACCGATGAGTCAGGAGCGCTCGTCGCAGCCGTTGCCGACGCGGCTCCCGGGCAGCGGATCTCGGTGCGCGTTGCCGACGGGACATTCGCGGCGACTGTTGACTCCGGCACCACTGGCGGCCGTTCGCCGGCCTAGCGGGAGGCCTCGGGGCTTGCATTCCCTCGAGGTGGGCGTTCACGGGGGCACCGTGGTCGATTGCTCGTGCTCGACGCCGAGGTAACCGGCGACGCAGGCGGCTCAACACATATTGGCGTGACCCGGTGCGTGCTCATGAATGTGGGCACGCAGCACCGCGTGTGCGCACCCCGGTGTTCGCCCCCGACGGCAGTTGCTCAGGATTGAGATTGCTCAGGCTGGCTCGCCTGGGCCTTCGCGAGCCGCTCACGCGCGCCATCGAGCCACGCCTGGCAGATGCCAGCAAGTTCCTCGCCGCGCTCCCACAGCCGCAGGGACTCCTCCAATGTTGCGGTGCCCGACTCCAAGCGTTTCACGATGTCGACTAGTTCCGCGCGAGCCTCTTCGTAGGACAAGTCCGCCATGCGCGTCAGCCTACGGTCGCAAGCCGAGGGCGCCGAGCAGCGCGCGCCGCTCGGCGTCGGTGCCGGTGCCGTAGACGAGATAGGAGGCGCCGCCGGTGCTGCGCAGGGCGCTGCCGGAAACCTCGCCCGCGGCCTCGAGGACCGATCGCACCCATGCGGACGCCGTGGCGGCCCGCACTCCCGCCTGCTTCACGCCGAGCCACGCACCCGACGGCGTGACGAAGCCGAAGGCGACCACCGGCCCCGCAGAGACTTTGGTGGCTGGCTCGATGCGGGCACTGGTCGCCCGCCAGCCCTTCAGTTCGCTGCTGGGACCCAACACCGGCCAGGAGACCAGAGACTTGGCCTGGGTCACGACCGGCGCGAGATCGACCACGCGCACCGGGTCGGGAAGCGGCCGGTGCGTGATGACGAGGATGACAGCGACCGCGGCGCCGATGGCGCCGAGAGAGAAGACCATGTCGCGCACGGTCTGCAGCACCTTGCGGCCCCGGCGCGGGTGGACGGTGAACGAGCGCGTGGCGACGGGTGTCGGGTCGGCAGCGTCGCCCTGCTCGCCCGCGAGCGCGTCGGGCTGAGCGTGCGAACCGACTGGCGCGGCACAGGCGGGTGTCGGGTCGGTCACTGCGGCAGTCCACCACATCTGCCCGCCGGGCGCCGCCTGTGAGCGGGGGTAGGGTGCAAGCATGGCCGACTTCGTGCACACCGAACTGTTGCCCATCATCGCTCCGGACACCACCGAGTACCGGCTCGTCACTGACGAGGGCGTGCGGACAGTGGAGGCGGCCGGCGCGCAGTTCCTCCAGGTGGAATCCTCGGTGCTGGACCTGCTGACCTACGAAGCGATCAAGGACATCTCGCACTACCTGCGCCCGGCCCACCTCGCACAGTTGCGGTCGATCATCGACGACGCCGAGGCGAGCCCGAACGACCGGTTCGTGGCATTGGACCTGCTGAAGAACGCGAACATCGCCGCCGGCGGGGTTCTGCCCATGTGCCAGGACACCGGCACCGCGCTGGTCTCAGGCAAGCGCGGCCAACACATCCTGACCGACGGCGGCGACGAGGAGGCCATCGAGCGCGGAGTCTTCCGCGCGTACCAGAGCCTGAACCTGCGCTATTCGCAACTCGCGCCACTGACGATGTGGGAGGAGCGCAACACCGGCACCAACCTGCCCGCGCAGATCGAGATCGCACTGGACCTGCACGCCGGGCGCGAGCAGGAGTACTCCCTGCTCTACATCGCTAAGGGTGGTGGCTCGGCGAACAAGTCGTTCCTCTTCCAGGAGACCAAGGCGCTGCTGAACCCGGCGTCGTTCCGCGCGTTCCTGGACAAGAACCTGCGCGCGATCGGCACCAGCGCCTGCCCGCCGTACCACCTCGCGATCGTGGTCGGCGGCACCAGCGCCGAGCACACCTTGAAGACCGCGAAACTCGCCAGCACAAAGGCCCTCGACGGCCTGCCGACGCACGGCTCCACGGCCGGCCACGGGTTCCGTGACCTCGATATGGAGGCCGAGGTGCTGCAGATGACGCGCGAGTTCGGCATCGGGGCCCAGTTCGGCGGCAAGTACTTCTGCCATGACGTGCGGGTCGTCCGGCTGCCGCGCCACGGCGCCTCCTGCCCGGTCGCAATCGCCGTCTCGTGCAGCGCAGACCGACAGGCCAAAGCCAAGATCACCCCCGAAGGGGCGTTCCTCGAGGTGCTCGAGCGCGACCCGGCGCAGTTCCTGCCAGAGGTGACCGACGACCACCTCGCCGACGAGGTCGTGCGGATAGACCTGAACCAAACGATGGCCCAGATTCGCCAGCAGCTCTCCGCCTTGCCTGTTCGCACCCGCGTCAGCCTCACCGGGCCGATGATCGTGGCGCGCGACATCGCGCACGCGCGCATCAAGGAGATGCTCGACCGGGGCGAGCCGATGCCGGATTACATGCGACAGCACTGCGTCTACTACGCAGGACCGGCGAAGACCCCGGAGGGCATGGCATCCGGCTCGTTCGGGCCGACCACTGCGGGACGTATGGACTCCTACGTCGACCAGTTCCAGGCCGCCGGCGGGTCGTTCGTCATGCTCGCCAAGGGCAACCGCTCAACCGCGGTCTCCAAGGCGTGTAAGGAGCATGGCGGGTTCTACCTCGGCAGCATCGGCGGACCCGCGGCACGGCTGGCCCAAGACTGCATCACCAAGGTCGAGGTGCTCGACTTCGCGGACCTCGGCATGGAAGCCGTCTGGAAGATCGAGGTGCGGGACTTCCCGGCGTTCGTCATCATCGACGACAAGGGCAACGACTTCTACGAGAGCACGCTGCGGCCGGTGGCCACCACGATTCCCGTGCGCGGCTGAGCGTCACAGCCCCGAATGTCAGGCGTTGGGGTCAGTACCAGCCGCGGGCGTGCTTGAACTTCAGCGCCCGGCACGGGGTGCCGTACTTCACCTTGACGTACTTCACGCCCCACCGAATCTGCGTGTCCGGGTTGGTCTTCCAGTCGCTGCCCTCGACGCGCATCTTGCGCCCAGGCAGGGCCTGCGGGATGCCGTACGCGCCACTGCGACGGTTGCGGGCCATCGGGCGGAAGTTCGACTCCCCTGCCCACAACTTGGTCAGGCAGGAGACCTCGCGGCTCGACCAGCCCATCGCGGTGCTGGCGTAAGTCGCCGTGTAGACGAGGTTGTAAGCCTTGGTGCCGCGCCGGCCAGCGCGGCTCGCGCGGCCGGTCGACTCCTTGTGGGCGGCAGCCTTAGGCAGGATCTTGGAGGCCTTCGAGACCTTGCCGGACCTAGCCTTCACCGCCGTGGCCGATGCCTTCGGCGCTGGGGCTGACTCACTTGCTTGCGGCGATGCGGTCGGGTCGGCCTGCTCACCGGAGCCGTCAACGGATGCCGTTGCAGTTGGCTGCGGGCTGGGGACGATGTCGTCGGCGACAGCGCTGTGCTCATTGGTCATGACCAGGGTCAGCGCGGTGAGCACAACGGCCGCACCCGTCGACCATGACACCAAGGAGCGGCTGCCGCGGCGGCGGTGGGCGCCTGGACGCAGTGCGTGCGCGCCCGGAACCACCGCGGGAGAGACAACAGCGAGGTCGGTCGCGATGTCCGCGCCAGCGGACGCACTGCTCCGCGAAGCGGACGACAGTGACCGGAATGCGACCATGTGGGCACCCTGCCAACGGGGTCTGACAAGTTCAAGTTGAATGGGGAACTTGGGTGTCAACACGCGCTCTCGACACGATGAAATTCGGACAAGTCGCGCAATAGCGTCAGTCACGCGGGGGCATCTGTGGATAACTCCGCTCTCCCCGCAACCAGCCGCCTCGTGTCCGCCCGAGTCGGCCAGCCCCAGGATTGCCGCAGCGTCAGAGCATCCCTACACAGGCAGCCGATGAGGCTTGCGCGCGAAGGCTTGCGCGCATCTGCTTCACGCAGGCAGGTCGTCGAGCAGGTCCGTGACGAGTGCTGCGATCGGGGAGCGCTCGGAGCGGGTGAGGGTGATGTGCGCGAAGAGCGGGTGCCCCTTGAGTTTCTCCACCACCGCGACCACGCCGTCGTGGCGCCCCACCCGCAGGTTGTCGCGCTGCGCGACATCGTGGGTGAGCACGACCCGGGAGTCCCGGCCGATGCGCGACAGCACTGTGAGCAGCACATTTCGCTCGAGCGACTGAGCCTCGTCGACGATGACGAACGCGTCATGCAGGGACCGACCCCGGATGTGCGTCAGCGGCAGCACCTCCACCAGGCCCCGGGCGACAACCTCGTCGAGCACCTCCGGGCTGACCACCGCCCCGAGGGTGTCGAACACCGCCTGCGCCCAAGGGTTCATCTTCTCCGCCTCGGTGCCGGGTAGGTAGCCCAAGTCCTGCCCGCCGACGGCGTAGAGGGGGCGGAAGACGATGACCTTGCGGTGCTGGCGGCGCTCCATCACCGTCTCTAGTCCGGCTGCGAGGGCGAGGGCGCTCTTGCCGGTGCCGGCGCGGCCGCCGAGGGAGACGATGCCCACCGCCGGGTCGAGCAGGAATTCCAGTGCCAGCCGCTGCTCGGCGCTGCGCCCGTGCAGCCCGAAGGCGTCTCGGTCGCCGCGCACCAGCGAGACCGTGCCGCCGCTTCGCACGCGCGCGAGCGCGGCGCCGCGCTCGCTGCTGAGGATGAGCCCGGTGTTGCAGGGCAGGTCGGCGACGCTCGCAAGCGCAACTTCGTGGTCGGCGTACAGCCGGTCGATGTCGTCCGCCGCCACACCCACGTCGACGACGCCGGTCCAGCCGGTGGACTGCACGAGTTCCGCGCGGTACTCATCAGCCTGCAGGCCGGCGGCCGCGGCTTTGACACGCATCGGCAGGTCTTTGGAGACGACGGTGACCGTGCGACCCTCGGCTTGGTAGTTGCAGGCGACAGCGAGGATGCGGCTGTCGTTGTCGCCGAGCCTGAACCCGGCCGGCAGGCTCTCCTGGCTGGAGTGGTTCAACTCGACTGTCAGGGTGCCGCCCTCAGGGGTGACGGTCATCGGAAGGTCGAGTCGGCCGTGGGTGACGCGCAGGTCGTCGAGCATGCGCAGGGCGGCGCGGGCGTAGTAGCCGAGCTCGGGGTCGTGGCGTTTGGCCTCGAGCTCGGTGATGACCGTGACCGGGACGATGACGTCGTGCTCAGCGAACCTCTGCATCGCCAACGGGTCACTGAGCAGGACGCTGGTGTCGAGCACGAATGTGCGGGTCGTCGCCTGCGGCGCGGATGCGCTGCCGCTGGGCTGCTCGGACTTCTTGGAGTTTGCGCGTCGCGCAGTCTGCGTCATGGCCGGCTCCTCGCACTCGTGCCGTCGGGCCGAGGGCGCGAGCCGCGCAGCCCGTAGTGGGAGAAACTAGGTCGGCGCATGGCGCGGCCACGGATGACGCGCCGCAACATGGGATGAACATGTGGTTGCCGCTAGGACAGGCGCAGGTGGTGGCGCCGGATTCATCGACGAACATCCGGTCGCCACCGGTAGACGGCCGAGGGCGCGCCGGCCGCAAGCGGAGCGCACCACGCTGCAGAACCTCACATGCGCAGGGGCATGGCGCAGATTGGATGCCTTGGGTCAGGTGCCAAAGCGCCGGTGCCAGCCGCCGTAGGAGCGGATAGCCCGCAGGAAGCGGCGGTTGCAGCGCAAACCGAAGGCCGGCCGCGCTAGGTCAGGCGCCAAAGCGGCGGTGACGGCCGCCATAGGAGCGCACCGCGCGCAGGAAGTCGATCTCGCGGAAGTCCGGCCAGTACGCCTCGCAGAACCAGAACTCCGAGTACTGGCTCTGCCACAGCAGAAAGCCGCCGAGGCGCTGCTCGCCGCTGGTGCGGATGACCAGGTCGGGGTCGGGCTGGCCTTTGGTGTAGAGGTGCTCTGCGATGTGGTCGATGTCGATGGTGGCTGCGAGGTCCTCCAGCGACGTGCCTTGCTTCGCGTGCTCCTGCAGCAACGAGCGCACCGCGTCGACGACCTCGCGGCGGCCGCCGTAGCCCACGGCGACGTTCACGAGCATGCCGTCACGGGTGCCGCAGTTCTCCTTGATGCGCTGCAGGTTCTCCCGGATCGCTGCGGGCAACTCGTCCCAGAATCCCATCGGGTGGATTCGCCACGAGCCGGATTCAGCGAGCTCATTGACGGTGTCGTTGATGATGCGCAGCAGTTGACTGACCTCAGCCTCGTCGCGGCTGAGGTTGTCGGTGGAGAGCAGCCAGAGGGTGACGACCTCCACGCCGAGGTCGTCGCACCAGCCGAGGAACTCGCGCACCTTCGCAGCACCGGCCTGGTGGCCGTGCTTGGCGCTGGCTCGCTGCATGGCCGCCCAGCGGCGGTTGCCGTCGAGGATGATGCCCACATGCCGCGGCACCGGCAGGTGGCTGACGCGGCGGCGCAGACGACGGCGATACAGCCCGTAGAGCAGGTTGCGCATAGTTGTCACCCTAGCCGGGTCAGCCGGCGCGGAAGGTCCCGATGACGGGGGCGTGATCGCTCCAGCGCTCGGCGTAGGTCGGCGCCTTGCCCACGGTGACGGAGGTGGCGAGCTCGGCTAGGCCGGCCGACGCCATGAGGTAGTCGATGCGCCACCCGCCGTCGGTGTCGAAGCCGCGACCGCGCCAGGACCACCAGGTGTACGGGCCGGGGCCGTCGCCGCCGAACCTGCGGCCGAGGTCCACCCACGCCGGGGAGTTGAACCAGCGGTCGAGGTACTCGCGCTCGCGGGGCAGGAAGCCTGAGTTCTCGCGGTTCGCACGCCAGTTCTTGATGTCCACCTCGCGGTGCGCGATGTTGAAATCGCCCGTGACGAGCACGTGCCGGCCGTCCTTCGCGGCCGAGCGACGCAAAGACTCCAGCCGCTTGTGCATCGCGTCGAGGAAGAGCCACTTCTCGTCTTGCCGGGGTGTGCCGACCTCGCCGGCGTGGACGTAGGTGCTGACGATGGTGACCGGGCCGACGACGGTGTCGAGGTCGGCCTCGAGCCAGCGTCCGCTGCGGTCCAGCGCCGCGTGCCGGACTGCGTTACGGCTGACCGACACGGGCTCGCGCGAGATGATGGCGACGCCTGCGCGGCCGAGTTGCGGGGCTGGGTCGTGTACGACATGCCAGCTGGCCAACGGGCTGTCCGCGAGGGTCTCGTGCAGTTGCTCGTGGGTTGCGCGCACCTCTTGCAGGCAGAGGATGTCCGCGCCGCAGTCAGCGAGCCACTGCAGGCCGCCGCGCCGGTGTGCGGCGCGGATGCCGTTGACGTTCGCCGTGGCGACTGTGAGAGCCGGCTGCTTCGCCATCGGTGTTTCCCTCAGCCGTCAGCGCGCCAACGCGGAGGCGAACTGCGGCAGCGTGGCTTGGAAGGCGGGTTCTGCAAGGGAGAGGTGGCCCTGGCCGTCGAGCAAACTCACTGCGGCGCCGGCGATGTGGGCTGCCAGCCACTGACCATGCGCGAAGGGGACCATGAGGTCGTCGCTGCCCTGCCAGATATGCGCGCCCGAGCCGAGTGACGCGAGGTCGAAGCCCCACGGCTGAGTGAAGGCGACATCGTCGTCGTACCAGCCCCAGATGCCGTTGGCCACGGAGAAGCGCAGTTCCTCGGCCAGCTCCTCGCCGGTTTCCCCGGCGAGGTGCGCTCGGTCCACCGGCGGCAGCAGCGAGCCCATCGCGGCGACGAGGTCCGCGCCGGTCACGGCACGCAAACCCTCGGCGGCGGCGGTGAGGTAGTCCTGCAGTTGCGACGCACCGGCGAGGGCGGCGCCGAACTCTTCGATGTTGTCCTCGCCCATGCCGGCGAGGAAGTCCAGGCCGTCAGCGTCGTACGGCGCGACCCCGGCCAGGCTCAACGCGGCGACACAGCGGGTCCGCGCGAGGGCGGCGGTGGCGAGGGCATGCGGCCCGCCGCCGGACCATCCGATGGTGGCGAAGCGCTCATGGCCGAGGGCGTCAGCGACGGCGAGTGCCAGCGGCACGACGTCTGCGACGCTGCGGCCGGAATGGCGGGTGCTCACGCCGTAGCCGGGACGCACGACCTCGGCGATGGTGAATCCGTGGTCTGCCGCCGCAGCCGCGAGACTGCTCGGAATCGGGCCTGCTGCGGGGGTTCCGTGGTGGTAGACGACGAGGTTCGGGCCGTCGCCGGCGACGATGTATTCCAGCGTCTGCCCGCCGGGCAGTTCCAGGGTGTGTGCGCTCACGCAGGCGAGTATGGCGCACCTGAGCGGCACGGGCATCTGAGAGCAAGACCGCCGACACGGTAGTCAGCGGCGCGGCCGCGCTGCCACGATGCCGCCATGACAAGCCCCGCGCCGCACGCCACCCATCCGTCCGACCCGCACCCGCAGAGCGAGCATGTCGCCAGCCTCGACGCGGCAGCCACAGCATCGCTGCTCGCAACGGGTGGGACCACCAGCGTCGCACTCGTCGGCGCGCTGCTCGACCGCATCGCTGCTCTGGACACTGACGGCACAGACATCTCACTGCGCTCGGTGCTCGCAGTTGACGCGGGAGCGCCGGCGGTGGCGCGGGAACGTGATGCCGAGCGCGCGCAGGGGCGAACCCGCGGGCCGCTGCACGGTGTGCCGGTTCTGATCAAGGACAACATCGAGGCGGTGGGCTTGCCCGGCACGGCTGGGGCGACCAGCTTGGCTGACCGGACCGTGACCGCGGACTCACCGATCGCACAGCGGCTACGCGATGCCGGCGCGGTCATCATCGGTGCGACGAACCTCTCCGAGTGGGCGAACATCCGTAGCCCGCACTCCTCCAGCGGCTGGTCGGCCGTCCGCGGCCTCACAGGCAACCCATGGGCCCTGGACCGCAGTGCCGGCGGCTCGTCGTCCGGCTCCGGGGCGGCGGTTGCTGCCGGCTTGGCGCCGATGGCGGTGGGAACCGAGACCGACGGCTCGATCGTGTGCCCGAGTTCACTGAACGGCCTGGTCGGCATCAAGCCGACGGTCGGCTCGGTCTCCACTCGCGGTGTGGTGCCGATCAGCCACAGCCAGGACTCCCCCGGGCCGATGGCCCGCAGTGTGCGCGACGCGGCCGCGCTGCTGGAGGTGCTCAGCGGCCAGGGCGGTTTGGTGGCAGCGGCAGGCGCGCAGGACGAGGCGCTGCGCATCGGGGTCATGCGCGACTACCGCACCGGGCACCCCGGGACGGACGCGTTGTTCGACTCCGCAGCACAGGCGTTGTCCGGTGCGGGTGTCGTCGTCGGGGACGCCAGCGCTGCGGCACCGGACGCATCGGTCGGCGGGGATGAGCTGACGGTCTTGCTGTGCGAGTTGAAGGACGGCCTTGACGCGTATCTGCCGACGCGTGGCGCACACGGACCGCAGAGCCTTTCCGAAGTCATCGCCCACGAGCAGGCGCATGCGGGTGTTGAACTGGCGCACTTCGGGCACGAGTTCTTCATTCAGGCGCAGGCGACTCAAGGCTGCGCTGGCCAGGACTACCGCGATGCGCGCGCACGCAACCTCGCGTGGGCGCTGCAGACATGCTTGGAGCCGGCGATTGACGGCTGGGATGTGCTCATCGCCCCGTCGTATGCGCCCGCCTGGAAGATCGACCTCGTCAACGGCGACCAGGGGCTTGCGTCTCCGGTCACCCGGCCGGCAGCCATCGCGGGCTGGCCGATCGCCTGTGTGCCGATGGGGTTGGTCGAAGGGCTACCGGTCGGGCTGGCGATCATCGCCCGCGCGGGGGACGAGTCGACCTTGGTGCGCGCGGCGGCCGTGATTGAGCGACGCCTCGCAGTCGCGGAGGCCGACCGCCGACCGCGTTTCCGGGCCGCCGGCCGAGGCTGACGCGGCGCCCGGGCGCAGTTGGCCGGTCTGTCGTCCACTGCGCTCGCTGTTATAGCGCAGCACGGACGACGGTGCGGTCGCGGAGCGTTTCGCGTTCACGGAGTCTCGCTTGACGCGTCGCGGCATGAGGTGGGCAGGTCGGGGTTGATGGCGTGGAGGTCGGCAGCGGCGCTGACCCGCGTCAGGCGCGGTCGGCCATCACGTAGACGACACCGCGGTAACACGACACCCAGACCGAGTCGGTCGTGGTGTCGTAGGTGATGCCGATGGGGTGCACCGCGGTCTTGACCGTCTGGATGACCTTCATGTCCTTGGCGCGCACTTTGCTCATCGTGCCGCTGGCGTAATTCACCACGTAGAGCGCGGTGCCGTCCGGAGAGATCGCGAGGCTGCGCGGCTGCTGGCCGGTGCGCACGCGGTGCAGAACGCGTTTGCTGGCGGTATTGACCACCACGACCTGACCGCTGCCGTTGACGGAGGCGTAGAGCCGCGACTCATCCGGGGAGAGCACCACGTGTCTCGGAGCGCTGCCGACACCGCGTATCCACGACACTGCGAGCGTCGTCAAGTTCACCTTCGCGATGCCGGCCGCGCCCATCACCGCCACGTACGCGGTCTTGGAGTCCTTCGTCACGGCGATGCCGCGCGGGTGCGGTCCGAGGCGCACGCTCGCCACCTGCCGCATCGACGCGATATCAACGACACTGAGGTCGTACGAGCACCAGTTGGCGACCAGGAGACGGCGGCCGTCGGGCGTCGTCGCCAGGTATTTCGGGGTCTTGCCGACCTGCACGACGCCGTCGATCTTCTTGGTCGCGAGGTCGACCCGGTAGACGTACGAGCGGCTGAGGGAGTTGCGGCCGGGGCAGTTGTCTTTGCCCTCGCGGCTGAAACCCTTGCCGTACATCGCGTAGTTGGACACCCAGGCGTGTTTGCCGTCCGGGGAGATGGCGGTCTCGACCGGCGCCCCGCGCACTTTGCCGGCGGGTGCGTCGCGATGACCGAAGGCGCGCAAGTCCACGGTGTCGGGGATTGTGGCCGCCACGGTTCCCTTAGATGAGAAGACGGTGATGGTGTGGCGGTACATCATGTTCGCCGCGATGACGAGGCCATTGCCGGTCGCGACCACCGACTTCGGGGAGAACGGGCCGACGAGCCGCTTGGTCACGCGCAGCGTGCGGCGGTCGCTCGGCACCGCCGGGGAGACCGTCGGCGTGGGCGTGGCTGAGACGGATGCCGAAGGCGTCGCTGACACGGTCGCCGCCGCGCGGGGGACTTTGAAATCAGCGGGGGCGGTGGCAGCCCCGCGCACAGTGGCGGGCCTGGTCTCGGTGGCGTTGCTGCGCAGCTGCGCCGCGCCGGCCATAGCCCCACCGACGAGGACGACGACCGCGCCCGCCACGGCGGCTGCCTGCCAGCCTCGTACCTGCACTGTGAACGCCTCCTGGATGTGCGGCGCATGTGGCGCGCCCGCCGCCTCGCCGGCGCGGGTTGGGCATGCGCGGGCCGCAGGGCAAGGGTAACCGAGGTGACTAGGCTGCCCGGAGAGCCTGAGCGCCGCGCGAGGGACGCGCGGCCGGCCGACGGACTACGCCGTCCGTTGTCACGTCGGGCAAGCAGAGGAAGACGACCCGGTCGAGTGTCCGGGCAGAGCGGAGACCACGATGTTCGAGAGGCTGGGCCACCTCGTGGTCCGACGGACCAAGCTGATCCTCGTCCTCTACTTCGTCCTGCTGGCGGCGTTCGCGGGCACCGGCTGGCAGGTGTTCGGAGAGTTGAAGTCTGCGGGCTACGACAACCCGAGCAGTGAGAGCTCCCGGGCGGCGACCGCGGTCTCATCCAAGTTCGGGGTGCGCACACCGTTGGTCGTCGCATCCATCGACACCCCGCACGGGGTGGATGCCGATGAGGCAGCGGCCCTGGCGCTGGTCAATCGCATGGTCGCGGAGCCGGGGGTGGACCAGAAGACCTCACTGTCGTACTGGACCCACGGCAAGCCCAAGAGCCTGCGAAGCACCACCACGGTGAACGGGCAGTCGCGCGCGGGCATGGTCCTCATCCACACGAACCTCAAGGGCGACGCCGCGACCAAACTCGCACAACGACTGCAAGACCGCTACGACGGGGCCGCAGCCGACGGGCTGCGCGTCTACATCGGCGGCTGGGGCCCGATCGGCAACGAACTCAACACCCGCACCGCGAAAGACCTTGCGAAAGCGGAGTCGGTCGCCATCCCGCTGTCGATGCTCGCGCTGCTGTTCGCGTTCGGCAGCGTGGTCGCCGCAGGCCTGCCCTTCCTCGTCGCGGCCGGCGCGGTGGCGGCGGCGCTGTTCTTCCTGTGGCTCATCTCCATGGCCACGGACATCTCCATCTTCTCGGTGAACCTCCTCACCGGCTTCGGCCTCGGCCTGGGCATCGACTACGCGCTGCTCATGGTCAACCGCTTTCGCGAGGAGCTCAAGCGCGGCGCGAACCCGAATGAGGCGGTCGTCGCGACGATGCGCACCGCCGGCCGGACTGTGTTCGTCTCCGGTCTCACAGTGGCCGTCACCCTCGCCGGGCTGGTGGTGTTCCCGCAGTACTTCATGAAGTCCTTCGCCTACGCGGGCAGCCTCGTCGTCCTGTTCGCAGTCGTCACCGCGATGACAGCGCTTCCAGCGCTGATGAAGGTTCTTGGGCCACGCGTGAACAAGGGCAAACTGCTGCGCGGGGACCTCGCGCCGAGCGACGCGGGGCGCTGGCATGACCTCGCGGTGTTCGTCATGCGCCGGCCCCTGCCGGTCTTCCTGGTCACGCTCATCGGACTCGGCGCGATGGCCGCTCCGGCTCTGAACGCGTCCTTCAACCAGATTGACGCGCGCGCACTGCCCGCCTCGAGCGGGGCGGCTCAGGCGACCGCGTTCACGGCGGCGAACTTCAGCTCGCAGGAGAGCAGCCCCATCAACATCTTCCTGGGCAAGGGCGGCTCCGAGAAGTCAGCCAACGACATCGGTGCATGGGCGTGCGCCATCGCCACGATGCCGCACGTGATGCGCGTGACGACCCCTGACTACGTGCTCAACAGCATCCCGAGCGACAAGCCGGGCTCGACACTGCGCAAATGCGCGATGCTCGGTCGCAATGCAGAGATCTCGAACTACATCTCCGGTGCTGACGCCAGAGTCGCAGTCATCACCGATGTGCCCGAGAGGAGCAACGCCGCCGCGGAACTCGTTGCGGCCATCCGCGCGCTCAATCCACCCGTGAAGGGCGAGGTGCTCGTCGGCGGGGCGTCCGCGGTCTTCGTGGACTCCCAGGCCGCGGTGACGGACAACTTGCCGCGCCTGCTCATCTGGCTGGGGCTGGCGACGCTGGTGATCTTGTTCCTGTTCACCGGCAGCGTGCTGCTGCCGATCAAGGCCGTCCTGCTCAATGTGCTCAGCCTCGGCGCGACCCTGGGAGTCCTGACCTACATCTTCCAGGGGCACCACCTCACGTGGCTGGTCGGCTCCTTCACGCGTACGGACTCCATCGACACCAACTCACTGGTGCTGGTGGCGGTCGTCGCCTTCGGCCTCTCCATGGATTACGAGGTCTTCTTGTTGGCACGCATCAAGGAGGAGCACGACCGCGGCGCCGACACGACGACCTCGGTCGCACTCGGGCTGCAGCGCTCCGCGCGCATCGTCACCACCGCCGCGGTGCTGCTCGCTGTGGTCTTCGCGTCCTTCGTCTCCAGCGGCATCACCAGCATCAAGCTGCTCGGCTTCGGCGTGGCCTTTGCCATCCTGCTCGACGCGACGGTTGTGCGCGCCCTGCTCGTGCCCGCGCTAATGCGGTTGATGGGCGGGGCGAACTGGTGGGCGCCGGCGCCGCTGGCACGCCTGCACCAACGAATCGGAATGAAGGACTGAGTGTCAGGGCGACGAGCCGGTCAGCGGCTGACGCACGACCGCGTGCCCGGCAACCGGACCGACGCAGGATCGAAGGAAGGAGCAGAGCATGGACGACGACATCGCATCTCTCATCGCGAGCCGCGGGCCGGGGGCGCTCGCCGAGAGGATGGGCATCGAACTCACCGAGGTGAGCCTGGAGCAGGTGGTGGCGCGGATGCCCGTGGAAGGCAACACCCAGCCGTACGGGCTGCTGCACGGCGGTGCCAGCGCCGTCATCGCCGAAACGGTTGGCTCCTTGCACGCGGCGCTTCACGCCGGCGCGCAGCGGCAGGCAGTCGGACTTGACATCAACTGCACCCACCACCGCAGCGCCACCAGCGGCTCGGTCACAGCGACGAGCACGCCACTGAGCCTGGGCAACACCATCGCGTCGCTGGCCATCAGCGTGGTCGATGACGAGGGGCGCTTGGTCTGCACGTCCCGTTTGACCTGCCTGATCCGCGACAAACGCGGCTGACGCCGCTGCGCATCAGCAGTCACAGAGCAAGGCGATTGCGCACCGCCACTGGCGTGGAACGCGGATGTCGTCCAAACGCAGGGCGGCGATGTCGGAGCCGCGAGCACGGCCTCTGCCACGCGTCCGCGCGAGTTTGATGCCCGCGCGTACTGCCGATTAGGCGCCGGCGCGGCTGCGGGTCGCGGTGAGCCGGCGCTCGACGATGACGCCGAGAGCCGGGATGGTGCCTGCGAGGCCAACGAGAAGCATCTGGTTGAGCGGCCAGCGCTCGCGGATAGTGACGCGCACGACCATCGCGAGGTAGATGACGTAGGCGTAGCCGTGGAACACCCAGCCAGCCGCGTACCAGCCCCCGACCGCGACCCCGAAGACGTACTTCGCGATCAGACCCACGGTCATGACCGCCAGCGCCACGCCGGTGACGTAGGCCATGACCCGGTACATGCCGTAGGCGACGCGGTCGCGACCGCGAGGTGCTTGCAGGAATCCCATAGCGGCGATTATCCCGTCACCGGGGCGCCTGACCGGGACCGCGGTCGGTGAGTTGCCGCCACCACACGAAGACCGTGAACAACGCGAAGGACCACCACTGGAGCGCGTAGGCGACGCTGCGCCAGCCGATGGAGCCGCCCGGTGCGCTGGTGAACCGCGGCGTCGGCCCGGCGACGGAGCTCATGGTCAGACTCTGGTCGAGGACGAGGTAGCCGTCGCGCAACAACGGGTACGGCCACCGGTCGACGAGCGCGGGTGTGCGCAACAGCGGTCGCTCCGGCTGCCAAGCCCCAATGGCCGGGGAATCCTCACTGGGCTGCAGGCGGCCCGTGACGGTCAGTGTTTCCGGGCCGATGGGAGTGATGCGGTCAAGACGTGCCGGGATATCGGTGAAGCCGGTCACGACGGCGATGACGCTGCCGTCCGCGAGGCGCAACGGCGTGACGACCCAGGGCAGCCGCCCTTGCGATGTGGGCCGCGGCTCCGTCGTGAACGTGTGAGCGTCGTCGAATCGGCCGGTGGCTGAGATGAGCGCGCCGATCGAGGTGCGGGGCAACCACTGCTCGATGTGGCTGCGCTCATCTAGCGGCACCGCAACCGTGCTGACGCTGCCGGACGGGCGCTGCTGGTCGGCGAATGCGACGCGCCACTGCCAGCGTCCGAGGGTGACGAACACAGTGCACAACACAGCGCAGAGCAGTGCTGCCCCGAGGGCTGACCGCAGTCGCGCAGCGGTCACGAGTCCGACCGGCGCGAGGGCACGTCGAGGTCGGCCGGGATCTTGCGCAGGTGCCGGCGCATGCTGCGCACGAGCAGCCAACTCACCGCCAGCAGCGTGGTGATGATCAACAACGGGGCCGGGCCGGGCTGCACGTCGTCGTCGGTGAACTCGCGCGGGGTGGGCGAAGGAGTGGGGCTGGCGGTGAAGGTGAAAGCACCCTGATGACCGGGGCTGTTCGCCGCGTGCTGAAAGGCAGATTGGCCGGCGCCGGCGGGTGCGGCGGTAGTTGCGTCCTTGCTGACCAAACTGGCTGCACCGGGGAGCACCACAGCAATGCCAGACATCTGCTCCTCCTTGCGTTCTCAGCCGGCACAGTCGGTGCGCGTTTCCTGCGCTGCGCAGCCTGCGCCGAAGCCTACGCGTCGGCCAGTTCCCGGACGCCGGCGAAGAGGTCTGCTTCGGGCAGGCTCACCGGCACCCAGGTGCGGGCAAGCTCGTAGTCCTCAGTGTTCCAAGCGGCGTGCTGCGCCGCTGCCGGGACGGCGAGCCAGACATTGGGGTCGATCTGGGTTGCGTGGGCGCGCAGGGCGGCGTCACGCACCTCGAAGTGCGTGACCTCGCACGCGACTCGCGTGGTGATGGCCCGGTCGCCGGAGTGGTCCCAGTTGTCCAGCCACTCCTGGAACCGGCTCGGCATGCCGGCGGCGAGCATCGCGTCGTGCATCGCCTTGACTCGGGCGTAGTGGAACGACTGGTGGTAGTAGACCTTGTGAACCTGCCACGCAGCCGAGGCGTCCGGGTGAGCGGCGTCGAATTCTGGGTCGGCTGCGAGAGCAAGCGCGGCCATCGTGATCTCATGGCAGCGGATGTGGTCGGGGTGGGGGTAACCGCCGTTCTCGTCGTAGGTCGTCACGACATGAGGGCGTTCGTTGCGGATGACGCGCGCGAGACCTGGGGCGATATCCGCGAGGTCTGCCGCGGCGAAGCAACCGTCGGGCAGCGGCCGCACGCCGTTCTCATCGGGGTCGGGGAAGCCGGAGTCGATGTGGCCGAGCCAGGTGTGGCGCACCCCGAGCGCCGCCGCGGCGGCCGCCATCTCCGCGCGGCGCACCGCTGCGAGGTCGGCGCGGACGGCCTCGGTGTCCATGGCGGGGTTCAGGATGTCGCCGCGCTCGCCGCCGGTGCAGGTGACCACGATGACGTCCACGCCACGCTCGACGTACATCGCCGTGGACGCGGCGCCCTTGCTCGCCTCGTCGTCCGGGTGGGCATGCACGTGCATCAGGCGCAGTTGCTCATCGGGCTGCGGGGAAATGACCGGAGTAAGGCCGACGGGGCTGACCTCGATGTGCACTGCTTCCTCCTGCGCTGCGTGGGCCTGCTTCCGACACTGTCGCGAACCCGGGCCGGGTGCGCCAGACGCGCCGGTCAGTGCGGCGCCCGGCCGGCCGCGCTGGTAAGACAGCGCCCGTGGACACATCGGCAGCCGAGCAGGGCAATCATGCCCGAGTCTGCGACCCCGGCACGTGGCCCGAGCACATCAAGCGCAGATACGGCGTGCGCACCGGCGGCGCTCGGCCCGGGCTCGTGGCGGCCGTGGTTCTCGGCCTGCTCGCCGCTCCGTTCGCTACGCGTGCGGCCTGGAAGGCAAGCAGCGAGCAGGGAGTGCTGCAGATGCCAGCTTTCCGGACGCTGGACGCCGGCCGGATCGATGTGGACCTGTCGTATGCCAGCAAGCCCGGCGTCTTCACCTGCGCGGTTCGCGCCCAGGACGGCGAGCGGGTCGACGTCGGGTTCGCCTATTTCGTGCTGCGGCCCGGGCGGTCACGCACCTGGACGTATCCGATGCGAACGCGCGCCGCGGCTGCGGCGGCCGCGGTCCTCGGCTGCCAACCGGGTGTTGGCACCGACCGCCTGCCCGCCCCGCAGTTCGCCCCCGGGGTCAAACCGCCGGCGCAACCGGCTCCCGGCATCGCCCCGAAGGCCGTAGGCGGCTTCGCTACCGTTGCCCCATGACCGAGCACGACCAGGAATGGCTCACACAGGAGGCCTACGACCGGCTTGCCGCGGAGCTGGCCGAGCGCGAGGGGCCGCTTCGCGAGCAGATCACCGAGCGCATCGCCGCGGCGCGTGAAGAGGGCGACCTGAAGGAGAACGGCGGCTACCACGCCGCCCGCGAGGAGCAAGGCAAGAACGAGGCGCGCATCAAGGTGCTGCGCCACCGCCTGGAGAACGCCAGCATCGGTCGGCCCGAGGGCGCTGAGGGGATGGTCACCCCAGGCATGGTGGTCGTCGTGCACCACCACGATTTCGACGAGCGCATGGAGTTCTTCCTCGGGGCGCGCGAGGAGGCCGTGGACGGCCTGGACGCGTACTCCCCCACCTCACCGCTTGGCGCCGCAGTGGTCGGCTCCGCGATCGGCGCGCAGGTGACTTACACCGCCCCGAACGGCAAGACCTTCACGGTCACCGTCGTCGAAGCGCGGTAGTCGCTGCGGCATGATTGAGGGGCGGCTTCGGTGGAGGTGCGGCAGTCCGGCAAATCTGAAACTCGCAGTGGCATACACGCCCGACAGTGCAGCGATGCAAGCATCCTGCGAGTCGCCGTTTGGAGCATCTGCCCAAGTCGCTAATACTCGTTTGCTGACTCTTGGTTCAGCCACCATTCGTTCACCTAAGTGAAACCACAGAGAACACGATGTTTGGCACTACGTCCGGCGCGCGGTTCGTATTCCAAGAATCTTCCGAGGAGCTACATAGTTGTGGCGCCTGCAAAGAGTTAGATCAACGGCCAAACAGAAGCAGCGTAAATGTCTGCCAAGTCTGCCTGCCGAGCGTCGATACTTGCGAAGTCCCAGGTTCCCGACGATTCAAACGGCACTAAGGTGTGTGGAAGTTTCAAATGGCTGTGGGCATAATCCTTGCCACTAGAGTTTGCCTTCTTGTGCGGAAAGTCCTTATTCTTGATTGAAGTATTGATGTCATGCTCTAGAATTAAAAGATTTCCCACACGTTGCACGTAATCATCAAACTTGGGATCGGCGCCAATGGTCCCCCACGAAGCGCCCGGCC
>JAGWWW010000077.1 GCA_018970205.1 Actinomycetales bacterium
AGGTCGCAGTCGGAGAAGTCAATTCCGTGCAAGTCTCGGCCCGCGCCGAGATCGCCGTGGAAAGTCGCACAGGTCGTTACTCGTAGGCCCGCGGTCTGTGTCTGCAAGTCAGCCACCAGGGCTTGGAGATCCGCCACTTGTGACGAGAGATCAGCAATCTGAGAGTCCTTGTCGCCGCTCGCGGACTCGAGGGCGCTTAACCGTTGGTCCATGTCGCTGAAGGAGGTGAACACCGTTTCGCTTCGGCGGCACTCACCGGTGTTGGAGATCCGGAGATAACCGGCTTTCGTGCGACACGTCACTTGGTCGGTCCCGGAATCACCTGAGGCAAACACCACAGTCCCGGCTGCGACTGCGACGACCGCCCCTAACAACACGACCTTGCGCCATGGCCCTGTCCGCATCCCACACCCCTGATTTCCTTCATCAACACCGGTCATAAGTGACCCATAAGTGGGGCAAAGGGTGTCGCGTTGCTGTCGCTGATGTCAACCCTCACCGGGCGCACCTGCCCGGAGTCATAGCGCGCCGAGTCCCTAGCGGCCCGAAGTCGCCCACCCCGCCCCGATTTGGCACTCGAATTGAGCGAGTGCCAACCTCTGTGTAGAGTGTGCGTTGGCACTCTCACCCCCGAGAGTGCCAACTGGTCGCCAAGGCGCGGGTACCGCGACACCTATTCGCCGGGGCACCATCCCTAGTCCGAACGACACCCTGGAGGGTCACGACCGTGTCGGTCAACATCAAGCCACTTGAGGACCGGATCCTCGTCAAGGCACTCGAGGCCGAGCAGACAACGGCCTCTGGACTCGTCATCCCCGACACCGCCAAGGAGAAGCCGCAGGAGGGCGAAGTCCTCGCTGTCGGCCCGGGCCGGTTCGACGAGGACGGCGAGAAGCGCATCCCGCTCGACGTCAAGATCGGCGACGTCGTCATCTACAGCAAGTACGGCGGCACCGAGATCAAGTACAACGGCCAGGAGTACCTGCTGCTCTCCGCCCGCGACGTTCTGGCCATCGTCCAGAAGTGATCATGAGATGCGCGGGGCCGCTGTCGCTGTGACAGCGAGCCCCGCGCACCCATGTGCGGGTCAGGTCCGAACCGACCGGCCCGCACCAGCTCCCGCAACGAATTCACACACCACAACAGACACGTGAGGAAGCCATGGCAAAGATTCTTGAGTTCGACGAGGACGCCCGCCGCCGCCTACAGGCCGGTGTGGACGCCCTCGCAGATGTGGTCAAGGTGACCCTGGGCCCACGCGGCCGCAACGTCGTCATCGACAAGAAGTGGGGCGCGCCGACCATCACCAACGACGGCGTCACCATCGCGCGCGAGGTGGAGCTCGAGGACCCGTTCGAGAACCTCGGCGCCCAGCTCGCCAAAGAGGTCGCCACGAAGACCAACGACATCGCCGGTGACGGCACCACCACCGCGACCGTGCTCGCGCAGGCCATGGTCGGCGAGGGTCTGCGGGTCGTCGCGGCCGGCGGCGCGCCGATGGACCTCAAGCGCGGCATCGACGCGGCCGTCGCCGCGCTGACCGAACGTCTGCTCGCTGACGCCCGCCCGGTCAACGGCAAGGCCGACATCGCCGACGTCGCGACCATCTCCAGCCAGGACCGCCAGATCGGCGAACTGCTCGCAGAGGCGTTCGACAAGGTCGGCAAGGACGGCGTCATCAGCGTGGAAGAGGCCAGCACGACCGCCCTCGAACTCGAGTTCACCGAGGGGATGCAGTTCGACAAGGGCTACATCTCCCCGTACTTCGTCACCGACTCCGAGCGCATGGAGACGGTCTTGGACGACCCTTACATCCTGCTCGCGCCGTCGAAGGTATCCAGCGTGCAGGACATCCTGCCGCTGCTGGAGAAGGTCGTTCAGTCCGGCAAGCCGCTGCTCATCATCGCCGAGGACGTCGACGGTGAGGCGCTGTCCACGATGGTCGTCAACCGCATCCGCGGCACCTTCGCCAGCGCCGCTGTCAAGGCCCCAGCATTCGGCGACCGCCGCAAGGCCATCTTGGAAGACATCGCTGTGCTCACCGGTGGCCAGGTCGTCGCCGCAGAGGTGGGGCTAAAGCTCGACCAGGTGGGCCTGGAGGTCTTGGGCCGCGCCCGCCGCGTGGTCATCACCAAGGACACCACCACCATCGTCGATGGTGCCGGTGACGCAGCCGCGGTGAACGACCGGGTCGCGCAGATCAAGCGCGAGATCGAGGCAACCGACAGCGACTGGGACCGCGAGAAGTTGCAGGAGCGGCTGGCCAAGCTCGCCGGCGGCGTGTGCGTCATCAAGGTCGGCGCGCACACCGAGGTCGAGCTCAAGGAGAAGAAGCACCGCATCGAGGACGCTGTCTCCGCGACGCGCGCCGCGATCGAGGAGGGCATCGTCTCCGGCGGCGGCTCCGCGCTCGTACACGCTGCTTCCGCCCTCGCGGGCGACCTCGGCCTTTCCGGCGACGCTGCTGTCGGTGTCGGCATCGTTCGCCGCGCCGTCGTCGAGCCGCTGCGCTGGATCGCCGAGAACGCGGGCGAGCAGGGCTACGTCGTCGTGCAGAAGGTCTCTGAGCAGCCGGCGAACATCGGCTACAACGCCGCCACTGATGAGTACGTGGACCTGGTCGCCGCCGGTGTCATCGACCCGGTGAAGGTCACGCGCTCGGCGCTGCAGAACGCGGCCTCCATCGCCGCCATGCTGCTCACGACCGAGGCGCTCGTGGTCGAGAAGAAGGAGGAGGAGCCGGAGGCTCACTCCCACGGCCACAGCCACCACGGCCACTCGCACTAGGCCGTTGCCTGTCCGACGGATGACGTCCACGGGCCGCACTGGCACGTGAACCGAACAAGGGCCCCGCTGCTTCTGCAGCGGGGCCCTTGTCGTGCTGACACTGACGGCGGGACTTCTTCAGCCCCGCGGCCGGTGACTTAGCGGGTGGATCGGGGAAGACGTTGTGGTGTTTCCGCTCAGGCGCTGACCGTCGTGGTCTCCGCCGTCCGGCGTCCGGTCAACAGGAATGTGCGCTCGTCCTCGGTCATGCCGCCCCAGACGCCGTAGGGCTCACGCACGGTGAGCGCGTGGGACAGGCACTGCTTCAC
>JAGWWW010000078.1 GCA_018970205.1 Actinomycetales bacterium
CCCTGAGACAGCACCGCAGGCAACGTCGACGGGATCTTGGGGCTGCTCAACCTCAGCGACACATCGTGATCGAGCAGCCCGCGCTTATGCGCCCAGGCGCAGAACGTGCGTGCAGCCGCGACCCGGCGGGCGGCGGTGCGTCTCGCGGCACCGGCGGCGACCATCTCTATCAGCCACCCGCGCAACACCTCAAGACTGAGATCTGCGACGCCGCTATGCCCGGCTGCGACTGCATGACAGCCGAGGCTGCTGACATCGCCGATGTAGGCCCGGGCGGTGTTGGCGCTGCGGTTGCGTTCATAGAGCAGGTGACGCTCAAAGTCGGCGATGGCGTCGCGCCACTGCGCGGGCAACGTCACATCGGCCATGGGCCTACCGTGCCACGGCTGCGGCGGGAAACACAGTCAGTTGAGCAGGTTCACGCAGGATGCCTTGGCCGCCACAGGCTCAGCGATGCTGATGGACGCTCAGGCTCACACCATGCGCACGGTCAGCCAGCCATTCACGAGCGGGCAGGCGCTGCACCGAGCATGGTCACTGCTCAACCGTTGTGGTGGTGGCGGTCACCCCGGCCGCCTGCAGTTCTTTCAACGCCGCCGACGCCCTTGGCCGGCTCATGCGCACGCCGCGTGATGACACGCGAACGCTGCAACTACCGCGGGCTGGGCGCTGCCCCGAGCCTGGTCAGGGCCCACCCGGTGGCGGTCGTTGCAGCCAATCCGGCGACCTGCAGTTCCGCCAACGCGGCCTGTGCGCGGGGCAGGCTCAACTGCGCAGCACTCGCCGCGCCTGCCGCAGTCATGCCCGCAGTGCCGAGGTGGTCGATCATGCGAGCCGCGTCGGCGCTGAGCGCGTCGCGCGCATCCCTCGGGCCGTGCGGCGTCTCCATGAGCCCGACCCCGACTGGCTCACATAACTCCAGCGCGTGGCCGGCGCACGTGACGAGGTGTACATCCGGGGCGGTGCGCATGAGTTCGTGCACGCCCGCGCTCATCGCGGATGTCACCGGCCCGGGGACGGCCATCACCTGACGGCAAAGTTCCAGCGCGACGCGCGCAGTGGAGAGCGAGCCCGAGCGGTGCGCCGCCTCCACCAGCACCGTGCCGCGGGTGAGCGCGGCGATGATGCGGTTGCGGGCGAGGAAGTGGTACCGGCGGGCAGGCTGCCCCAGACCCACCTCGCTGACCACCGCCCCGACCTTTGCGATGTGGGCCAGCAGGTCCTTGTGCGCGGCCGGGTACGCGATATCGACTCCGCAAGCCAGGACGCATGTTGTGGTCCCTGACGTGAGCGCGCCACGGTGCGCGGCAGCATCCACGCCGAACGCGCCGCCTGAGACCACCGACCACCCAGCTGCTGCGAGGTCGGCTGAGATGTTGGTCGCCACACGCACTCCGTACGTCGTCGCCGCCCGCGCCCCGACCACCGCGATGCCCGGCGCGGTCAGCGCGCCGGCGCCGGCGGCGCCGAGCACCCACAACGCAACCGGCGGCTCGGGCAGGTCGTCCACAGCGCTGGGCCATGCTGGGTCTGCCGGCACGACCAACTCACACGGCCAACCCAACGCGGCCAACCGGGAGGCCAAGGTTTCGCGGCTAGCCAGCCACGGCAGCCGCGCGAGACAGTCGGCGGCGCCGTCCCGGCGATGTAGCAGGTCCTGCAGCGCCGCCGGCGCGCCAAGATCGGCGACCACCCGAGCGGCTGCGCTGTCTGCAGGGAAGACGCTGGTGATGACGGCCCTGGCCCAGCGGTCGTCGTCCCAGTCGCGGGCGTCAGTCGCGCTCATGCGGCCCACGCCCCGGCGGAATCGCGTAAGCCGAGAGCGGCATAGACCTGCGGGGCTCCGGGCTCGGCCAGACCCGCGAGGTCAGACAGCGTCCATGCCAGACGCAGCACCCGGTCGGTTCCACGAGCCGAGAGCACGCCGCGGTCAAGTGCGCGCCCGAGGGCGGCGGAGGCCGCCGCCGGCAGTGGCCACTGCCGGCGCAAGACCGGACCGGGGACTTCAGCGTTGACGCGCCACGGGGTTCCAGCCAGCCGCGCCGCCGCGCGTGCGCGCGCGGCGTGCACGCGCGGGGTGACGGCCGCGGTGTTCTCAGGTGTGTCCACCAGCATGTCGGCACGGCTCGGGGCGCTCAACTCGATGCGAATGTCGACTCGGTCCAGTAGCGGCCCACTCAGCCGCTGCACGTAGCGAGACCGCACCGCCGGTGTGCAACGGCAGGCCGCGCCGCTCGCTGCGTGCCCGCAGGGGCACGGGTTCGCCGCCATCACGAGTTGGAACCTCGCGGGGAAGGACAGCGAGTACCCGGCACGCGCGATGTGGACGCGGCCGGATTCCAGCGGCTGGCGCAGCGCATCGAGCACGCGACCGGCGAACTCCGGCGCCTCATCCAGGAACAGCACGCCGAGGTGAGCCAAGCTCACCAAGCCGACGCGCGGAACTGCGCCGCCGCCACCGACCATGGCAACGAACGTGGCCGTGTGGTGCGGGGCCTCAAACGGCGGGCGCGTGATGACGCCGCTGTTCGCCGGTAGCCGCCCGGCCACGGAGTGGATGGCGGTGACCTCTAGCGCGGCCTGCTGGTCAAGGGACGGCAGCAGCCCCGCGAGCCGCTCGGCCAGCATGGTCTTGCCGACCCCTGGCGGCCCCAGGAACGCCATGTGGTGGCCACCGGCTGCGGCGACCTCCAGCGCATGCCGCGCTGCGGCCTGGCCGCGCACGTCTGCGAGGTCGGGTATAGCCGCATCTGGGGCAAGCAGCCCCGCGGTCGGAGCGGCGGCGACCGAGGGCTCAGGCTCAGCCGCGTCGGGCGGTTGCCACGCCTCCCCTCGCAGGTGCGCGACGATTTCGGAGAGGCAGGAGACACCGAGAACCTGCACACCGGGGACGAGCTCGGCTTCGGCCACGTTCGCGCGCGGCACCACGAGCCGCGTGTGCCCGGCGCGGCTCGCGCCGAGCGCGGCCACGACAACCCCGGTCATCGGCCGCAGCCGCCCGTCGAGAGCGAGCTCACCGACGCAGACCAGGCCGCGTAACTCATCGCCGGGT
>JAGWWW010000028.1 GCA_018970205.1 Actinomycetales bacterium
GACCAGGCTGGTGTTCATGAGGATGTCGTAAACGCTGAACACGCGGCCGCGCATGTGGTCGGCGATGACAGACTGCACCACGGTGTCGCTGCCGACTCGGATCGCGGCGTACGTCACGCCGATGAACGGGGCGCCGGCATAGAACCACAGGTGACTGCCGTTGAGCCCCAGCCACCAAGCCACCGGCAGCAAGGTCCCTGCGGCGAACAGGCCTGCGGAACTTGTGCGCACCGGCCCGATGCGGTGGGCAAGTCGCGGTGCCATCACTGCGCCGAGAAGGGTTCCGGCGGCGGCGAGCCCGCCAACAACTGCCACCAGGGCAAGCGAAGTCAGCGCGCTGGAATCAGTCATCTGCGCGCGCGCATGCATGATCGTGAGCAGCAGGGTGAAGCCGAACACCGCCCGGTGCAGGGCCAGTGTGGTGACCGCGCGGCGCGCAGACCCGACCCTTCGAAGCGCGCTGAAGCCCAGCCAGACTTGCGATGCCGGTGGCCGCGGGTGCTCGGGTCCGCCCCCCGGAGTCGCCGGGGTGGCCGCGCGCGTGACCGCACCGCCTAGGCCTACGCCGGGCTCGTCCGGATGCGGGCCGAGGACCATCGGCCCAACTCGCAGGATGACCAGCGCCGCCGCAACCCATGCCGCACAAGCCACGTGAATCACGTGACCGGTTGCTGCCGCCCCGTCCCCCCAGACTCGTGACAGGAGCGGTGCGGCAACGGTTGCGCCCGCGCTCACCGCGCTGCCCAGAGTCGGCACCATCGCATTGGCCTCGGCCCGTTCACGCGCGTTCACCGTGCATGCGATCGACGCCGCGTGGGCTGTCAGTTGCAGGCGGTTCACCGCGAGGGCGAGCAGCACCAAGGGCAGCAGCAGCGCGTAGGAGGCGTCGCGTACGACGCAGACGCTGATCGCCACAGCCAGCAGCGCACGGATGGTGTTGCCGGCGGCGATGACTCGGCGCCGGGGCAGCCGGTCCACCAGCAGGCCGGCGAACGGGCCGAGGACCGAGTACGGCATGCCGATGAGCGCGAACGCGCCGGCGATTCCCCATGCGGTTGCCTGCTTCTCGGGGGAGAACAGGGAGTACCCGACCAGACCGCCTTGCAGCAGGCCGTCACCGATCTGCCCAAGCAGTCGGGCGCTCAACAGCAGTCGGAAGGCGCGGTGGCGCAGCAGGTGCCGCATGGTGCGGCAAGCCTGTCACAGCCGGTCAGCGCGCCGCGGGCGCATCGGCCAGCGCCTCATGTGGCATTCGGCTGTCAGGGGTAAGCGCGCGGCTGATGCGGGTGGGAGGGAAAGCGCTGCGGTCAACGCCGCGTGAAGTTGTGATCGCAAAGCCAGGTTGCGAGCGTGGCCATGCCGCCGGATGCCTGCGGTTGGCTCGTCTCTGAGCGATAACGCCAACACATGGGAGCGGCCCGGGCCCTGGCATCACACCAGAGTCCCGGGCCGCGATTCCCGTGAGCGATTCAGCGCGTCAGCGCTCCACCTCGCCGCGGATGAACGCCTCGACTGCCTCGAATGCCTCGTCATCGGGCATCTGCACCGGCGGGCTCTTCATGAAGTACGCCGACGCGCTCAGAATCGGGCCGCCGATGCCGCGGTCCTTGGCGATCTTCGCGGCGCGCACCGCGTCGATGATGACGCCGGCGGAGTTCGGGGAGTCCCAGACCTCGAGCTTGTACTCAAGGTTCAGCGGCACATCGCCGAAAGCCTTGCCCTCCAAGCGGACATACGCCCACTTGCGGTCGTCGAGCCACGCGACGTAGTCGCTCGGCCCGATGTGTACGTCCTTGTCGCCGAGCACCGCGGTTGTGTTGCTGGTGACGGCTTGGGTCTTGGAGATCTTCTTGCTCTCGAGGCGCTCGCGCTCGAGCATGTTCATGAAGTCCATGTTGCCGCCGACGTTCAACTGCATCGTGCGCATCAGCGTCACGCCGCGGTCTTCGAACAGCTTGGCCATCACGCGGTGGGTGATGGTCGCGCCAACCTGGGACTTGATGTCGTCGCCCACGATCGGCACGCCGGCCGCGGTGAACTTGTCGGCCCACTCCTTGGTACCGGCGATGAACACGGGCAGCGCATTGACGAACGCGACGCCGGCGTCAAGCGCGCACTGCGCGTAGAAGCGAGTGGCGTCCTCCGAGCCGACTGGCAGGTAGCACACGAGGACGTCGGCTTGAGCGTCCCTTAGGGCCTTGACGACATCAACCGGCTCGGCGGCCGACTCCTGCACGATCTGGCGGTAGTACTTGCCTAGGCCGTCGTGGGTCTCGCCGCGCTGGACCGTCACGCCGGTCTTCGGCACATCGCAGATCCTGATGGTGTTGTTCTCGCTCGCGAGAATCGCGTCAGCGAGGTCCAAGCCGACCTTCTTGGCGTCCACGTCGAAAGCGGCGACGAACTCGACGTCGCTGATGTGGTACGGCCCGAAGGTGACGTGCATGAGGCCGGGGATGCGGGTCGCCGGGTCGGCGTCGCGGTAGTAGTGCACTCCCTGGACCAGCGATGCGGCGCAGTTCCCGACGCCGACGATTGCTACCCGTACTGAAGGCATATCCGATGAATCCTCTCCGCAGGCTCATCCGGCGCGGGCCTTCCGCGACTGACTCACCTGAGTGCCGGGTCGTGTCCGGGCGCCCGCCGGCGCCGCCGCGGTTCGGCGGTGGCTGGTGGTGGGAACCCAAGGGGACGAGGCCCGTCGCAACCCTCCAAGGCTACTCGCCGGGCGGCAAACCCGCCCGAACGGGCTAGATATGTCCGACTTCGAGGCCAGATCCAGACGTTGCGCGTCCCCGCGGCTTCTGTCAGCGCGGCCCCAGAGGCGGGCGCTTCGACGGCCAGCGCGCGACTTCAGATGTGCGGCTCGCCAGTTGTTCCGTAACTCGGGCAACCCGGCGACCGGGCCGGGCGTGCCCCGGCCGGCTTGCGCGAAACCGGTCGGCTGCGCCGCCCCGCGCGTAACCTGCCGCCTGTGGAGCGCGCACGCGGCAGCATCCGGGCAACCCGGCTCGGTTCGGGACTGCCCGCCACCGCCGCACCCCGCCCCGCGCCCAGAGCGGCCTACGAGGTGGCCGACCCATGCCGGCCCCGCGGGGTCGTCGACCACACCCTCGCGAAGCGGCAAGTCGTCGCGGGGCTGCGCACCTCCGTCGCCCCGGGCTACGACCTTGAGGCCCACTTGGACCCAGACCCTTATCTGATGCGGGCCGCCACTCACCACGGCGAAGTGACCGAGCGTGTGTGCCCGTGGTGCTCGACCCCCGGCTTGACGCACGTGAAGTACGCCTACGGCGACGACCTCGGCGAGCGCGCCGGAGCCGCCCGCGGCGACGCCGAACTGCGCGAGATGGCGCATCAATATGGGGAGTTCGACGTCTGGCTTGTCGAGTTGTGCCCCGGCTGCGGCTGGAACCACGTGCACCTGACCTACACGCTCGGCGACGGCCGGGCGCGTCGATGACCCCGGCGCGGCCGAAAGCCCCGGTGCGCCGCCCCTGGGTCGTGCGCACCGTGCTCGCATGGTCGCGGGCGGTGAACTACCCGCGCCGGGAGTTGCGCGGCGCGCGCGCCTGGGTGCCCACCCGGTTGCAGGCTGTGTCTGCGGCGTTCATCGGCGCCGGCGGCTTCCTCATCCTCACTGCGCTGTGGCTGCAACTGCTGCCGGTTCCGCGGCCGAACACGATGGCGGCCGCGCAACTCTCGCGCATCGAGTGGCACGACGGTGGCACCATCGCGGCGGTCGGCATCGCGAACCGCAGCAGCGTGCCGCTGTCATCGATGCCGGTCGCCCTGCGCGCCGCGGTCATCGCCGCCGAGGACCGCGGGTTCTACGACCACGCGGGTTTCTCCGTCCGCGGCATCAGCCGCGCCCTTTTCAGCAACGTCACCGGCGGCACCACCGAGGGCGGCTCGACCATCACCCAGCAGTACGCGAAGAACGCGTACCTCTCGCATGACCGCACCATCGTGCGCAAGGTCCGCGAATTGTTCCTCGCGGTGAAACTCGAGACGCGCGTGAACAAGGACCAGATCCTGCAGGACTACCTCAACACCATCTGGTTCGGCCGCAACTCCTACGGCGTCGAGGAAGCAGCGATGTCGTACTTCAACAAACCTGTGCAGAGGCTCGACATCCCTCAGTCGGTGGTGCTCGCGGCGCTGCTGCGCGCGCCCGCGCTGTACGACCCGGTCCGGCACCCGGAACGGCTGCGCAAGCGATGGGACTACGTGCTCGACTCGATGGTGCAGATGCGCACGTTGCGCGCGGATGTCAGGGCGCGGCTCGCGTTCCCGGCCGTGGCGGCGCAGGCGCGCGAGCAGAGGTACGCCGGCCCGCGCGGCCACCTGCTCGTGGCGGTGCAGCAGGAACTGCTGCGCGACGGGTTCACGCAGCGCGAGATCGACCTCGGTGGCCTGCAGGTGCGCACAACCTTCGACGCGACTGTGCAGTCCGCGTTGGAGCAGGCGATCAGTGAGCGCGCCCCGCGCAGCAACATGCGCGGCGTGCGCATCGGCGCGGTCGCGGTCCGGCCCGGCACCGGCGAGGTCGCGGCGATGTACGGCGGCGCCGACTACCTCGCGAACCAACTCAACAACGCGACCGACGCCATCGGCCAGGCGGGCAGCACCTTCAAGCCGTTCGCGCTCGCCGCCGCGCTCGAGGACGGCATCAGCCTGCAGTCGACGTGGGACGGCAACTCCGGGGCGCGCTACGGCTCCTACCGCGTGCGCAACTTCGGCGGGGAGTCCTTCGGTCGCACCACCCTGCTCAACGGCACCATCCACTCCGTCAACACGGTCTACGTCGGCGTGACGCAGCGGGTCGGACCGCAGGCCGTCGTCGACGCAGCCGTGCGGGCGGGCATCCCACCCCATACGCCGTCGCTTGAGCCGGTGCTGTCAGTGCCCCTGGGCACGTGCAGCCCGCATGCGATCGACATGGCTGCCGCGTATGCGACCTTCGCGGCACACGGTGTTCGCGCCACGCCCTCCATGATCAGCGAGGTCCGCGATGCGCGCGGCAAAGTCGTGTGGCGGCACAAGGTTCAAACCCGCAGGGCATTCGCCCGAGAGGTTGCGGACACCGTCACGAGCGCGCTGCAGCGCGTGGTCTGGTACGGCACCGGGGCGGCCGCCAACCGCGCGAACCGCTCAGTTGCCGGCAAGACCGGCACGACCAACGAGAACAAGGCGGCGTGGTTCGTGGGTTACACCCCGTCGCTGGCTGCAGCGGTGATGTTCACCAAGGAGGACGCATCGGGGATGCCGGTCTCCCTCAACGGCACCGGCGGCCTCGGCTCCTTCACCGGCGGCTCGTTCCCCGCCCGCATCTGGGGCACGTGGATGAGGGACGCCTATCGCGGCGTGCCAGACGAGAAGTTCGACCTGCAGGTCATCCGCGGCGCCGGGGTGTGGGCGGGCGGTGGCTCGGGCAGCACACCCAGCGCTGACCCAAGTGCGACCGCAACCGACGGCAGTGGCTCGGTTTCTCCGACAGACATGCCAACCGGGCCCACGGATGCGCCGAGCGTGCCGACTGACTCCGGCGTCCCCACCGAGGGCAGCGGCTCCTCTGAACCGTCAACGCCGGCTGCGTCCGGCTCGACGTCGACCCGCGCTGCGTCGACGTTGACGCCGAGCCCGCGGTGACGCTGCGGCGCCCGCCGCATCGGCAAGGATGCGCCCATGAATGAGCAGCCCGACGTGGACGGCGCGGCGGATGCCGAGGGCAGCGGCGTTGCGGGCCGGGTAACCCCGGCGCATGTCGCAACCATCCACGCACCGAGCACCGAGGACCCACTGGTCGCCGCGGCAACCGTGCGGCTCGGCGGCCCGGTCGGCCGCTACGCCCGGGCGGCGGGCCGCAGCCTCGTGTGGCCGCTGCGCATGCTCATCATCTTCGCGTCCACCTCCCACCTGCTCGGCTACATCATGCGCTGGCCCTGCCGCGTCGCCAACTTCACCAACCGCGACCGCTACCCACGGCTGTGCTACTCGGACATCCCCTACCTCTACGGCGGGCGCGGCTTCGACGTCGGGGCGATCCCGTACATCGACCACCCGCCGGGCAAAGAGGTGCTGGAGTACCCGGTCCTCACCGGGTGGTTCATGCACATCGCGAACCTGCTCACGGGCGGCACCCACGAGGGGCCGCGAAACGAGTTGCTGCGCGCGGCGCGCTTCTACGACTGGAATTCCGTGCTGCTGGGCGCCTGCCTGGTCGTGGCAGTGGTCGCCACGGCGTTGACCGTGCGCACCCGGCCGTGGGACGCGGCCATGTTCGCGCTCGCGCCGACGATCCTCACCACCGGGCTCATCAACTGGGACCTCTTCGCGGTCGCGCTGCTGGCGATCAGCACGCTGTTCTGGATGCGTCAGCGCCCCGCCCTCGCAGGCGTCTTCCTCGGGCTCGCAGTGAGCGCGAAGTTCTACCCCGTCGTACTGCTCGCAGTGCTAGCGGCGCTGTGCCTGCGCACGAAGCGGCTCGGCGACTTCGCGCGCTTCCTCGCAACGGCTCTCGGCGCCTGGGCTGTCGTGAACGTGCCCATCGCATGGCTCGCGCCAGACGCATGGGCGCACTTCTACACCTTCAGCCGCGAGCGCGGCGCCGACTTCGGATCCGTGTGGCTGGGCCTTCAGTATTCACTGGACTTCACCGTCGCGCCGGATCACCTGAACACCGCGGTCGTCATCGTCTTCGCAACCCTCGCAGCCGGTGTGCTCGCACTGTGCCTGGCCGCGCCGACCGTCCCGAGGTACGCGCAGGTGGCGTTCCTCATGCTCGCCGCGTTCTGCGTCGCCAACAAGGTGTACTCGCCGCAATACGTGCTGTGGCTGGTGCCCTTCGCGGTGCTCGCGCGGCCGCGCTGGCGCGACTTCCTCATCTGGCAGGGGTCGCAGGTCCTCTATGCGGTGAGCGTTTGGATGTTCCTCGAGGGCAGCGCCGGCGACGGCCCGCGCAAGGGACTCACGTCGGAGAGCTACGGCTGGCTCATCTTCATCACGATCGCGTTCACGCTGTGGTACTGCGCGCTCATCGTGCGCGACATCCTGCAGCCGCACCACGACGTGGTGCGCATAACTACCGGATCAACGGCAACGATTAGCGCTGGACGTCAAGCGGGCAATCGCGATGGGAGAAACGATTCGTCGTCAACTACGAAGGGTTCAGACGATGACAGCACCGGTGGCTTTAGAATCAATGTGAGCTGAGTGCGGACTGAAGGGTGGCAATGTCGTCAGGCTGACCTTCCATCGCAGTCTCGAGGATGAGTGGTGCGTTCGCGCGGCGCACGGTTTCGATGATGTCGGCGACTGGAATCTGACCTTCGTTGAGATTCGCGTGCCGGTCGCGGTGCGAGCCGAACTCATCCCTGCTGTTGTTGCAGTGCACGAGGTCGATGCGGCCGGTGATCGCGAGCACCCGGTCTACCGCCTCGGGCAGGTCGATGCCGGCCGCCCAGGCGTGGCAGGTGTCCAGGCAGAACCCGAAGCCTCGGTCGCCGACCGCGTCCCACAGCCGCTTGATGCCGTCGAGCGTGCGCGCAACCGAGTTGTCGCCGCCGGCGGTGTTCTCAATGAGCACCGGCAAGCCGGTCTGCACCATCACCTCCGCGGCCGCGTCCGCGGCTTTCGCCCAGTTCGCGTAGCCCGCTGCGAGGTCCTCGCCTTCAGGCACCTGACCGCCGTGAACCACTAAGCCGAGCGCGGCGATGTCCGCCGCTGCCCGGATCTGCTTGACCAGCGCCGTGCGACTCGGGATGCGGACCTTGTTGTTCGTGGTGGCGACGTTGATGAGGTAGGGCGCGTGCACCCACAGGTCCACCCCGAGCCCGGCGGCCTGCTCGCGCAGCCCCGCCGCGCCTTCAGGGTGCGGGAACGACGGCCCCTTCCAGGACTGCGGCGGCCCGAGGAACACCTGCACAGCGCTGGCACCGACCGCCACGGCGTCCCCCACCGGGTCCTCGCCGCCGGCGTGGACCCCGATGCGCACCCCGGTGCCACGGGAGTTCGGGTGGGCTGCCATGCCAATAAGCGTAGGCACCGCAGGAAGGCGCCGCAGGCGGCACGGGTAGCCTTCTTCCCCTGCGCCCGGGGCTGCAAGCCCTTGGCCCTCCTGCCACGGCAACCGCCGTGGCCGCCACTAGTCCACAGGAGGTCGGCAGCCTTATGCGCCGATACGAAGTCATGGTCATCCTTGACCCCGAGTTGGAAGAGCGCACCATCGCACCGTCGTTGGACGCTTTCTGCAACGTCATCCGGACCGACGGCGGGACCGTCGAACCCATCGATGTGTGGGGTCGTCGTCGTCTCACATTCGAGATCAACCGCAAGGCTGAGGGCATCTACGCGGTGCTCAACATGACTTGCAACTCCGCCGCCGTGGCTGAGCTGGACCGTCAGCTCAACCTCAACGAGTCCGTGTTGCGGACCAAGGTCCTCCGACTCGACAACCGCTGACAGTAGGCGGACTGTCGCACCCGTGCGGCACGATGCCTGCATCTATCAGGAGAAGAGGACACCATGGCAGGCGAGACCACCATCACGGTGGTGGGCAACCTGACCGCCGACCCGGAGTTGCGGTTCACCGCATCCGGCCACGCGGTCGCGTCGTTCACCGTCGCATCCACCCCCCGCACCTTCGACCGTCAGTCGAATGAGTGGAAGGACGGGGAGACCCTGTTCCTGCGCTGCAGCGTCTGGCGCCAGTACGCCGAGAACGTGGCCGAGTCCCTCACCAAGGGCACCCGCGTCATCGTCATCGGCCGCCTGCGCCAGCGCTCGTACGAGAAGGACGGGCAGACTCGCACGTCGTACGAGCTCGATGTCGACGACATCGGCCCCGCCCTGCGCACCGCCAAGGCCAAAATCGAGCGCGTGCAGCGCAGCGGTGGCTTCGGCGAGGGCGCAGCGGCCGGCGGCTCGGACTGGACCGCAGCACCAGCGGCCGGCGCAGGCTGGGGCGGCGACGAAGAGCCGCCGTTCTAAACCCAGGCACTCACCCCCGGACACCCGTCCACCACACACCACAACGCCGTCCCAGCACCGCGCTGGGCCCTTGCAACAAGGAGCACCACGATGGCCAAGCCAATTGTCAAGAAAATCCGCAAGAAGGCATGCACCTTCTGCACCACCCCGGGCGCTGACTACGTCGACTACAAAGACGTCGCCACCCTGCGCAAGTACATCTCCGACCGCGGCAAGATCCGCGCCCGTCGTGTGACCGGCTGCTGCACCCGCCACCAGCGCGATGTGGCCGCAGCGGTCAAGAACGCGCGCGAGGTTGCGTTGCTGCCCTACACCAGCACGGCTCGCTGAGGAGGAAGCCGACCATGAAACTCATCCTCACCCACCAGGTCGACGGTCTCGGCGAGCCCGGTGACGTCGTCGTCGTCAAAGACGGCTACGGCCGCAACTTTCTCGTCCCGAACCGTCTGGCCACCCCATGGACCAAGGGCGGCGAAAAGCAGGTCGAGCAGATTCGCCGCGCGCGTGGTGCCCGCGAGGTGCGCGACCTCGACCACGCCATGGAACTGAAGTCCATCCTGGAGAACGGCAAGGTTCGCCTGCAGGTTCGCGCCGGCGAGGCCGGCCGACTCTTCGGCTCCGTCACCCTCACCGACATCGTGGAGGCCATGGCAGCCAAGGGCGCGAAGGTCGACAAGCGCCGCATCCAGATCGCATCGCCCATCAAGACCCTCGGCGACCACACCGTCACGGTCGGTGTGCACCCGCAGGTGTCTGCCACCGTGACGCTTGAGGTCGTTGCCTCAAAGTAGTTGCACCTGAACGCTGACCGTGGGGCGTCTGGCCGAAGGGCCGGGCGCCCCACAGTCGTTCTCTCGGCTGTTTCCGGGATCGCTTCCCCGGTGGGCTGTGCGCCCAGACTTCGCCGCGGTCGAACCGCGTCACGGTCTACGCGCCGGCGCGTCGTTACGTTCGTGGCTGCCAAGCCGAAATCCACAGGGCAGGAACTTCTTGCCCACAGCGTGTGAGCAGAGTTTGGGCAGGTGGACGGGCGCTGCAACGTTCACTCGACACCGATCATCAACAGGCCGTCCACAGGTGTGGACACAGACACGCCGTGCTTGAGCGGCTCTTGCCACAGGTTGTCCACAGCCCCGTCCACAGCGGCATTTGGCCAACGGCATCGGCCGCCCGTAGCGTTCCCTGACGTATCGGCTTGGCTGCGGGGTCGTTGCCCCGACCCTGTGAGATCGCGAGTCTGAACCGACCTGCAGGTGGGGGTTGGTTCGGGTCGGGATGTCTGACCCCGCAGTCATGCTTGGTGCGTCACACAGGTTCGGCTGTGCGTTGGCCGCGGTTGCTAGGGCCGCGTGCGGCTCGCCCACCCGCCCGGCACCCGACGGAGGAAGACGACGTGAGCATCGCGGAACTCCCCATCCGCCGTGAGGACGACGGCATGCCTGGCCGGGTGCCGCCGCAGGACCTCACAGCGGAGGCCAGCGTCCTCGGGGCGATGATGCTCAGTAAGGACGCCATCGCCGATGCGCTGGAGACCGTCCGCGGCGAGGACTTCTACCGCCCCGCCCACCAAGCCGTCTTCGAGGCGATCGTCAGCCTGTTCGCGCGAAACGAGCCGGCCGACCCGATCACGGTGACCGCGGAACTGCAGCGCAACGGTGAGTTGGGCCGCGTCGGCGGCGCGGCGTATCTGCACGAGCTGGTCCAGAGCGTGCCCACCGCGGCGAACGCCGAGTATTACGGACGCATCGTCACCGAGCGGGCGACCCAGCGGCGGCTCATTGACGCCGGCACCCGCATCGTCGGCATGGGCTACACCGGCGACGGCGACATCGACGACGTCGTCGACCGTGCCCAGGCGGAAGTGTTCAAGGTCGCCCAGCGGCGCAGCAACGAGGACTACCAACCCCTCAGCGTGCTCATGCCGGAGGCGTACGCAGAGTTGGAGATGTTGTCTGCTGGCGGCGGCACGGCCACCGGCGTCCCGACTGGCTTCACCGAGCTCGACGACCTCACCCGCGGGCTGCACGGCGGCCAGATGGTCGTCATCGCGGCGCGCCCGTCCATCGGTAAGTCCACGCTCGCACTGGATTTTGCGCGCGCGTCCGCGCTGAAACACAAGAAACCGACCGTGTTCTTCTCGCTTGAAATGAGCCGCAGCGAGATCATGATGCGCCTGCTCTCCGCCGGCACCGAGATCAAGCTCTCCGACTTGCGCTCCGGCCAACTCGGCCAGGGAGCCTGGGACAAGCTCGGCCCGTACATGTCCTTCGCATCGGAGTCGCCGCTGTTCATCGACGACTCACCGAACCTGTCGATGATGGAGATCCGGGCCAAGGCCCGCCGGTTGAAACAGCAGCATGGGCTGGAACTCATCATCATCGACTACTTGCAGTTGATGAGCAGCGGCAAGCGCGTGGAGAGCCGTCAAGTCGAGGTCTCGGAGTTCTCCCGCCAGATGAAACTGCTCGCCAAGGAACTCGAGGTCCCGGTCGTGGCGCTCTCGCAGTTGAACCGCGGGCCGGAGCAGCGCGCGGACAAGAAGCCGATGCTCTCCGACCTCCGCGAATCCGGCTCGATCGAGCAGGATGCCGACGTGGTGATCCTCTTGCACCGCGAGGACTTCTACGACAAGGAGTCCCCGCGCGCGGGCGAGGCCGACCTCCACGTCGCCAAGCACCGTAATGGGCCGACCGGCACGGTCAAGGTCGCCTTCCAGGGCCACTACTCCCGGTTCACCGACCTCGGCCGCGGCTTCAACTAAGGCAAGCCGTCGCGGCCGAGGTCGACCGTCTCAGGCGGCGATGCGCGCTCCGCTGGCGGTGTCCGGCGTTGGCTGCGGTTGGATCGGGATGACCACGGCCGCCGTGCCTCCGCCCTCGTCTGCGCCCCCTGCGTCCGACCACGTCGGGGGAACCGGCCCGAACAAAGCTCGTGCGGCGCGGATGACGCCGCGCCCGATGAGGTAGTTGCCAGCACCGCCGATCCCTGCGCCAATTCCAAAGGGAAGAACCCGCCCCAGCACGATGACTCCGCGCTGGCTCGCCTTGGTGACGAAGTTTCGGCCCAAGACAGCGTTGATGCGGCGGATCGTGCTCATGGGGATTTTGTTGATTCCCTGCTTCGCTAGATGAGGAGCCGTCCGCCCCGCCGCCTTGTTCACTGTGCCCGCCGCGGAATCCCCCACCACGACCATCAGCCCGAGGAGCTCGCGGTGTTCTAGGTCTTGCGTTGGGACCCCGAACACATCCGCATAAGCCATGGCTAGGTCGAAGGAAGCTGCGGTGACCGCAACGAGATCAGCGCCAGCGGCGGCGATTCCCGCGGGAATCCCCACGCCGGGGGCGGCCGCTGCCGCTCCGGTTGCCGCACCCGTGGCCGTCACAATCGACAGGAATCGGCGGTCGATCCGCGCGAGGGTCTCAGCCGGCGTGATTCCCGGCTGCGTTTCTCGGGTGCGGCGGGCGTAGTTGGAGAGAGGCCCAGAGGTGTTGCTCAGCGCGGTACTGAGGGCGCGACGAGCGACCTCCGCGGCCGGCCCGGACATTCTTGCCATGGTAAACTCCTGTCTGTAACTAGCCTGCGGAATTCGACGAATCCCTGCGCCAAAAGGTAACGCAAAGTAACATAAGTTGCAAGTCTTGAGATTAAGAGGGGTTACCGACGTGGCTGCCGAGCGTAAATACCGCAGTTTCCAGGAGGCCCTCGGGACTGTGATTCGGCGCAGGCGCGAATCGACTATGCGCGACGGCAAGGGGCTCTCGCAGCAAGCCTTGGGGGAGGCGGCCGGCATCGCCACCGGCAAAGCGGCTGCGGTCGCTGTCTCCCGGATCGAGAAGGGCGCCGTACGCGTGTCCCCCACCCGGTTGGCGGCCATTGCCTCGCAATTGGGCACCACCGCCGCGGCGCTCGAGGATGCAGCCCACGGCATCCTGGACGCCGAAGCTCGCGTGGCTGCAGCCGCCGCAGCCAGCGGTGAGGGCGATTTCGGGGCGAAGATCGAGAACTTCCTCGTGGGCCCGATTGCTGCAGAGAATCGTTTGCGCCGCTTGCGCATTGAGCGGGAGGTGGAAATCCGGCAGCAGGACGCGAAGCGGCATCTAGATCACTTGGCCGAGATTCAAGACGAGTTCATCGCCAAGGTTCTCGACCCGTTCGTCCAGATGGGCGCGCAGGTCGATTGGGCCGGGATCGACGCTGTGTCCGACGTTCTCCTGCCTCGGTCCGGCGCAGACGCCACGCAGGATGAACGTGCCAGCCAGTCCCGACGCAGGTTCGAGGACAACCTCAGGAGCCTGCAGGGGAAGATCCTCCGCGACATCCGCAAGCACGCGATCCAAGCCCCGACACCCGTTGACGTGCTGGGCAAGGCGGCCGCGGCAAGCGGGGTCGGCGCTGCGGTGGGAGGTGCGGCTTCGGGCCTGCTGGCGTCGTGGGTGACGGCTTCCGCAGTTGCATCCACCGGCACCGCCATCTCGACCTTGTCCGGTGTGGCCGCCACGAACGCCACTCTCGCCTGGCTCGGCGGCGGGACGTTGGCCGCAGGCGGTCTCGGCGTTGCCGGCGGCACCCTGGTGTTGGCCAGCATCGTGACCCTGCCCGCGTTGATCATCGCCGGTGGGGTGTTCGTCTATCAGCGACGCCAGATGCAAGCGAAGGCACAGGCGGTCTCGGATCGTCTTGACCTTGCTGAGGAAGCGCTTGAGCATTCCCGGGCGATTCTGCGGCGGACTTGGGCGTGGGTGGACGAGGAGTACGTGCTGCTCAGCAGACTGACCAGTCTCGGCACTCGTCAGACCCATGTCCTGCGCAGGACCCTGGCGACGATCGTGGATCCGGCCGGCGACGTCACCCCAATGCCCGTGGACGCCGCGGAGCAGGGAAGCATCGTGCAATTGGCGCAGGTTGTGGCGCTGGCATCAACACTGATGAGCCTGCCGATCATGCGGGACCTGCACCCGGAGGCCGACAGCGACGCGCCTACGGTGACTTTGGAGCGACACGAGTGGATCGACTTGGCGTTGCACGAGTCTCGAATTCGGATTGCAGAACTTGAGGGCCACATCTGACAGCGCGCTCAAATCGCGCATCAGTGACGACTGACTGCGCACCTACACTCGGCGCGTGCTCAACTTCCCGACCTTCCCGACCATCCAACTCGGGCCGCTGACGCTGCACACATTCGGACTCTGCGTCGCGGTGGGCGTGCTGCTCGGCGCCGAAGTCACCGCCCGGCGTAACAGCCGGTTCGGGGTGGCTCGCGAGGAGACCCAGCGGATGGTGCTGTGGCTGGTCGCGGCCGGCCTTGTCGGCGCCCGATTGGCGTGGGCCGCGACGAACTGGGCCGATATCCGCTCGCCGCTGGACGTCGTCGCCGTTTGGAACGGCGGCATGCAGTTCTCCGGAGGGTTCGTCGCTGCGCTGGCAATCACGCCGTGGGTCACGCGTCGGCTTGATGTGCCCGGGGACACGCGCTTCCTACTCGACAGCGCTGCAGTGGGGCTGGCCGTCGGCCAACTCATCGGTCGGCTCGGGTGCATCAGCGTCGGCGAGCACCTCGGCGGCCCGACCGCGTTCTTCCTGGGCTGGACGTACGCCGGCGGCCCGACCCGTGAGGGCCCGCTCACACCGGGGACGACGTATCACAACACTGCGATCTACGAGTTCCTGTGGCTGCTGCCCCTCATCGCATTGCTGGCGTGGAAAGCGCGCAATCCGAAGTACCCCGGCCAGGTGCTGATCTGGCTCATGTCGGGCTACGGCGCCCTGCGGTTTTGCACCGACGCGCTGCGCACCTACGACCAGCGGCTCTGGGGCCTGACCGGGGCTCAGTTCATGTGCCTCAGCCTGCTCATCGCAGCGCCGGTGCTCGCTCGCCGTTTCCGTCGGGGACCTGCGAGCGCCGCCGCAGACAGCCCAAAGGGCGGTGCTGCCGACGATTCCGGGCCTCATGGCGACGTGCAGGCGCCTGATCGCTCAGACGGCGCAGTCGGCGAGCCCCGCGACGATGGCAATGCCGCATCGGCCACCCAGAATCGGGCAACCGATGACTCCACTGCTCCGACTGCTAGCGCCCCGGAGCCTGAAGCCCATACCGCCACTGACGAGCCTGCGGCCGGAGGTGTAGCCCCATCTGCGCCTGAGGCTGGGGGCGAAAGAACCCTCTAATCGGCGACATGTGGGGGTAGGGCAGGGGTGACCGGCGTGTCACATTTGCACGGAATCTTCTAGGGGGACGTCATGAACGCTCGTCGGGTATTCGCCCTTGGGCTTGGGTCAGTGTTGTTCGCAGCTTCAGCCGCTGTCAGTTCGGCTGCCTGGGCGGACGACCCGAAGATCGAGTTCCTGCCGGCCTGGGTCGTGACGCAACTGCACGGAGAGGCTGTCTCCTGCGAGGCACCAACCCCCGAGGCAGACGGCTCCGAGTCGCAGAAGTGCTCCGATGGCTCGCGCTATGCCATCACCGCGGACGGCCATTTGGTGAACACGCTCACCGGCAGTTGCGTCCTAAGCTGGGGCGACCACATCACGGGCGAGGGCGACTGCCAGAGGCCTTTCGCCACCATGTGCTGCTTCGGCTGCGAACGGCCATTGTCGCTGTTTAGGTTCACGTTGCTCGCACAAAGCGCCGACAGTGGCCCAGGCGCTGGTTCTGGGCCGGCTGGCGACTCCCGGGACTCTGATACGTCGCACGGCGCAGCCCGCGGGACGCTCGGCGACGGCGATGTCGCTCAGCGTCCTGGCGCCCAGGATGCACACGAATCTGCGACCGCAATGGCTGATACCGGGGAATCCGAAACCCCCGGCACCGCCCATGATGACGTTGAGACTGAGCCCAACGACGGGCGCGAATCTGCGACCGCAATGGCTGATACCGGGGAATCCGAAACCCCCGGCACCGCTGAGCAGCCTGCGGCCGGAGGTGTAGCCCCATTTGATCCCGGGGATGGGGGCGAAAGAAACCCCTAGTCGGCGACATATGGGGGTAGAGCAGGGGTGGCAGGCATGTCACACTTGTGTGCAATCTTCTAGGAGGACGTCATGAACGCTCGCCGGGCACTCGCCCTTGGGCTCGGGTCACTGCTGTTGTCGGCATCAGCCGCTGTCAGTTCGGCTGCCTGGGCGGACGACCCGACGCCAGCCCCGAGCGCAACGGCCGTCGAGGCTGTCTCCTGCGACGCAACCACCCCCGAGGCGGACGGCTCGTGGTCGCAGAAGTGCTCTGATGGCTCGTCCTACGTCTACAACGCGGACGGCTCATGGGTGAACACGCTCGCCGGCGGTTGCGTTATCTCCGGGGATGCTGAGGGCAACACCAAGCGTGAGGGTGATTGCCCCGAAGAGGCTCCCACTGGCATCGGTGGCGGCTGCTTCCAGCAGACGGATGCCGATGGCGCGCCGGTGCTCGACGACGCGGGTAACCCTTTGGTCGCCTGCGCTGACGGAGTTGCCTGCTCGGCTGACGGCCCCGAGGTCGCCTGCCCGATGATGTACTCGATGGGGGCGCCGGGTAGCGATTTGCCGGGCCGGGAGAACTGCCCGCAGTGCCGCAACCTTGCCAACGACCTCGTCGCCGTGTCGGCAGGTGCGGCTAATGAGCCGGCCGCCATCAACTCCGACCGCCTGGGCCACGATGCTGCGGCAGTTGAGTCTGCGCTCACGGCGGCAGACAAGGCGGCCGCGATTGAGGCCGCCGGCAGCAACCAGCCTGCCGTGGCGCTTCCTGGCACAGGCCAGAGCAAGGGCGCTGGCCCGGTTGCACCGATCGCAGCCACGGTCCTTGGCGGCGGGATGCTCGCCGCCGGCGTGAGCATCTGGCGTGGCCGGGTCAAGGTTCCCGGGCAGTGACCGGCGTTCGGCGACGGTAACGGACACGAGAGAGTGGGAGCCGGCATCGTGAGACGCGTACCGGCGGTGGTCATCGCGGTACTGGTCAGCGTTGTTGGTGTAGCCGCACCTGCGTTCGCCGAAGATTCAACGAACGCGACCACCTGCGTCAAACTGCGCGGCGAGGGGTACACCCAAGTCGTGTGCGAAGACACCGACGGCAACCGGGTCTCTGTCACGACGTACTTCGATAACGGTTGCACCACTACAGCTGACGCATCAGGCGAGTCATCGACCTGCCCCGAGGATGTCCCGCTCGACCCACCCACTGATGTCTACTACCCTAGCGACGCCTCATGCGATGTGGAAGTCCTCGCTAACGCCAACGGGGTCGAGTACAAGTTCGTGACGTGTCGTGACGCTGACGGGAATGTGGTGTCGCAGGCGCGCTACACCCAAGACGGCTGCGTCACGAAGATTGACGCGGACGGCAACGAGTCCACTTCATGCCCAGCCTCAGGATGCAGCACCACGGTGGACGCGGACGGCAACGAATTCACATCCTGCCCGGACATCAGTTTTCCGCAGTGGTACCCAATCGACGACTATTCCGCGTTCACCTCCGTGAGTCAGACTGACGACGGTTGTTGGGTCATCGGCAAAAGTGACAGCACATCCGTGATTGCGTGTCCCGATCCCACGCCGACAGACGTCACTGCCGGATTGAGCCTCGACAATCGAGGTTGTGTGATTCAGGCCGGACCCGACGGAATGGTGTGGGGTGTCGACTGTCCGGGCACCTGTTATTTCTCGACTGACAACTCAACTGGCCAGCCTTCCCAGGTTGCAACCTGCGTCGGAGGTAACACTCCAGAGGATATGACCCCACCTTCGATGGCCGTCTGCGATGTGCAGTTACTCCAGGTGGATGGCCGAGCTCTGACTCTGGGAGTGTGTGACGACGGTTGCACGCTGGTCAATGGCATGCCGACCAAAGACTGTGCCGCCGGGTGGCTGTACTCCTGGGGAATCGGTCAGCGCACAACATTGTGGGTGAAGAGTGATCCCTCGTCGGATTACTCTCCTGAAGGTATGACATGTTGGACGAAATCCGACGACGAGTCCTGGGTCAGCACCGACTGCACCCAACATGTGCTCTACAGCAAGGGCCTGCTGGACGGCGATGTTGTCCGGAGCACTGACGTGTTCACATTCGCGCCAACGGAAGCCACTGTTGTCGATGCTCTCGCGATCTCGGGTGCACTGCGGCCTCAAACGGGAGAAGGGCGGTTCACTGCTGCCGCTGATGTCGCGGCCGCGCAGGAGGAATCTGCCTTCGCACAAGCCGCTGGCGAGGATCGTGATGCCACAGCGACCGCGTTGACCGCGGCGCCTGTGACCGCCCGCGATTCAGCACCGGGCTCACCCGTGTCACCTGCCACGGCCGCTGTGGCGATTGCAAGCGTGGGTGCAGCAGGCGTGGCAACGAGCCAGGTGCGACTGCGGTTGCGCCGCGGTTGAACTGGTCCTGAGCGTGTGCTGACACGCTAGCGTATGAGCCATGGCTGCACACGTGGTTGATCGCGCGCGCCTGGCGGAACTCGTGCAAGTTGAGCGTGAGTTTCATGCTCAACGCCATCCGAAGTGCCGTGAGGCTTTTCGCGCAGCCGATCATCTGTTCGGCCGCGTGCCGATGACTTGGATGAGCAGGTGGTCCGGCAACTTCCCTATGTATCTTGGGCGAGCCCACGGCAGCGAGATCACATGCATCGACGGTCACACGCACATCGACTTCGCCCTCGGAGACACCGGCGCCATGGCCGGTCACAGCCCCGCCGCGATC
>JAGWWW010000029.1 GCA_018970205.1 Actinomycetales bacterium
GTGCGGGATGAGCGCGTGATTGCGCCCTCACCGGACGACCCGTTCGAAGCCGGCGACGAGCTGCTGTTCGTGACCGCGTCGGAGCATGAGCCCGCGCTACAGGCAATCCTCGCGCGCGGCAACGACTGAGCCACCGCGACCGCCGGCGCGGCTGGCGAAGCTCCGCCCGCGCATCCGCGCCTACAGGACCGACGACCCCTGCGCCGCAATCAGTTGGAGCGGCTGACTGGCTCGATGCCGACATCTGGGCGCGCTGACGTGGCACCTCCGGCTGGCTCTCAGAGCAGGGTTGCGCGGCGGATGACCCGCCAGGTGAGCCAGCCGCCGGCGATGAAGAGCGGGTACCCCATGACGAATTTCGCGATACCCAGCGCCGTGGTCTGGTCCGCGTTCAACAGCGGTACCTGAACCATGAGTTTGGCGGCGAAGATGCCGATCCAGACCCAGGTCGCGCGAACCGCGGCCGCGCGGTGGGCTGCGTCCTGCCGCCAGTTGAAGTTCTCGCTGAACAGACCGCCGAGGAACGCGATGAGCGGCCGGCGCACGGCCAGCGAGATGAGCAGTGCGAGCAGGTAGACCGCATTGATGATGATGCCGGGCAGGAAGAAGTTCGAGGCGCGGTGGGTTCGGTGGGCTATGTAGGCGGACAGTGCGACGCCGAAGAAGCCGCTCACCACTTGCTGAAGCGGTTGTTTGCGCACGATGCGCACAACTGCCACCGCGGCGCCGGCGCCGATGGCCCACCCCAGGGCCAGCCCGAGGTTTCGCCCGCCGAGCAACCAGGCGGCCACGAAGACCAGGGAAGGAAACCCGGAATCGAACAGCCCGCGCACACCGCCGATGGAATCCCGCAATGTCGCCTGCAGCGGCGGCTGCATCGGTGCGCCTTGGTCGGCGCCTAGGCCGTCAGTGCGCCCCGGCTCCGGCCCGAGGTCTGGCGTTCCACTCATAGCCGCATGCGCGGGCGGCTGCGCGCCCGAGGCTTCCTCTACAGCGTTGCCGTCCGCGTTGTGCGCGGCCATCGGGTCTTCTCCCGTGCGATCGATATTCATGCCGCCTCCTGGCGCGGTTCCAACGAGTAGCGCGGGTTGAACAGCACCAATCTTCCGTGGTGGCGCACGACCCGCCCGCTGACGTTCAAGACCCGGCCCGGCTCGATCCCGGCGATGCTGCGTCGGCCCAACCAGACCAGGTCGATGCTGGCCGAGCCGTCGAAGAGTTCAACCTCCAATGCCCGCAGCGCCTCACGCGGGCGCAGGGTCAACGCTGACACCACACCGTGCAGGCGCACACGCTGGCCCTCACGGGCGTCGCGGATGGGTGTGGCCCCGGTGTCCAGCGCCTGGTGAAGCAGGTCGTCCGCCACAAGCGTCTCCTGTGCGGCAAACACGCGGCGCGCCCAGCGGCGCAGTCGGCCGCTCACAGAAGTGCGCCGGTCCCGGTGGAGCCGAAGCCACCGTCACCGCGGTGAGACCCGGGCAGGGTCGCCACCGGGTGAAAAGCAGCCACGCTCACGTGCTGTATGACCAGTTGCGCGATGCGGTCGCCGCGCTTGATGTGTACTGCGACGGCGGGATCGTGGTTCACCAGCAGCACGCCGATCTCGCCGCGGTACCCGGCGTCGATGGTGCCGGGAGCGTTGACCATGCCGACCCCGTGGCGCAGCGCGAGGCCGCTGCGAGGGTGGATGAACGCCGCAAACCCGGCGGGAAGCGCGATTGCGACGCCGGTCGGCACAAGCGCGCGCTCATGCGGCGCGAGGGTGACGTCGATGCGCGCGCAGAGGTCGGCGCCGGCGTCGCCGGGATGTGCGTACGCCGGCAACGGCAGGTCCGCGTCCAGCATCTGAACGAGCACGTCGACCGTGGTCATCGCGGCATCACAGCGCAGACACTAGCCGCAGTGCCGGGGTCACCCCCGGCAACTGATGCGCCGCTGGCACAGTTGACACATGACGAGCGACCAGTCGACGGCCCCGGCGCAGCCGTCGAGTGTCGTGCTGCTCCAGCGGCAGTGGCTCGGGCCGGCCGGTTGGTTGGGGCTGGCTGGATTCGCGGCCAGCCTCGCACTCGCCTACGCAGCCGCAGCCGGCGCCGTCGTCGGCTGGGTCACCCTGACGGTCGGGCTGGCTGCGGGCGCAGTCATCGGGCTCCGGCTGTCGCGCCCGGTCGTCGTGACCGACGGCGCCGCGCCAGAACTGCGAGTCGGCCGAGCGCGCATCGCGCTGCACCTGACGGGATCAGCTGCGGCGTTGGATTCAGCGACACTGCTAAGGGCCCGCCGGGCCGCAGAGTCCGCCCAAGGTTTCTGGGCCGCGCCGGGCTGGTGCCCGCAGGCGGTGGTCTTCACAGTGGAGGACCCGACGGACCCGCACGCGTTCTGGGTCGTGGGCAGTCGCCGTCCGCGGCAACTCGCGGATGTGATCAACCGGCTGAGTGAATCCATCAGCGCGCATGGCACCATGACTGGTGGAGGTTGACATGAGATTTCGACGGATCCTGGGCCGCGTGGCCGGCCCGGTCGGCCTCACCGCGGCTTGGGGCGTGCGCAAAGCGCTCTCGGCGGCCTATCGCAAGCGCACGGGACGCACACCGCCGCGTGGCCTGGGGGACGGCACGCCGATTCGGCATGCGCTGCTGTGGTCGGCGGTGTCGGCCGCAGCGCTGGCAATCGTGGAAGTTCTCGTGGAGCGGCTGTTCCGCCACACGCAGACCCCGAGACCCGAACATGGGCGCGGGGACTCAGACTCGCCGCGCGACTGACCGCGAACGTCCCGGCATGGTGCCTGACCTGCTCGGGGCTGCGGTGCGGTGACTCCCGGGGTCAGAGACTGGGAGTGATCAGTCGCAGTCGCGGCAGATCGGCTGGCCGTCCTTCTCACGGGAGAGCCGACTGCGGTGGTGGACCAGGAAGCACTTGGAGCAAGTGAACTCATCACTGCGCTTGGGGACGACCTGAACCGTGAGCGACTCGTCCGACAGGTCGGCTCCGGGAAGCTCGAGGTTCTCCGCCGCTTCCGCCTCGTCGACATCCACCGCCGAGGCGGCCTTGTTGGCGCGTTGCGCCTTCAACTCCTCGAGGCTCTCCTCAGCGAGTTCCTCATCGGTCTTGCGTGGGGCGTCGTAGTCGGTAGCCATCGTCTGCTCAATCCTTCCGTGTCATCTCTCCCGGCGACCGTGATGCGAGCACCGGGGCGCGCGTAGGTTGCCATACGACCGGACCCGACGCGCAGTCAGCCGCCCGCATTCCGTCCCGTGGTGTCACACACATTCACGCCTGCGGAGGGTGTGTGATGCGGCAATGCCCATTTACGCGCTCGGGGATCTCGCCCCGGTCATCGCCCCAACGGCCTACATCCACCCCGACGCGGTGGTCATCGGCGACGTGCGCATCGGCGCCGGCGTGTCAGTCTGGCCGATGGCCGTGCTGCGCGGGGACTCCGCGGCGATTCACATCGGTCAGGGCGGGTCAGTGCAGGACGGGGTGGTCATCCACACCGCGGAGGGCTTGCCCACGGTGGTGGGAGACCGGGTCACCATCGGGCACCTCGCACACCTCGAAGGCTGCACGGTGGCCGCCGACGCCTTGATCGGCGTCGGCTCGGTGGTGCTACACCGCGCAGCGGTCGGCCGCGGCGCGCTCATCGCAGCGGGGGCCGTAGTCACCCCGGACACCGTGGTGCCTGACTTCGCGATGGCCCTCGGGGTGCCAGCGCGCATCAAGGTAGACGCCGTGCGGCCCGGGGCGTTCGACTCCAACGTGAAGGCGTACCGCGATTTCACCGGGCGCTACCCAGAGCAGTTGCGGCGCCTGCCGGATCATGTGAGCAGGCGCAGCGACTGAGGTGCGTGCCGTGCCAACGCCGCCGACCTGCGGTGAGGCCGCCGAGCCGCAGGCATCGCACGTCGTCTCGCTTCTCACGGTCTCTATCGTCAGACTGCGGCTACACCCCGGAGCCGAGCACATCCCCGGCTTTGAGTTCGGCCACCAAGTCCGGCCACAGCCCGCTGTTGGCGGCGATCACCACGTCCGACCCGGGCGGGCCGCCGTACAAGTCGGTGACGATGCCGCCGGCCTCGGCGACGATGAGCGCGGCCGCCGCGTGGTCCCACAACTTGATGCCGCGCTCCCAGTATCCGTCGAGCCGGCCGTCGGCGACCCAGCACAGGTCCACAGCCGCGGCGCCGGCGCGACGAAGATCGCGGCAGCGCGGGGCCATGTGCGCGACAGTGCGCCCCTGCTCGGCGCGGCGCGCGGCGTCGTAGCCGAAACCCGTTGCGAGCAGCGCCTGGCTCAGCTGCGTCTGGCCACTGACCCGCAGCCGCTCACGGCCGTCAGCGTCGTCTAGGAAGGCACCCGCGCCGAGGCGCGCATGCCAGGTGCTTCGCAGGGCGGGCGAATGAACGACGCCGACCACGCTGCGCCACTGCCCGTCGACCATCACCTGCGCGGCGATGGAGACGGCCCAGCACGGGATGCGGTAGAGGTAGTTCACGGTGCCGTCGAGCGGGTCGATGACCCAGCGCACGGCGGTGAGCCCGGCGGTGGTGCCGCCCTCCTCCCCGACGATCGCGTCTTCGGGCCGGAATGTTCGGATCAGTGAGGTGATGACAGCCTCGGCGGCCTCGTCCATCTCAGTCACCACGTCACTGGGCGTGGTCTTGGTTGCGACTTGCAACTCGTTGTCCGCGGGTCGTTCGTGCATCAGCAGGTCGCCGGCGGCGGCGGCGGCCTGGTGAGCCAGCGACTCCAACGCGTCGAGCGTGGCGTCGTCGACGACGTCGAGCACTTCAGCGAGGTTCGCCATGGTCACTCTCTCTACCTCAATCAGCTCCGGCCGCCAGTCGCGCCGAGGTCAGCCGGCGCTACTTGCCAACGCGCGCGCGGCCATGCCGGGGATTTCCTCGAAACCCTCCACACGCCCGCATCCGGGTGCCAAGATACGCGCCGTGAGCACATCGACCCCCTCAGACCGCCAGCCGCGCCGGTTGGCGTTCGTGGAGGCCGTGACCCGCGGCAAAGACTGCGGTCTAGTGTTGGCGGACGACGCCGGCAGTTCGTACCTGCTCGGCGTTGACCAAGCCGTCGTCGAGGCGATAAGGACTGTGCCAGTGAGCAAGAAGCAGACGCCGCAGCCAGCGGCTGGCGCCGAGGCCACCGAGATCGGGCCGCGCGAGATCCAAGCCCTGATCCGGGGTGGCATGAGTGCGGCGGAGGTTGCTGAGGTTCACGGTCTGGACCTCGCCCGCGCGCAGCGCTACGAGGGTCCGGTGCTCGCCGAGCGCGCCTGGATGGCAGACCGCGCGCAGCAGACGGAATTGCGGCGACCGGAGGGCGCGCAGTCGCTCGGTTCACTGGTGTCGGAGCGACTCTCCGCCCGCGGGGACGACCTTGCGAGCCTTGAGTGGGATGCCTGGCGACGGGACGACCACCGATGGGTGGTCGAGGCGACCTGGCTGGCGCTTGGGACGCAGCTCGGCGACGACGCGATGGCCAGTGCACGCTGGGTCTTCGACCCGGTGGGTCACACCATCGTGCCGGAGGATGCCGCCGCCCGGGTCTTGGTTGAGGACCTGCCGAAGCAGGCCACCGGACGGGCGCAGGCCAAGCGCCCCGCAGGAGGCGACCCGTATGTGCCGGCCGACATGGCCGAAGGCGATGACCTGACCGCGCTTGCGCGCGCAACTGAGGTGACCGCGGCCGCCGCGAAGGTTGCAGAGGCGACACCCGAACCGACATGGACGCCGGTTGTGGTCGAGGGCGGGAAGTCAGAGCCCGACATCAGCGAGACTTTGGTTGCAGCCGCCGAGCCGGACGATGTCGTCGCCCCCGCTGCCCGGGAGTTGACCAGCGAGCCGGTTGAGGATGTCACGGCAGTCGCCTTCGAGTTCGAGGGCGTCGACGAAGTCCCGGCACCGGTGACGGCAGTCGACAGCGCTGAGGCGACACCGGCGAAGAAGGCCAAGAAGGCTGCCCGGTCGCGGATTCCTTCTTGGGACGAGATCCTGCTCGGGACCCAGGGCAACGCCGACCCGAGTTGACGCACGAGCCGCACGAGCGCGGCTCAACGTTGCCGCGGGACGACGTGGCAGGCGCCCCTGGCCTCAACCGCGACGAACCGTGCGAGGCAAGGGGGCTACACAGCACGGACGCCCGCGGATCGGCCGGGCCGACGCCCGCACCGCAGCCGGCTACAGGACCTGAGAGCCGCGCAGGGTCGCCTCGTTGAGCAACCGGGCGAACGCGAGTGCGCGCGCGACCACATTCTTGCCATCAGCCTCGGCACTCACTCGGATGGAGAGGTCGTCGTTGCTGGAACTTCCGAAATAGCCGTGGTCGGCCTCGCACTGAGGGTCCTCGCAGTCTGCGGGCTCGACCTCGAGACGGTTCACCGCGCCCCAGCCGATGGTCACGAGCACCTCGGCCATCGGCCCGCCAGTGACGTAACGCGCAGGGTTGCTCACGCGGCGGTTGACCACGACGCTGTGCACGCGTGACAGCGGCACCGACTCAACGGTGGACGTGGCGTACGGCAGGGCGCTGGTCTCATCCGGCGGGTACTCGTCGGTGTGCCCGACGACCAGCCGGGTCGCGGTGATTACCAGCACTGTCACATGGCGGCGTAGCTCGTCGCTGTCGAATGTGGCCTCGAGATGCACGAAGTACCCGCGCACCTCCTCCTGCGCGAGCGCATCGGACAGGCTGTCGAGGACGAATTGCGGGTAGTAGCCGGTCTGCTCGACGTCGTGGCGCAGGTTGGAGAGCTCACTTGACATGTGCCCATCTTGACACCTGCCCCGCAGCGAGGGCGCGTGGTGTGCACGAGCGGGCCCGGTCCGCCGGGGTCAGCGTGGACCACCCGAAATGACCAGCCGCTAGATGGCACCGAGCAGCCGGGGGCAGCCCGGCTTGGCGGCAACTGGTGCGATGTGACCAGCGATGCAGCCCTCACGGGCTAGGTCACGCGCGCGGACTGACTATCAGCTGGCCCGATGTGACCAGTGCTGACCCCGGACTTGACCACCGCAGCGACCCATCTGTGTCAGCCGGGGCGCTTAGGCTGCGCCGGCCGGCCCATCCCCGGCACCCGACACTGCCCCGGACGGGGGCGGCAGAGCCCGGGAGGCCCGTATGACCACCAAGCCCTACATCTCGCCGAGCGACTTGACCTTCGGTTTCTCAGGTTGCCACCGCTGTCTGTGGCTGAAATACAACGCCGGGCTCTCCGCCCCGATGCAGATGCCGCTGGTGGGGACGCTCTCGGCGCTGCAAGAAGCGCGCTTTCGCAGCGCCCCGACCTCGCAGATGAGCCGGGCGCTGCCGGTCGGGTCGGTGGTCGACGCGGGCGCGTGGGTGGTGTCCTCCCCCATCGTCCTCGACGGCGAGCCGACCGGGTTCCGCATCCGCGGCAAGTACGACCTGCTGGTCGGCTTCGAGGACGGCACCTACGCCGTGATCGACTGCAAAGTCTCCGCGAGCACCGACGACAAGGCGTCGTTCTACCAACCGCAGCTTGAGGCGTACGCGTTCGCGCTGGAATCCCCCGAGTCTGGCGAGCCGCGGACGGTGTCGACCACCGGGCTACTGGTGTGGACGCCGAACTCGGTCACAGGCGACCCTGATTCGGGCTACGGCTTCGCAGTGGACGCGTTCTGGCAGCCGGTGCCGCGCGACCCCGCCTCCCTGTCCAGGCTGTTGGCTCGGTTCATCGACGTCATCACCGCGCCGCAGGCGCCGGCAGCGCCGAAAGAATGCCGCCAGTGCGACTACGTCCGCGCGCGGGGTGAACTCGGGGTGTAGGCGTGGGCAAGACCCGCTCAGCGCGGGAACCGGCCCCGCACGTCGTGCGCGCCACCTGCCCCCAGATGCGGTCCGCGGCCCGTGACTGACCTGTGCCGGACGCGGTCACGTGCGCGAGGCAGGGCGCCCGTCCACATGCGCCGACACGCGACGTCTCAGCCCCAGGAACAGCCCGGTGGCAAGCAGGCAGCCGATGACGAGTGACCCAACCCACGGCAGGCCCGCCCCGCGCTGCAAGAACACGCCGGCCAGCATCGGCGAAAGCGTGCCGGCCAGCGTCCATAGCAGGGACTGCGCCGCGTTGTAGCGCCCCCGCAGGTCGTCCGCGGCGAGGTCGTTGACGATGGCCGGAGCCACCGGCGCCCACACGGTCTCACCGAGGGCGAAGAAGACCTGCCCCAGGCAGAGCAAGACCAGCGCCCCGGTGGTGCCGGGGATGACGGCCAACCCGTTGACGACCCACGACAACGCCCAAAGCAGGCCGACTGCAGCGAGCAGCCGGGTGCGGCTGCGTCCCTCGATGCGCCGCAGGACCGAGAGCTGCGCGATGACGATGGCTGCGGTGTTGACGAACAGCACAACCCCGAGGCGGTTCACCGGCAACCCGATCTCGGTGGTGGCGAAGTACGAAAGCCCGACGTCGATGGAGCCGTAGCCGCACACCATCAGCAGCAGCGCAGACGCGAGGTATCGCAGCAGAGTGCGGTCGCGCAGCACCTCCGCCCAGCCGCGGCGGTCGTCGCCGGCCTGAGGCGACTTCGGTGACGGGCCCCCGTAGCCCTTCAAAGTGAGCTGGATGAGCAGGATGCCCGTGAAGGAGAGCGCGTCGAGCCGGTAGAGCAACTCGAACGACTCCGGCCGCGCGGTGTCCACGATGGTGGTGCCGATGAGCCCGCCCACGCCGATGCCCAGGTTGAGCAGCATGAAGCTCAGGCCGAAGGCGCGCTGACGCAGGTGCGCCGGGGCGCAGGCAGCGAGCATCGTGGTGTTCGGGCCCCAGAGGCCGGAACCGGCGACTGCGACCGCGGTGCAGGCGATGACCGCGTCGCGCAGGGTGAGGATGCGGCCGTAGGAGAACACGGCGGCGGCCATGCCGACGGAGCAGACCATGAGCACTCGGCGCGGGCCGAACTTGTCCGTCAACGTTCCGACCACCGGTGCGGCGGCCATGCCGACCACCGCCATCCACGACAGCAGCAAGGTGGCGCGGGCGACGGGGATATGCCGCACCTGCGTGAGGTACACCACGAACAAGGTCAAGGTCAGGCCGTTGCCGAGGGCGTTGATGAACGTCGCGAGGAAGAGCCTGCGCACCGGGCCCTGGAGGACCTCACGCAGTTCCTGCAGCCCCGCGGACCTCTCGGGCTGCAATTGCGTCATGCCGGGAACCCTAGCGACGACCGAGGTCGGTCGTGGCGCGCAGCGTGGCGCGCGACGACCTGAGAGACGGGTTGCAAGGATGGGCGCCTGACTGCGCCCTCTCCCGCCGGGCGTCAACACCCTTTTGAAGGAGCCAAGGCCCATGGCGCGCCGCAGCACCCCGACACCGCCGCCTGTGCCGGAGCGCATCGTCGACATCGATGTCTCGGCGGAGATGCAGTCGTCCTTCCTCGAGTACGCGTACTCGGTCATTTACGCCCGCGCGCTGCCAGATGCGCGCGACGGCCTCAAGCCCGTGCAGCGCCGCATCCTGTTCCGCATGGCGGCGATGGGACTTCGCCCCGACCGCGGCCACGTGAAGAGCGCCCGGGTCGTGGGAGATGTGATGGGTGCGCTGCACCCCCACGGCGACGGCGCCATCTACGACGCGCTCGTGCGCATGGCGCAGTCGTTCGCGATGCGCGTGCCCCTGGTGGACGGGCACGGAAACTTTGGCTCCCTCGACGACGGGCCGGCGGCGCACCGCTACACCGAGTGCCGGCTCACCCAGGCCGCCATGGACCTCACCGCGAACCTCGACGAGGACGTCGTCGATTTCATCGCGAACTACGACGGCCGCGAGACCGAGCCGGTGGTGCTGCCGGCTGCTTTCCCGAGCATGCTGGTCAACGGCGCCGCGGGCATCGCCGTCGGCATGGCCACCACCATCGCCCCGCACAACCTCGTCGAGGTGGTCAAGGCAGCGCGTCTGCTCATCGACAAGCCCGACGCGTCTCTGGCACAACTCATGAAGATCGTGCCCGGCCCTGACTTCCCCACCGGCGGGGTCATCATCGGCACCGACGGCATCCGCGACGCCTACGAGACGGGTCGCGGCACGTTCCGGGTGCGGGCGCGCGCGAGCGTGGAACAGGTGAGCGCGCGGCGCGAGGGCATCGTGGTGACCGAACTGCCCTACAACGTCGGCCCGGAACGCGTGATCGAGAAGATCAAGGACGCAGTGGAGTCGAAGAAACTGCAGGGCGTGGCCGATGTGCGCGACCTGTCCGACAGCGACCACGGCCTGCGCTTGGTGATCGAGGTCAAGAGCGGCTTCAACCCGCAGGCGGTGCTCGCGAACTTGTACAAGCAGACGCCGATGGAGGAGTCCTTCGCGGTCAACGCGGTGGCACTGGTCGACGGCCAGCCGCGAACACTCGGCTTGAAAGAGATGCTCACGGTGTACCTCGAGCACAGGTTCGAGGTCGTGCGCCGGCGCTGCCAGCACCGGCGTGACCGGGCCGCGGCGCGCCTGCACCTCGTCGAGGGCCTGCTCATCGCCATCCTCGACATCGATGAGGTGATCGCGCTCATCCGCGCCAGCGACGACGCGGCGCATGCGCGCGAGCGGCTCATCGCCGTGTTCGACCTGTCACCTGAGCAGGCGAACTACATCCTGGAGATGCCGCTGCGTCGTCTCACCAAGATGAGCCGTCTGGAATTGGAGAGTGAGAAGGCCGAGTTGCTGGCCACCATCGAGGAATTGCAGCGCGTGTTGGCTGACGACGCCGTGCTGCGCGGCCTCGTCAGCGATGAGCTCGCCGAGACCTCAGCCCGCCACGGATCGCCGCGGCGCAGCAGCATCGCCGGGGAGTCCGACGTCGTGGCTGTCACCGACGTGCCGCTGGAGGTGGCCGACGAGGCGTGCGTCGTCGTGCTCACCGCGACCGGAAAGGTGCTGCGCTGCCCGGTCGGCACCGCAACCTCGGCCAAGCCAGGGAAGCACTCCGCGGCGCGCGCGGCAGTGACGACCACGACCCGCGCGGACTTCGGCCTCATCACCAATCAGGGCCGCGTCATCCGCCACTCAGCGATGGAGACCCCGGCGCTCGGGGAGAACGCGGCCGACTTCTCCGGCGGTGCCAGCGCCGCGAGCCTGGCCCCGCTGCGCTCACGCGAGAGCGTGGTCGGCCTCACCACCCTTGCCGCTGAGGGCGCGGGCCTGGTGCTCGCCACCGCGCTGGGCGTGGTGAAGCGCGTGGTGCCGGACATCCCCTCCGCTGCCGCCGACTGGCAAGTCATCCGGCTCGACGACAAAGACGAGGTGGTCTTCGCCGCCGACCTCGCGGCAGGCGACGAGGAACTGGTGTTCATCACATCCGATGCCCAGTTGCTGCGATTCTCAGCGTCGCTGGTCCGCCCGCAGGGTCGCCCCGCCGGCGGCGTCGCCGCGATCTCGCTCGCAGAAGGCGCGCAGGTCGTCGCCGCCGCCGCCATACCCTCGGCGAAGGTCGATCATGCGTTCGTGACGTCGGTGGCGCTGGCAGGGTCTGTGCTCCCCGGGACCGCCTCAGGGACCTGCAAGGTGAGCCCGCTCGCGGAGTACCCGCGCAAGGGCCGGGCGACCGGCGGCGTGCGCTGCCACAAGTTCCTCAAGGGTGAGGACGTGCTGTCTCTCGCGGCCGTCACAGTCGATTTGCCGTTGGCCCACGGCACCGCCGGCGCGGTCGTGCCACTGCCTGCGCCGCGGCAGGGCAAGCGTGATGCCAGCGGAGAGCCGTTGGAGAAAGTCGTCACCTGCATCGGCGCACGCCTGTGAGCCGGGTCGCTGCCGGCGCGGGATCGCACCCGTGAAACAAGCGCCAACCTGTCGAGAGATCGCGGCTGCGCTGGCTGAGCCGCGCGAGGGCACCGCGCCGGCTGGCGCGGGACGTTGGTTGCTCATCGAGCACCGGCCCGCCTGGGGCTCGCACGTCATCAACGACATCGTGCCGGCCCCGATGCGCCAACAGTTGCGTGCGCATGGCATCACACCGATCGCCGTACGCGCGCCAGGCAGCCGCGAGGCCGCGGGCCCGTGCCGGCTTTGGCTGACTCACGCGGACGGCGCGGTGGCCCGCTGGCAGGCAGCAGACAGCGGCACCCGCGACGCACACGTGCAGCGAGTTGCCGAATCCGGTTCCGCGCCGACCGATGCGGTCGCCGACGAGGACCCGATGCTGCTGGTGTGCACCAACGGCAAGCGAGACGCGTGCTGCGCGCTGCTCGGCCGTGACATCGTCGACGGGGCGCAGTCGCGCCACCGGCACCGGGTCTGGGAGTGCAGTCATCTCGGCGGCCACCGTTTCGCCGGGGTGGCCCTGCTGCTCCCCTCGAACTACGCATTTCACTGTGAGTCTGCTGCTGACGCCGATGCGGTGCTCGACCTGGCCCTGCAGAGCGCGCTGCGACGTGCCGGCCTGCGTGGGCGTAGTGGCATCTCAGCGGCCCACCAGGCCGCGGAGATCGCGGCCCGCGAGGTCTGGCAACAGTGGCGGCTTGACTTCCCTCTCACCATGACTGATGAGTCCGATGCTGTGGTGGTCACAGATGCGCAGGGAAACTCCCTGCGCATCGGCATCGAGGCAGGCCAGGGACCAGTGCGACCGGAGTCCTGCGGCGGTGAAGGCAAGCCCATGACGTGGGTCCGCGCGCATACGCCAACACGCCAGTGACCTGCCCCGGCGCAGTCCTGCGATGGTGGCGGCGAGCCCATGACGCCGGTCAGCGTGCAACTGCCAACACGTCTGTGACGTGGGTCCACGTGCGTACGCCGACACGCCAGTGACCTGCCCCGGCGCAGTCCTGCGCGGGGCCACCGAGCTGGGTCCGCGCGCGTTCGGGCGAGCCGGTATGCGGGGCCGCGGGTAGCCTTGCCGCCCGTGACCTCCGACTCTGCGACGACCATCCACTCCCCCGCCGGCCCCGTCGACGCTGATGTCGACATCCTCATCGTGGGTGCTGGACCCTCGGGGCTGTACGCCGCGTATTACGCGGGTTTTCGCGGCTGGAGCGTCGCCATCATGGACTCCTTGGAGGAGCCCGGCGGGCAAGTGACGGCGATGTACCCCGAAAAGGAGATCTTCGACATCGCCGGCTTCCCGAGTGTGCTCGGCAGCACGCTGATCGACGCACTGCTCACGCAGGCACAGACCGCCAACCCGGCCTGGTTCCTCAACCAGCGGGCGCTGTACCTGCATCAAGAAGGTGACGGCCCCGTCACCGTGGAGAGCGACAAGGGCAGCACCGTGCGGGCCAAGGCGGTCGTCATCACCGGGGGCATCGGCTCATTCGCGCCACGGCCGTTGCCGGCCGCGAAGGACTGGCACGGAACCGGGCTGGTGCACTTCGTGAAGTCGGCGTCTGACTACGCGGGCAAGGATGTCGTCATCGTCGGCGGAGGCGACTCGGCCTTCGACTGGGCGGCGATGCTGGCGCCCGTGGCCGCATCGGTGACGATGGTGCACCGGCGCGACGGTTTCCGTGGCCACGCTGCGAGCGTGGAGAAGGTCAAGGCACTCGGGGTGCCCATCATCGCCCCGGCGGAGGTTGCCCGACTGCTTGACGGCGACGGTGGGAGCACGGGCGCAATCGCGCAGATGGAACTCACACACCCCGACGGCGCCACCACGCTCATCAAAGCTGATGCCTGCATCGCCGCCCTGGGGTTCATCGCAGACCCGGGCCCGATCGGCACCTGGGGGCTGGACCTGGCCAACCGCAAGATCGTCGTAGGGCGCTCGATGGAGTCTTCGCGACCGCGGGTGTACGCCGCCGGCGACATGGCCACATACGACGGCAAGGTGGCGCTCATCAGCGTCGGTTTCGGAGAGGCCGCAACTGCCGTGAACAACGCGTTCGTCTATGTGCAGCCGGACTCACACGCGTTCCCCGGCCACTCCTCCGGCTGATTTCACGCTCATCTCGGCCAGGCGAGCCAGCGCTGGCGCCTTTGGCGATTCGCGGTGCGACTTTTGGCCTTGCGACCCCGCTGCGGTGACTTTCACAGGCAACTGACGGTCCGACGACGACATCGACGGTGTGTCGCGAGCCAACCGTCGCGCGCATCTCAAGCGTCCGGCAGACTCGTTCCCACACCGTCGTGAAGGAGCGCTCATGCCGACCATCCAAATCACCTTGCTTGAAGGCCGCACAGCGCAGATGCGCCACGCACTGATCACGGAGGTCTCCAAGACCGCAGCGGAGGTGCTGCAGGTGCCGATCGAGAAGGTGACCGTGGCGCTGTATGAGGTGCCGGCGGACAACTACGGCACGGCCGGAGTCCCGCGGGCGCTGGCCTGAACTCCTCAGGCAGCCAGCCGACGCAAATCGTTCGCAGCGGCTGAGCCCTTGTGGAGCGCGCCCAGATTCCTGCGGGCCGCGGGAGCGGCGCGCACTTGACAGCAACGGCGGTCTCGGCGATGACCAGGCCGGTCACCGCGTGGGTTGAGTCTTCAGCCAATCACGTACCCCCGAGAGGCCGGTGCTCGACTGCTACGCCGTGCCGTCGCTCAGATGTCGATCTTGGTGCGGTCCACGGCGGCAGCGCCGGACACGATGAACTCGCGGCGCGGCGGCACGTCGCTTCCCATGAGCAGGTTGAAGACGTCCGCCGCCTGCTCGGCGTCAGAGACCTGAATGCGACGCAAGGTCCGCGAGGCGGGGTCCATCGTGGTCTCGCGCAGTTGCCGCGCGTCCATCTCGCCGAGGCCCTTGTAGCGCTGGATGGGGTCTTTCCAGCCGCGGTTGTTCTGCTTCAGTTCCGCGAGCAGCCGCTGCAATTCTGCGTCGCTGTACGTGTAGCGGACCTCCGGTTTGCGACCACCGGAGCCGCTGAGCTCAACTCGGTGCAGTGGCGGAACGGCGGCGTAGACCATGCCCGCCTCGAGCAGCGGGCGCATGTGCCGGTGGATGAGGGTGAGCAGCAGGCAGCGGATGTGGGCGCCGTCCACGTCTGCGTCGCTCATCAGGATGACCTTGCCGTATCGCGAGGCGCTCGGATCACACTCGCGGCCGCTGCCGGCGCCGATGACCTGGATGATGGACGCGCACTCGGCGTTCTTGAGCATGTCGGCGACGCTGGACTTCTGGACGTTGAGGATCTTCCCGCGGATGGGCAGCAGCGCCTGGAAGTCGGAGTACCGCGCGTCTTTCGCGGTGCCGAGGGCGCTGTCTCCCTCGACGATGAAGAGCTCGCTGCGCGCGACGTCGTCAGTCTGGCAGTCACGCAACTTCGCTGGCAGCGCGGAGGTGCCAAGCGCGGTCTTGCGCCGCTGTAAGTCTCGGCTTTGACGTGCGGCTAGCCGAGCCCGGGCGGCGTTGGCGACCTTGTCCAGCACCGCCTTCGCGGCGGCCTTCTCGCCGCGAGGGGGGCTGGTGAACCAGTGAGTGAGCTCCTTGGCCACGACTGCGGAGACGATCCGCGTGATACCTGGAGTGCCGAGCACTTCTTTGGTCTGTCCTTCGAACTGCGGCTCCGCGAACCGTACTGTGACCACCGCGGTGAGTCCCTCGGTGATGTCCTCCTTGGTCACCGCGTCCTCATTGGCGCGCAGGGTTCGGGTGGAGCGCAGGAGTTCGTTGACCGTCTTGGTCAGCGCGCGCTCGAAGCCGGACACATGCGTGCCGCCCTTGCCGGTGGCGATGATGTTCACGTACGAGCGGATGTCGCTGTCGTAGCCGGTGCCCCAGCGCATGGCGATATCGACCTCGACGTCGCGCTTGACGTCAGTGGGGCTCATGTGGCCGGCGGCGTCGAGCACAGGCACCGTCTCGGTGAAGTGGCCGTGGCCCTTGACGCGGATGACCGAGCACACCGGCTCGTCCTTGGCGAGGTAGTCGCAATACTCGGAGATGCCGCCCTTGTGCAGGAAGGTCGCCTCATACGGCTGCTCGCCGCGCTCGTCGCGCAGCACCAACTCCAGGCCGGGCACGAGGAACGAGGTTTGACGCAGGCGGGCCTCCAGAGCAGGAAGGTCCAGGGTCGCATCGGCGATGAAGATCTGCCGGTCCGCCCACCATCGCACGACTGTGCCGCTGAGCGCGGGCTTGGCCTTGCCAACCACCCTCAACCCGGCGACCTTGGAGAAGTCCGCTGCCGGGCCCTCACCGGCGAACACGCCGGCGACCCCGCGGCGGAACGTGGCCTCATGCACCTTGCCGGCGCGCGTGACGCGCACGTCGAGCCGGGCGCTAAGGGCGTTGACCACGCTGGCGCCCACGCCGTGGAGGCCACCAGAGGCGGTGTAACTGCCGCCGCCGAACTTGCCGCCGGCGTGCAGTTTGGTGAACACGACCTCGACTCCGGAGAGCTTGGTGCGCTTCTCCACGTCGACCGGGATGCCGCGGCCGTTGTCCTCCACCTCGACTGAGCCGTCGGGGTGAAGTGTCACGACAATCCTTGTGCACACCCCAGCCAGGGCCTCGTCCACGGAGTTGTCGACGATCTCCCACAGACAGTGCATGAGCCCGCGGCCGTCGGTGGACCCGATGTACATGCCTGGGCGCTTGCGGACCGCCTCGAGGCCCTCGAGGACCATCAACTGGGCGGCCGTGTAGTCCTGTGAACCCGACGAGCCGGACGCGCCCGTAGCCCCCTTGCGGGCGGCGGGTGAGGCGGGTGTGCGGGCCATGGCGCGCAAACCTAGTCCGCGGCGGCGACGCAACCCTGGATGCCGCCCGGCGTGTGCGTCGCGCAGCGAGTGTGGGGCAGTGCGGCTAGATTACGGAACCTGCACCCGGCTCTCCCCGTCTGACAGGCACACCACCACATCGGTGGCCCAAGGTCGAGGCGGCGGGAACAAACCGCCATCGGCGGCAGTTGGGACGGCTGAGGCTCGACGCACCCGCGTCGGCGGCCGTGGAGCACGAGGGAGGACGGCGATGAGCACCACAACCCAGGTCCAAAGCACCCTCACAGCGACTGACCGCTGCGACCGCTGCGGCGCGCAGGCATACGTCCGCGTCGCCCTGCCCACCGGCGGCACCCTGCTGTTCTGCGGGCATCACTTCCGCGACCACGAGTCGCCGCTACGCGAAGCCGGCGCCGTCATCTTCGACGAGACATCCAAGCTCGACCGCAAGCCCGAGCCGGCTGACGACACCGAGGAGTGACCCCGGGTCGGGATGAGCGCCGATGAGGCGCGACTGCGCTCCCGGATTCGCATGAGGCGGGCGATGCCAGACTCGTTTGCGTTCAGCGCCCGCATCGCACTGAGAGCCCTGTCGGCCACCGCGTGGTCGCCACCGCGTGGCTGCGCTCATCCGGCTCCGAGGCACCGAGGCTGGGCGACCAGGACCCCATCGGCCCCAGCGGCTGCACTGCTACGGCCCCACGGCTGCACTGCTACGGCTCCAGCGGCTGGGCGGTCAGGACCCCATCGGCCCCACGGCTGTACGACCACGACCCCATCCGCTCCACGGCTGCACTGCTACGGCTCCAGCGGCTCCGAGGAGACGGTCAACAGTGCCGGTCGCTTGGGTTGGATCGACTCCCCCGATGACCTGCCGCGGAACTTGCGCAGCACCCACGGACCGCCGTGCTTGGCAATCCATCGGCTGTCTGCGCGCAGTCGTGCCGGCCATGCCGGCTTCCCGTCCCAGGCGATGACCTGCTCGCGCCACGCGGCATCGCCGAACCCAAGGACCTCCGCTGCGGCGGCCGCCGTCACCTCGTGCCCGAGTGCGGACAGGTGGAGCCGGTCCTCGCTCCAGTAGTCGTCGGCGGTGTGTGTGGTGAGTGGCCAGAAGTCGAGCAAGTAACAACCATGCTCGCGCGCGAGCATCACCGTGCCCCGGTTGAGCAACTCGAACCGGGAACGCAGGTGGTTGATGCTCGCCCGGTTCTTCGGGTCGCCAAATGCCACGACGAGCACATCCGCACCTGCCTCGCGTATCCGGCGCAACGAGTCATCGATGGCGGCGAATGTGCGCGCGGGCTGCCAGCCCGGGGTCATCAGGTCGTTGATGCCCGCGGCGAAGCTGACAAGTTCCGGTTGCTGTGCGATGGCGGCCGGCACCTGCTCGCGGGCGATGCGCTCGGCGGTGCGGCCGCGGATGGCGAGATTGGCGTAGCGCAGGTCCGGGTTGTGCCCGTGCATGGTTGCGGCGAGGCGATCCGCCCACCCTCGGAAGCTGCCATCAGCCCGCAGATCGTCGAGGCCTTCGGTGAAAGAGTCGCCGACGGCGATGAACGATGACCACACGGCTTCGGACTGTACCCACGCCGCCGGCCAGCGACACATGGGCGCCGCCGCGACAGATCGGCACGGCACGGCGCGACAGCAATCACCGTCGTGACCGTCGATGACAGGCGCAGCGCCGCAACTTCATCGCGCTCGGACGGCGGACCACCAAGGTGCGCAGCAAGTCCAGAGTGCAGACCGTCGCCGGTTCCATGACTGCCGACAACGGTTGCGCGCTCGTACACCGGGAAGCGAGTTCATGGTCCGTTCGTCCGCGGATGCGCCGCACCCGACGAGCCGAGTAACGGCAGTACGGCCCCTGGCCGCGCCCCAGTCGCC
>JAGWWW010000003.1 GCA_018970205.1 Actinomycetales bacterium
CGGCGTGCGCGGCTGCAGCGGCTGCCAAGGCGTTCATGACCTGGTGCCGGCCCAGGACCTGCAACGCGACCGACTGCGGCTCGCTCTGCGGCAGGTGCAACCGGAAGGTCGCGGCGCCCTCCGCGCTGAGGGCGACATCGGTGGCGCGCACATCCGCTGCCGCTGCCTGCCCGAACATCAAGACCGGCCCGGGTGCCATGGCCGCCATCGCGCTCACCAGCGGGTCGTCAGCGTTCAGGACCGAGGTGGCGCCCGGCCTGGCCCCGACCACAATCTCGGACTTCGCGGCGGCGATCGCCTCCCTGCTGCCGAGCTCGCCGATGTGCGCTGAGCCGACATTCAGGACCAGACTGATGTCTGGCGGGGCGATGTGGCACAGATAGGCGATGTGGCCGAGGCCTCGCATGCCCATCTCGAGCACCAGGACTTGCGTCTCCCCGTCCGCGGCCAGCACCGTCGCCGGCAACCCCACCTCGTTGTTTAGCGACCCTTCCGCGGCGACGGTGCGCCGAGCAGCCCCGAACACCGAAGTCATCAGGTCCTTGGTCGACGTCTTGCCGGAGGAGCCGGTCACCGCCACCACGGTGAGGCCCGGCCGCAGGCTGCGCAGGTGGTCGGCAGCGATAGCCGCATACGCGCGCAGGGTGTCCGGCACCACCATGCACCCAGGCGGCGGCATGTCGTGGTCGACCACGATCGCAGCGGCACCCCGCGCATGCGCCTGCTCGACGAAGTCGTGCCCATCGACCCGCTCTCCGCGCAGCGCGATGAAGACCTGCCCCGGCGCCATGGTGCGGGTGTCGGTGCTGAACCCGGAGAAGTGCACGCAGTGCTCCGGTTGCGACAGCGACAAGACCTCAGCGAGTCGAGATGTGTCCCACTGCGGGTCGCGTCGCGTCATGTCGCACTCCATTCGCGCAATGCGGTGCGGGCATGTGCCCGGTCGTCGAACGGCAGCACCGCGCCGCGGTAGTCCTGCCCCTGCTCGGCCCCCTTGCCGAGGATGAGGACAACGTCGCCGACCCGGGCTGATCGGATGGCGAACCCGATGGCTTCGGCGCGGTCGGCGATGTCCACGGACTCGCAGCCGGCCACACCCGAACCCACCATCGCGCGGATGCTCGCGGGCTCCTCGCTGCGCGGGTTGTCGTCGGTCACCACCACCAAGTCAGCGGCGGACGCGGCCCGGCCCATGAGCGGGCGCTTCGTGGCATCGCGGTCCCCGCCGGCGCCGAGCACGACGATGAGCCTGCCCGAAGCGCCTCTTGCGGCAGTCACGGCCCGTGCCACCGCATCTGGGCTGTGCGCATAGTCCACGTACACAGTCGGGCCCTCGCCTGAATCGGCGCTGATCGGCTCCATTCGACCGGGCACCGGTGTCACCGTTCTCATGTGCTCGGCGACGGCGGCCAGTGGCATGCCTGAGAGCGCGAGCACAGCGGCTGCGGCAGTGAGGTTGGCTGCCGTGAAGTCCCCAGGTGACGGCATCGGCGCGGTGAATGTCTCGCCCGGGGTCGCGATGTGCAGCACCTGCCCCGGCGCCACGCGGAACCGCCAGTCGCCGTCGGTGCTCCCGTAAGTGAGCACCCTCAGTCCGGCTGATGACGCGCGCTGTGCGACCTCTCGCCCGGCGTCGTCGTCCACACACACCACGGCGTTGTGACTGAACTCAGGCGTGAGCAGCCGCGCTTTCGCTTCGAAGTAGCTCGCCATCGTGCCGTGGAAATCGAGATGGTCTTGCGACAAGTTGGTGAACACAACTGCCGCGAACTGGGTACCGTCGACACGCCGCAGTGCCAGCGCGTGGCTGGACACCTCCATGGCCACATCGGTGACCCCTGCCGCCGCTAGCGATGCCAGCGTCATCTGCAGCACATCCGCCTCAGGGGTCGTGAACCCGGTCACACCCTCCATGTCGGGGTGGGCGCCGACGCGCACCCCGAGCGTCCCCATCACTGCGCTGTCGCGGGCCGCCGAGGTCCATGCGTCGCGAAGGTAGTGGGTGACGCTGGTCTTGCCGTTGGTCCCGGTGACACCCACGACGGACATCGCCCGGCTGGGGTGGCCGAACACCTGCGCGACGACCGGGCCGGCGACCGCCCGGGCGTCGGGCACCACGATCAACGGCAACCGCTGCGTCAGCGCCCCGGTTTGCCGCGCGATGCGCGCGCCGGCCTCATCTGTGACCACAGCAACGGCGCCTGCGGCCACGGCAGCGGCAGCGAACTGCATCGCATGCCGCTGCGCACCCGGGAGCGCGAACCACAGGTCGCCGCGGGCTACGTGCCGCGAGTCGATGGCCGCTCCCGTGACGATCGCTTCTTCGGTGCGCGTCACCCCGAGTGCCGGCGCCAAAGACGAGAGGGCTACCGGCGCGGTGGCGGGTCGCAGCACGGCCATGAGGGTACCCGTCACCACTTCAGCGGAATCCGCGGTGCGGGCGCGGAGCTTGGGGGTATGCGCTGTTCCTGGACCGCGAACGTGGCGATCTTGGCGAACACCGGTGCGGCGATCACGCCACCGTAGTGCGCACCTTTGGGATTGTGGATCGACACTGCGATGACCAGTTTCGGCTGGTCCGCCGGGAGCATGCCGATGAAGGACGCGACATAGCCCGAGTACCGATTCAACTGCGGGTCGAACCGACTGGCAGTCCCGGTCTTGCCGGCGACCCGGTAGCCCGGGACTGCGGCGTTCGTTCCGGTGCCTTTCTCCACGACGCTCTCAAGCATCTGGCGCAAGGTCCGCGCGGTCGCGGGCGAGACCACCCGAACGCCCGTCTTGCGCGCAGCGGCAGTTAATGCCCCGCGAGCGTCGACGGTGCCGGCGATGAGCCGCGGGGGCATCCGAACACCGTCGTTCGCGATCGTGGCGTACGCACTTGCGGCCTGCAGCGCGTTCAACGACAGTCCCTGACCGTAGGCGATCGTGGGGAAGGACGTCACCGACCAGTTCGCTGGGCTGGGCACCACTCCCCGGCTCTCGCCGGGGAACCCCAGACCCGTCGGCTCGGCAACCCCGAACCGCTTCAAGGCACGATACAGACCCTCCGGACCGATGAGCCGGGCTGCGAGATATGTGCCGATGTTGCTTGACTGCGCGAGGATGCCGTTCAACGTCAGCCGCTCAAGTCCGTGTGGGTCGTGGTCATGCAGCACCCGGCGCCCGAAGCTCATCGAATAGGGCACGGAGAACTTCGACACCGCGGTGGCCTTGCCCGAGTCGAGCACCGCGGCCATCGTCATCATCTTGCTCGTCGAGCCGGGTTCGTAGACGTCGCTCACGGCGCGGTTGCCCCGCAACCGGGGATCCGACGCGCGCGGGTTGTTGGAGTCGATCGACGGCACCGTCGCCTGCGCCACGATGTCGCCCGTGTCCGGGCGCATCACCACCACAGTGCCGTAATCCGCTTTGGCCTGTTTCACCGCGGCGGCGAGCTCGGTCTCAGCGGTCCACTGGATGTCCCGGTCGATGGTGAGCCGGATGTCGGTGCCGCGCACCGGCTGCACGGTGCGCGAGGCGGTGTCGGGAATCGGCCGGCCGCCGGGGTCGCGTTCATACCGCGCGACGCCGTCGGTGCCGGAGAGGTGCGAGTCGGCCATCAACTCCACCCCCGCCAGGCCCTTTCCGTCGATGCCGACGAAGCCGAGCAGGTTGGAGGCCAGTGTCCTGCCCGGATAGACGCGCGTGGACGTGCTGTAGCCGGTCAACCCCGGCAGCCGCAGCGCCGTGATCCGGGCCCAGACATTTGCGTCGACAGCGCGCTTGACGTAGACGAACCTGCGCTCGCCAGTGAGGCTCACCTGCAGCTGCGCAGCCGGCACTGCGAGCAGCGGCGCGAGCGCGGCGGCGGTCGCCGCCGGGTCCGCGATGAGTTTCTGGTCGGCGACGACATCGACGGCCTTGACCGAGCGGGCGAGCACGTGACCGTTGGCGTCGGTGATGGTGCCCCGCATCGCGTGGATGACGCGGGTCGTGCTGCGCTCGTCTTTCGCCTGCGCGGCAAGCGACGGGCCGTTGATGACCTGCAGGACGGTCAGCCTGCCGAGCAACAGCGTCCCGACGACCGCGGTGCCGAGCATGATGAACCGCAATCGCCCCGAGGTGACTTCGGGGCGCAAAGTGGGGCTGGCGTGCTGGGGCATGGCGTCCCTCAGTGTGGCACGGCAGCGGCGGGCTCGACCCTGGCTGAGCCGTGCGCACCACCGTTCACGCGGTGCGACCCGCGTGCGGGCAACGAGAGGAACACGGGCTTGACTGCCGGCTGCATCCCGAGCTTCTCGGCGGCCTGCGCCAACCGACCGGGTGCCTCCGCGGCAGCGACGGCATCCCCCAGGCTTTGTTGCGCCCGTTCGAGCCGCTGGCTCTCCTTGTGCAGCGCTTGCGCGGTGAACGCCCCGTGCACGAGGCTGACGTTGAGCGCCATCAACGCCGCACTTAACGCGACGATGAGCGCCACGACGATGAGACTGAACTGCCGCAGACTCGTCGCAGCCACAGCCCGGCTGGTGTTCGCGGTCTGGCTCGCCGCGGCAGCGCGCGGCAGGGCGACGGTGTGCCGCAACGTCGTCATGCCGCCACCCGCTCAATCGCTCGCAGACGCACGCTCGCGGCACGTGGATTCGCGTCAACCTCCTGCGGCGAGGCGGTCTCGGCACCGCGGGTCAACAGGCGGAACGGCGCGACCATCTTGTCCGCCGTCACTACGAGTCCCTCCGGAACATCGCAGGTGCAGCGCCGTGCGAACTCCGCTTTGACGATCGCGTCTTCGCCGGACTGGTACGACATCACGACCAGGCGCCCGCCGACGACCGTGGAGTCCAACGCCTGGGGCAGCGCGCGCCTCAAGGCGCCGAGCTCGTCGTTGACGGCGATCCGCAGGGCTTGGAACGTGCGCTTGGCGGGGTGACCGCCCGTGCGGCGGGCCGGGGCCGGGATGACCGCGTAGATCAACTCGACCAGCTCTGCGGTGCTGTGCCACAACGACGACTGGCGGCGGCGCACGATGGCGCGCGCCAACGGCCGCGCGAATCGCTCACCGGAGTAGTCCCGCAGCGCGGCTGCGATCTCGCGCTCATCCCAGGTGTTCAGGATGTCAGCGGCGGTGAGGTCGCCGGTGGTGTCCATGCGCATGTCAAGCGGTGCGTCCTGCGAGTAGGAGAACCCGCGCTCGGGCAGGTCGAGTTGCATGCTCGACACACCGAGGTCGAACAGCGCCGCGTCCACCGCGGACACCCCGCACTCGGCCAGCGCCTCGGCGTACCCGTCGTTGCGGGTCTGGACGATGCGCGCTCGGGCTCCGAATTTCGCCAGTCGCGCCCGCGCCAGCAGCAACGCGTCCGGATCCTGGTCCAAGCCGATCAGGGTGAGCGTGGGGAACTGCTCCAGGAACGCCTGCGCATGGCCAGCCAGGCCAAGAGTTGCGTCCACCATCACCGGTGCAGAGGACGCCCGCAGCGCAGGCTCCAACAATGCGATGCAGCGTGACAGCAGCACGGGCACATGCGACGGTGCTGACTCGACCATCTGTGCCACCTGCCTCTCCTGCTCGCCTGGGCGCTGCGCCCGGGGTCGTGCTCTCAGCCATCACCGCTCCGGCGGCCGAGGTGCGGTGTCCGTTCCTCCTGTGACCGGGGAAGGGGCCTCAGCAGGGGCGAACACCGCGCCACGGACTCCGGCGCCGTCACATCCGCGGGACCACGTCGTCGTCGACGGCCGCGAACGCCTGTTCCTGGTTTGCTAGGTAATCCGCCCAGGCCCGCGCATCCCAGATCTCGACGCGGGTATCCGCACCGACCACCACGAGGTCGCGGGTCAGTCCTGCGTACTCGCGCAGCGCGGACGGGATGGTCACCCGGCCCTGGCGGTCGGGGACGTCGTCGAAGGCGCTCGAGAAGAAGACCCGGGTAAATCCACGCGCCTTCTCGCTGGTGAGGGACGCGGCGCGCAACTGCGCTGCGTAATCCTCGAACCCGCGAGTCGGCCACACCACGACACAGCGGTCCTGGCCCTTAGTGAGCACCAACCCATTCGCGAGGGGGTCACGGAACTTCACCGGCAGGATGACTCGGCCCTTGTCGTCCAGGCGCGGCGCGTGTGTGCCCAGGAACATCGAGTCCACCTCCCCTACCAGCGGGGCCCTCACCGGCCCATCAGAACCTTTCGTCGCGGGAAATCTACTCCATTTCACTCCACTTGTCACCAAAAATCGCCAAAAAGTGCCCCACGGCGACATATTTCGTCGTCAGGGCTCCACCGTGGGCGATAGCACGACCGGTACGACGGTCAAGGCAAGCCGAGGTGTGTCCGGGGTGACCCAGGTCGAGCAGACCGGGCGCGGGGGCAGCCTGCTCAATGGCGTAACAAGGCGCTGGCACAGCCGGGCGGGCTCTGCAATCGGTTCAGGCCACCGGGGCAGATGGGCAGCCGGATACGTCGGCTGATACGTCCGGGTCGCGGTCCGGCGGGCTGCAGGCCGCTGGCTGCCGCGCTGACTTGCCCGCACATCCGGCCGGCGCCGGCCGCGATGTCAGCAGATGCGTGCGTCGGGCGCAGGCAACCACCGCAGTCAGCGGTCAAAGGTCGGCTGGCCAGCGCTGGGGAACGGCGCTCCTGGGGCGGCAGACAGGCAGAGGGCCAAGGGTCACGGCCACGGGCGAATCAACCGGCGGCGCGTCATTGCGAGCAGCAGCGCTGCCTCAGTTCATTCGCCGCGGCGGCGGTTCCAGCGGTCTTCGAACCGCTGGGACATCGTGCGGCGCTGACGGGCGGCCTGCGACTGTGACGACGGATCGGCGACGGCTGACGCGCCCGCGCCGCGAGCAGGTAGCAACCGGCTCCCGGCGACCAGCAGGAGGGCGAAACCGACGACGCCGAGCACCGGCATCCGAGATGCCAACGCAGCCACAATCACAGCAAGCCCCGCCACGGCGAGCACCACCGACAAGACCACGCGCCGCCCCAGGGGAACCCTGGGCTGCTGCATCGAAGAGGCGAACTGCGGGTCTTCCTCGTAGAACGCACGCTCCATCTGCTCGAGCAGTCGCTGCTCATGCTCCGACAAAGGCATCCCGGCCACCTCCTCAAACTCGCGTGCCCACCGGGTTCAGTGGGCTCATACGGCAGGTACTGCACCAATATCCCGGCCCACCTAAGCGGCCAAACAACCGCACACCGAGAGCCGGGGAAGCCGGTGCAGATACCTCTGCTTGTTCCAAGGATAAGCGCCGTCACGGTGTCGCGCCAAGCCTGCGGGTTTACCGCGCATCCGCACCAGAACCGCTGCCCCCATCGGGCCATGGCCGCAACAACCGGGCAGAGGTCACGGCCGTATCCCCGAACCGGCTCAAGGCCTCATCGGCGACCCTCTCCACCGCAGACCAGGTGTCGTCGGCATCCTCGAACAAGCCCTCCGGCCGCGCACCGGCTGTCAAACCCGTCGCCCTCACCCCCACCAGCCGGATGCGCGCACGTTGCAGGCGCAAGGCCTCGAACAACGAGGCGGTGACCTCATACACGCGGTGACCGACATCGGTCGGGTCGCTGAGGGTGCGTGAGCGGGTGACCGTCGTGAAGTCCTCGAACCGCACCTTCACCGTGATGGTCCGTGCGGACAACCCCGCCGCGCGCAGCCGGCGCGCCACCGAGCCGCTCAAGCGCAGCAACTCGGCGCGTACCGCCTCCATGTCGCTGAGATCGTGCTCGAATGTCACTTCCGCACCGATGCTCTTCTCCGGCCCGTCGACCACCACGTCTCTGGTGTCGCGTCCCCACGCGAGTTCGTGAAGGGCCGCGCCGTGCGCATCGCCGAGGATCTGCTGCAGCGTCGGCACCTGCGTGTGCGCGATGTCGCCGATGGTCGTGATTCCCAGGCGCCGCAAGGTTCCCGCCGTCGTGGCCCCCACGCCCCACAGCCGCTCAATGGGCAGTGGGTGGATGACATCGAGCACACCCGAGCCCGGCACGACCAGCAGACCATCGGGCTTGCACAACGCCGAGGCGATCTTCGCCACGAGCTTGGAGACTGACGCCCCGACCGAGCAGGTGATGCCCACTTCGTCGGCGATACGCGCGCGGATGCTGCGCGCGATCTCACGCGGCCCGCCGAAGAGCCGGTACGCGCCCTGCACGTCGAGGAACGCCTCATCCAGGCTCAGCGGCTCGACCATCGGCGTGACGTCGCGGAACACAGCCATCACCTGGGCCGACACCTCGGCGTAGCGCTCATGCCGCGGCTCGACCACCACGGCCTGCGGCGCCATCCGCATCGCGGCTGAGACGGGCATCGCCGATCGCACCCCGAATGCCCGGGCCTCATACGTCGCGGAGAGCACCACCCCACGCCCGCCGGCATGGCCGACGATGACCGGCAGGCCGCGAAGGTGCGGCGCGTCGAGCACGGCGACGGAGGCGTAGAACGCATCCATGTCCACATGCAGGATGCGGCACTCGCGGTAATCGGTCATCGTCAGACCACCTTAGAGACTTCCGAGCCCGTCGTACCTCTGCGCCGAGGGGTGCGAGCCGGATGGCCGGACATCGGCGTACGGGGACTGCCGGAAGCCGCTCGGGTGCACCAGCACCGGCCGGACCGAGCGACTCTGGGCAAGGCCGGCGGCGGCGTCATCGACAGCCGCAATGACACCGGCGACACCTGATGAGCCATCCGGCCCGTCATCAGGTGTGCTGTCGGCCGCACCACCTGCCGCGCTGAGCATGGCTGACCGCACTGCCGCCACTCCCCCGTCCCGCCACACCCTCTCCATCTGCATGAGGTCCCAGCAGCCGGTGGCCCTGATAGACAAGCCGCGGGCGCCGGTGCGCCGGACATGCCCGCGGACCAGCAACAGCCACGAGCCGAAGACGGTGCTCGCGTAGTCGCGCTGCGCATCCTCGAAGAACGTGAGGTCAACCGGGCCCGCACCGTCATCGAGGGTGAGGAAGACGACCCTGCGCCCGGAGCGCACCGGCGGGGTCTGCACCGCGACCTTGACGCCCGCCACCAGCACCTCCTGCTGCGAGCGGCACCGCAACAAGTGGGGTGACCTCGTCGCCTTCACCGCCGCCAGGAAAGGCGCGTGGAACGAGACGATGTGCGCGCTGACATCCATGGAGAGCACGGACATCTCCGCACCCACCTGCTCGCGAGCCGTCATCTCCGGTAGCCCGTGGAACCTCGGGGCGGACAGCGATGCGGCATCGGCGAACAAAGTCCCCTCGCGGACCGCCCGGACCTGGTTGCGCGCCCGACGGCTCGGCTTGTGGCGGGCGACCTCCAGCAGCAGGTCGCGTCGCGTCGCCCGCTGCGTCGTCCCATCGGTCTCGGTCCCTGCCACCTCGAGGCCGTGCTGCTGCATGCTGTCGCATGCCCCCACCTCGATCAACGACTCAAGCGACGGCCTCGACAGGCCTGAGCGGTACAGCACATCGACGACATCTCGATAGGGGCGGTTGGCGATGGTTGACACGACCTCCGCATCGCTGATGCCCGCAACTGCCGTCAACGGCAACCGAACAGCCCACCCCCCCTGCGCACCCGGCTGCACCCGGTAGACGTCATCAGAGGCATTGATGTCTACCGGCAGCACCGGCACATCGAAGGCGCGGGCGTCGGAGACGATGAGCCGCTTCGGATACATCCCGGGGTCGTGGGTGAGGACCCCGGCGAAGAAGGCCGCCGGATGATGGCGCTTGAGCCACGCGGACTGGTAGGTCGGGACTGCGAATGCCGCGGCATGCGCCTTGCAGAAACCGAAGGACGCGAACGCCCGCAGCACCTCCCAGACCCGCTCGATGACGTCGAGCGGGTACCCGCGCGCCTGCGCCCCGCGGTAGAACCACTCGCGCGAGCCGTCCTGGCCGGCGATGCTGCCCAGGCCACGGCGCACCTCGTCGGCGTGGGCCAGCGAGCAGCCGGTCATCACCGCGATGATGCGGATCACCTGCTCGTGGAAGACCACGACCCCGTGGGTCTGCGCCAAGACCGGGCGCAGGCTCGGGTGGATGTAGTCCGGCAGCCGGTCGCCTTGCCGCGCCTGCAGGAACGGGGTGACCATGTCGCTCTTCACCGGGCCGGGGCGGAACAACGAGATGTCGATGATGAGGTCGCCCATGCTGGCCGGGGAGAACTTCCCGATGAGCTCGCGCTGCCCCGGGGACTCAATCTGGAAACAGCCGAGGGTGCGGGTGGATGAGATGAGATCGAAGGTCTCGGGGTCGTCCCGAGGCACCTGCTCGAGGTCGATCGCGCCGCCGCCGACCCGCGCGACCTCGGCCACCGCATGCGCCATCGCCGACTGCATGCGCACCCCGAGCACATCGAGTTTCAGGAAGCCCATGTCCTCGACGTCGTCCTTGTCGAACTGCGACATCTGGTACCCCTGCCGCGAGGGCTCAACCGGTGTGCGGTCGAGCAGCACATCGTCAGACAGGATGATCCCGCACGGGTGCATGGCGCGGTGCCGCGGCAGGCCGTCGAGCCGCTCCACGCACTCAATGAGCATCTGCCACCGCGGTTGCCCGAAGAGCCTGCTGATGGAGGAGTTGCGCAACTCGGGTAGGTCGCGCAGCGCGGCCCGCATATCGCGGGCGCGGATGTGCGGGAACGCCGACGCACACGCCGCAACCTCACCCGACGGCAGGCCCAGCGCGCGGCCGGCGTCGCGGATGGCCTGACGCACGCGGTAGGTGTCGGTCATCGAGACACACGCGGTGCGCGCGCCCGAGAACCGCTCGAAGATGAGGTCGTAGACCTCCAGCCGCCGGGCGGACTCGACATCGATGTCGATGTCAGGAAGGCCGGTGCGCAGCGGCGACAGGAACCGCTCCATGAGCAGCCCGTGTTGCAGCGGGTCCACCGCGCTGATGCCGAGCAGGTGGTTGACCAGGCTGCCGGCGCCGGAACCACGGGCGCTGACCCGGATGCCGCGCTCCTTGATGAGGTCGACGATCGACGCGACCGTGAGGAAATAACCCGCGAAGCCGAGTCCCTCGATGGTTCCCAGTTCCTGCTGCAGACGCTCCCGGGCCTGCGCCAGCCCGGGCTTGGGCACGCCGTAGTCCGGTTGCATCCGGGAGATGCCCGCGGCGTAGCCGTCGAACCGGTGCCAACACCGCCGCATCAACTCGGTGTGCGCATCCGGACCGAAGACCTCCGGCGGTCGCGGTACACCCATGCCGATATCCGCCGCACTCACCCGACACCGCATGGCGAGCTCGACGGTGCGGCCGATGAGGGTGTCGACGGTGGTGCCTGACCCCTCGCAGATGAGGTGCGCGCGGGCGCGCATCTGGGCGCTGGAGGCGTAGAACGCCTGACCAGTTGTGGCAGCAGCCTGGCTCATCACCTCAAGCCGGCGCACCGCGTCGAGCACATCGGCAACCGGCGCGTCCTCACGGCGCAGGTACCGCACCGCGTTGCTCAAGACCGCCGGCACACCAGCATCGTCGGCGAATCCCAGCAGCATGCGGGCCGCGCGGGTTGAGTAGTCGGGCCGGCCGAGCACCGGCGTCGACGCCGGCTCGACACCGTGGGTGACGACCTCGATGAACAACGACCCTCGTGGGACCTGTCGCCACGGCCGTAGCGCGGCGTGCGCGAGGTCGCCGCGGCGGCGCATGATGTGGTGCGCCACCTCCGATGCCTGGCCGAGCAGGATCGCGACGCCACCGCCGGCGGCCTCCTCGCAGATGTCCGCAACCGACACTGCCGGCGCCGAGCCGGTATCACCGGGCCGGGTATGCGCCTTGGTGACTAACCGGCACAACGCAGCCCACCCGCGCGCGCCGAGAGCGAGCACAACCACCCGCGGCAGCACGTCACCGGCATCACCGCCGTCTGTGACCGCAGGCGTGCCCGTTGCCCGCGGGCGGGCGGTCCGATGCGACGGCTGGCATACCGGCTCCACCGCCAGGTCGACCCCGACAACTGCCTCAACCCCGGTGTCGCGGCATGCCCGCAGGAACCTGACGACTCCAGCCACCCCGTCACGGTCGACTAATCCGACGACGGGGTGCCCATGGTCGGCTGCGGCACGGACGATGCCCTCAACCCCACAGACTGCGTATTTCATGGAGAAAACAGATGACACGCGCAGGTGGGCGAACTGCGCGGGCGGAGGAGGTGTCATGCCGCTATGCCCAGCCTGCGGCCACATCCCCGACCGGCGTATGCATGGGCGCCCGCCGCTGCGCAGCCGCGGACCCGAGCACTGTTACCGCGTCATGGATGAACTGGCACGCCTCCCGGACCGCGTCATCCGCCATCCGGGATGTGATGACCGGGGAGCCGGCCTCTGCCGCTTGTTTCAACCCGGTCTGGCGGGAGTAGTAGCCGGCCCACTCCGCCAGCGCCGGGGCGACCCTGCACACCAGCACCCACACACTCGGTGTGCCAGCAGGCGGTGCCGGCTCACGTGAGCCGAGGGTTGGCAGGTGGGCGGCGAGGACCGCTGCGGCCATCCGCAGCGCCGACCGGTGAGACAGGGAGAATCGCAAGTTGGCGTCAGCGACCCGCTCTGCGTATCTCATGCACTGCCACGCTGACCCGACCAAATCCGTCACAGCCGCCGGCAGGCTCGCGCAGTCTGGCATCTGCTGATGCGACGCCGCGGACGATGAAGATGCGACGGACGCCGCGGACACCTCAGTCATGGATCCTCACCACCGACCAGGTGCCGTCGGGGTCGCAGGCGATGTCAAGGACTGACGCGCAGATGTGGTAGCCCGCGTACGACACCGCCGGGACCGCCTCCACCCGCCACACGGTCCTGCTCATCGACGCCAACACTGCGGCCACGTCGTCGCACCCGGGTGTGGGCTCCCACCACGGGACCGGCACCTGCCACATGTCGACCACGGCCGCCACCACATACGTGACGACCCGCATCTGCCGGCCGGGGATGCCCCGCCGGAAGGTGGCGGGCACGAAACCCTTGTGTTCGGAGCTGAAAGCCTCAGTCACGGACATGAGCCGCCCGCCGGCGCTGCTGCCGTCGGCCCGGACCGGGTAGACGGGCTTGTGGGAGGCGGGGAGATACCGCAACCGCGTGGACTCCCGGACGCCCGACTCGCAAGCACCAGACTCGGGCGCACCCGGCTCTTCGACCTCACCCATCACGACCCCCTTCATGTGGCGCTGCCGCCGATATGTGGCGCTGCCGCCGTACCGTTCACCGAGCGCCGATGCAGAAAACCCAGAAGGCGTGGTAATCGAACAGATGTTCGAATAATAGGGCTGGGGCCTGACAGGCCGTCAAGTCCCATTGACGCCACCGTCGCCCCCCCCGCCCCAGGGGCCCCGGGGAAAGACCGGCGCACGTGCAGATGCCCACATTCCGGGACCTGCGCAGCACCAGCACGACACGTTCGAACGGCACACCGCTCGCCTGACCGGCCCGCCCGTCTGCGCACGCATATTTCCCCGCATGCGACCTATGGGAAAGCCCTGTTCGGGCTAGTAGACTCGTGACCCAACTGTGCCATTGCCGACTTGGGGAGAACCTCGATGCGATTCCAGCAGTTTCTGACCACCCGAGGCCGCATCATGGCCGGCAGCGCCGCCATCCTCAGCCTGCTGCTCGGCGGCGTAGCCCCCGCACACGCAGCCGCACCCCCCTCGGCGGTGACGGCCACCACATCCTCCAGCCCCACGATTGGCACCGTCGTCACCAGCTCCATCACCAACATCACCGTCACCATGACCGCAAACCAGGCAGTAGTCAGCGGGGCGAGCGCGGTCACCATGACCAACCCGACCACTGGCGCCCCCGTCAGCACCCCTTGGTCGATCCAGTCCAATGGCTGTAACAGCAAGAACCCCCTTGCCAGCGGAGCCACCTGCACTTTCATCGTGCGACTCAGCTCGGCCGTCAAGGGCACTTTCGCGATGCGTGCGACCTTCAACTACACGGTCTCCGGGACCGCCGCGTCAACATATGTCGACTTCTCCGCCACGGCTGCGACCGTCCCGGGCGCCGTCAGCGGCCTCAACACAACCGTGCAGTCCGCCAGCACTGCCAACGTCACCTGGACCGCCCCGGCAGACGCCGGCACGCCCGTCACGGGCTACCGAATCAACGTGACGGACACCACCACGAACATCACGACCGACTACACCGTCACCGGCGGCACCACCTCGTACGTCCTGACAGACCTGGTCCTGGGCCGCACCTACGGCATCAAAGTCTTCGCGAGCAACATCCTCGGCGAGAGCATCACGACCACCGCGACTGCGCTGACCTTCGCTCTTCCGGCACCGACTGCGCCGACCGGCCTGGCCGCGAGCAATGTGCGCTCCACCTCCGTCACGCTGTCGTGGAACGCGGCCTCAGGCTTCGTCGACGGCTACCGCATCCAAGCCTCAGTCACCGGCTACACCGGCCAGTACGACGACATCACCACCACCGCGAACACCTCCATCACACTGACCGACCTCGACGCCGAAACCGGCTATTTCTTCAAGGTTTTCGCCTACAACGCGAGCAGGGACGGCGCCTCAACCATCGTGGCTGTGCGGACGCTGAACGCCCTGCCCTCGGCGCCGACCAACGTGACCGTCACTGACACCACGCTGACCAGCATGACCGTGACCTGGACCGCGCCACAAGAAGACGTGACCGGCTACGTCGTGGAGACCTCTGAAGACGGCGTGAACTGGGATGAGGCAGGCAGCCCCAACGGAACCGACACCACCTTCACCATCACCGGATTGGACCCGGACTCCTATCTCTTCGTGCACGTCTACGCGTTCAATGACAACGGCGACGGTGTGCCGTCCTTCCCGGTCTTCGCCTCCACCTTGAGCGGTCTTCCGAATCCGGTGACAGGCTTCGTGGCTTCGCCGCTGAGCGAGACCTCGGTGCACCTCGAGTGGCAGGAGCCGGCGCCGGCGCTGGCGGCCCTCACCGGCTACCTGGTGCAGTCGCGCAGCGTTCCTGCCGACGACCCGACTGCGGCAACCGACTGGGAGGATGTCGCGGAGCTCCCGGTGGGCACCACGTCGTTCGACGTGACCGGAGTGGAGCCGTGCATCTCGCAGGCGGATTCCGACCCTTGCCCGCAGACTGAGTACCGAGTGCTGTCGCTCACCCAGTACGGCCCCTCCGACCATGCCGAGACCGCATTCGCCGACCCCATCTTCTTCCTGCCCGGTGCTGCGATGGACCTGACCGCATCAGCCATCGCCCCGGGCACGGTGGCCCTGACGTGGAGCCCCGCAGGCGACGGCAGCAGCCCCGTCTCGGGCTACACCGTGTACTACAGCGCCAACCCGGACGACCTCGAGTGCTCGCCTGCCGAGCAAGGCGGATGTGAGATTGCCGCTGACAGCGTCGACACCGCAGCCGCCACCGCCATCATCGGCGACCTCGAACCGGGAACGACGTACTACTTCCTGGTCGTCACCAAGATGGACTCGGCCGCATTCGGTGAGATCCCCGGTCTGGCAACCGAGTCCGTCAGCGTGGATGTCCCAACCGACATCACCGCGGTCACCGGTGTCTCGGTCAGCGACATCGGCTACGACGCGTTCACGGTGACCTGGGATTCGATGCCGAGTTTCTGGGGCGCCACCACCTACACGGTGCAGGTGTCCGCAGACGGCGGCGAAACCTGGCTCGATGCCGGCTCCACCACAGACACATCTCTGCAGGTCACCGGCCTGACCAGTGGCGTTGCCTACTCGGTGCAGGTCATTGCTGACGACGGCGTCCTGACGACCGACCCATCGGACGCCGTGGACGCGGCCACCCTGCTCGCGGCTGCGGAGAACCTCGAAGTTGTGGAGACTGGCGAGGACTTCGTCAACCTGCACTGGGACGCACCGTCGATTGATGCCGCAGTGACGGGCTACCGCATCGAGGCCCGCAGCATCGTCACCGACGAGCTGCTCAACTGCCTGGCAATCGGCTGCCCGACTGGTTCGTGGACATCCGAGTGGACCGAGGTCGACAGTGTTGAAAGCAACACCTCCGACTACACGCACAGCGGCATCAACCCTTGCACCATGGACGACCTCATGGCCGCTGTGGACGCGATCGCAGCCGGCGGCGCTGAGTTCCTCGGCTGCGCCGGCACCATCGGCGACGATGCGCTCGGCTCCATCAGCATCGGCATCGAGTACCGCGTGGTGGCGTTCAACGACGACACCGAGGCCGAGGCCAGCAATGTCGTCTCGGCTAGCACCACCTTCACGCTGCCTGGCGTCGTGGACGGCATCAGTGCCGAAGTGGACGGCTACGAGTCGCTCATGCTCTCCTGGAACCCCGCGGCTGACGGCTCGTCGCCGGTGTCGGGCTATACCGTCTACTACAGCTCCGACCCCTCCGCGCTGGAGTGCCAGACCAACGGCTACGGGGGCTGCGACCTCGACGCTGACAGCGTCGACACCGCCGACACGTCAGTGAGCATCGACGGCCTCGACGGCGACACCACCTACTACTTCGTGGTCGTCGCTCATATGGACTCCCCCGCATTCGGTGACGTCGCCGGTCGGGCCAGCGACGCATTCGACTTCTACGTCCCGATGCCCCTGGAGGCGCCGGTTGACGTGGCGGTGGAGAACATCGGCTTGCACGACGCCACCGTGACCTGGGCCGGCTCACAGTCCGGCTACGGCGCCGTCACCTACACCGTGGAACTCTCCGAGGACGCCGGCGACACCTGGACCACGGTCGGCACAACCGAAGACACCTCCCTCGACCTGACCGACCTCGTCAGCGGCGCCAACTACAGCGTGCGCGTGTTCGCACGGGACGACTACAGCGTCAGCGACGCATCCGAGCAGGCCGACTTCACGACCGCGCTCGAGGCGGTGCCGTATCTCGAAGCCGCACCCGCCGGTGAAGACTCAGTGGATTTGGCCTGGGACGCGCCCAACGGCCCGAGCATCATCACCGGCTATCGAATCCAGACCCGGACCGTGATGTTCAGCGAGGCCGGCGGCGAGGTCTCCGACTGGGAGACGCTGGACGAGGTCGACGCGTCAACCACGGCGTACACCGTCAGCGGACTGCAGCCGTGTGTGCAACCGCGCGACTACCTCTCCTTCGACCCGTACTGCCCGAGCGTGGAGTACCGGGTCGTGGCGTTCAACGACGACACGGAGGCTGAGGGCAGCGACCCGGTTGCGGCATCCCCGGCATTCGCCCTTCCCAGTGACGCAACCGACTTGAAGGCCACCGTCGTGGCGAGCGGCACCGTGAGCCTGACGTGGGAGCCCTCAGACGACGGCTCCTCGCCGACCTCTGGCTACACCGTGTACTACAGCACCGACGAGGCGGACCTGCAGTGTCAGGCCAACGACTTCGGCGGCTGCGACATCAGCGCCGACAGCGTCGAGGCTGACGGCACTGAGGTGACCATCGAGGAACTTGAGCCGGGCACGACCTACTACTTCGTGGTCGTCCCGCACATGGCCTCCACGGCGTTCGGGGCCGTCACCGGCTGGGCCAGCGACGCGGCATCCGCGGATGTACCGCCGATCATTGCCAGCCCAGCAGATGTCACAGTCCCCGATGCGACCATCGGGTTCACCAAGGCCGTGGTCACATGGTCCGGCTCAGACTCCGACTACGGACCGGTGACCTACACGATTCAGGTCTCGGAGGATGACGGCGACAGCTGGACGGATGTAGCCGAGACAACCGACACGGAGTACACGCTGACCGACCTCGGCGATGGTGTCGACTATCTCGTGCAGGTCATCGCAAAGGACCAGTTCACCACCAGCGAGCCGAGCGAGCCGGTGGCGTTCACGACGAAGTCCCGCGACCTGCCCGACATGCCATCCATCGACGAATGGTCGCTTGACGGCAGCGACGGCACGGTGACGTTCAGCATCGCCGGCACCAGCCGCGCCACGCACCTGCGCTACGAGGCCCGTGCAGTCGAAGACCTGCCTGGCGGCAAGGACTACGGCTACCAGCCCTGTGACCTCGAGGGCCTCACATGCGAGCTCTCCGGCCTGGCTCCGGGAACCCCGTACCGCATCATCATGCGCGGGTTCGCCGATGCCGGTCATGTGCAATCCGCGTGGTCACGCTTCTCGATCCCGGACCTTGAGTTGAGCGTCGACGCAGGACCGAACCTGCTGCGCGGCACCGAGATCACCGTCGAGGTTCAGCAGCTGCGCCCCGGGGTCAAGGCCAAGATCAGCTATGCGGGCTCCGCGCAGACCGTGATGGGCGATGACGACGGCTACGCGTCCGCAACTTTCACCGCCAAGGGCACCGGCCGCAAGATCGCCTTGGTGAAACAAGGCAAGCGCAAGGCATCGACCGACACCTGGGTGGTCACATTGTCCGAGCCGCGCAAGATCAAGGCTGGCAAGGCAGCGACCCTGAAACTCGCGGGCGCCAAGCCCGGCACCGAGGTCGTCTGGGTCTCCAGTGTCAGTGACGATGTCGTCATGACCGCCGGCAGCACCGGCAAGGCCGCATTCGGATTCACCCTGCCGACGGTCGACGACTCGCTGGACTACTCGGTCCTGCTCGACGGCGAGGAGTTCTTCTCCGGGTCGTTGTCCCCGAACTGAGGTCCAACCGGCACGAGCAGTGACACCGGCCCGTCACGGTCATCCAATGTCCGTGACGGGCCGGTTGCCTGAGTGGGAGTCACCATGGCGAAGACCGCGGTCTTGCACCTGTGGGGTGTGAGCCCCGCCCGCGTCCCCCAGGCGCTGCTCCTGACAGCCGCATGGCAGTTGGCGCGGCGCAGCCCGCAGGCGCCCGCATTCGGCAAGGCGCTCGGGACCGGCTCCGGGATGACTTTCACCCTGCGTGACTCGGACCCGCGACATTGGGCCTTGCTCACAGTCTGGCCCGACGCCGCCCAGGCTCAGCAGTGTGACTCGCACTGGCTCGTAAGGGCATGGGATTCAGCCAGCGAAGAACGCCTGCGCATCAGCATGCAACCGGTCTCCGCTCGCGGCAGTTGGTCCGGTGCAGCGCCGCTGTCTCCCGTTGCTCCCGGCCACGGACAGACCGCGCCGCAGCACACCGAGGGCCTCGGCATCGCAGCCATCACACGCGCCCGAGTCAAGCCTCGGCACTGGCGGACATTCGCCCGCAGCGTCCCGCCGGTGTCCACCGACCTGCACGCCCACGCCGGTCCGTTCTTCGCCCTCGGAATCGGCGAGGCGCCCATCGGGCTGCAGGGCACCTTCAGCCTCTGGCGGTCCCATGCGGACATCGACGCCTTCGCCTACCGGCGCCAAGCCCACCGCAATGCGATCGCGCAGACCGCCGCACTCAACTGGTACGCCGAGGAGATGTTCGCCCGACTCACGGTGACCGCATGCGAGGGCACCTACCGCGGCGCGACGGTGATGACCCCATGAGCGCCCCGGCCACGGCTGCGCACGTCAAGTTCCGACGTCGACTGCGGGCACCACTCACCCCCGCGTGGGTCCTTCTGGCGGCCACCGTGCTGACTCAGGTGCGGTGGCCGCTGCACTGGGACCGGTTCGCTGTGTCACACGCAGTGGTCGCCCTCGGCGCCGCCACGATGCTCGCGCATGCAGCGGCCCACGGCCGCATCCGCGCCGCCGCAGCGTTTGTTGCTGCCACCGCAGCGGCGTGGCTGATCGAGACTGTCGGGGTCGCCACAGGTGTGCCGTTTGGTCGCTACGAGTACGCCGACCACGTCACCTACACCATGTGCCCGACCACGCGGCTGTGTTCGGAGACCGCTGAGGCAACCCACACGACGGCGACCGCCGCAGGCGTCCCCCTCATCGTGCTGCTGGCCTGGTTCATGATGGCGTACGCGACCCACATCACAGCGCGTCGGCTGGCACATGCTGCGCGGGCGCGGTGGGCGTGGGGCACGTGGATGCTCGCGGCTTGGGACTTGTATCTGGACCCTCAGTTCATCCTCGACCCGCACCTGCGCGCGGGTTGGTGGCTGTGGGCCGACCCGGACCCGCATCTGCCGGGCGTCCCCGGGATCCCGGTGACGAATTACCTCGGCTGGCTCGTCGCTGCGGCGGGCGTCCAGGCCGTCCTGCACGTCACGGTGACGCCTGAGGCAGCACACAGCACTCATCGCTGGGACGCCCCCACGGTGTTCGTCCTGTGGACCTGGCTCGGCGGTGCGGTGGCGATTGTGTGGTTCATCGACCAGCCCGCGGCCGCTGTCTGGGGTGCCCTCGCCGGTGCGCCGGCCGGAGTGCTCCTCATCCACGACCTGGTTCGGGCCACACGGCAAAGCCACGCGTCCGCCAAGCCGCGCATTCCGATGCAGTCAAAGGGCGGGCAGTGATGCGAGCGTGCGGCCGATGACCACGTTCGCAGCCTGGGTCGCCGCGGCCAACGTGCTGCTGCTCGCCCACACGGCGGTCAACCTCCGGCTGCTGCGGCGTCCAACCAGCCCGTCGCACACATCAGAGCAGGTCTGCATCCTCATCCCGGCGCGCAACGAGGCCGGCGCCATCGCCGAGGCGGTGCGCAGCGCCTGCGCGCAAACATCGGTGCCGAACCTGCAGGTCGTGGTCCTCGACGACGCATCCACCGACGACACGGCCGCCGTCGCCGTCGCCGCTTGCGACGACCCGCGACTTGCTGTGGTCACCAGTGACACCGAGCCGCCGCCGGGTTGGTTGGGCAAGCCCTGGGCCTGCCAACGCCTCGCAGACCTGCCTGCGACACACGCCGCAGATGTGCTGGTGTTCGTCGACGCCGACGTTGTGCTCGCACCAGAGGCGGTGGCCGCGGCTTTGGCGCTGCTGCGGACCCACAACCTCGACCTGGTCTCCCCCTACCCCGCGCAGATAGCCGAGGGAGTCGTGCAACAACTCTTCCAACCTCTGCTGCAGTGGTCGTGGGCGGCAACCCTGCCGCTACGGCTGGCTGAACGCTCGCCGCGCCCCTCACTCAGCGCAGCCAACGGCCAGTTCCTCATGGTCGACGCCGGCGCCTACCGCCGCGCCGGCGGCCACGCAGCCGTCTCCGGCGAGGTGCTGGAAGACGTCGCCCTGGTCAGAGCCGTCAAGCGCACCGGTGGTCGCGGCGGTGTCGTGGACGGCACGAACCTGGCCACCTGCCGGATGTACACGAACACGGTCGACCTCGTGAGCGGCTACACCAAGTCCCTCTGGTCTCTGTTCGGCTCGCCAGTCAACGCCGTGGCCAGCGCCTTGCTGCTGACAACGGTGTACATCGCGCCGCTGCCGTGCGCGGTCATCAGCGCAGCAGCCGGCCACCCTCGCTGCGCAGCATGGTGGGCAGTTGCCTACCTCGCCGCCGTGGTCAGCCGGCTGCTGGTCGCGCGGCGCACCCGTGGGCCGCTGTGGTCGACGCTTGCACACCCCGGGGCCATCACAATGCTGCTGTGGTTGCTAGCCCGCTCCTGGCGGGGCCGACGTGCGGGCACGCTGCAATGGAAGGGGCGGGTGCTCGCCTGACCGCCAGAGTCGTCAGGGCATGGAGCCCGTCATGCTGGCGGCTCCGTGGCCACAAGCACCAGCAGGGGCGTGGGTGACGTCAGCGCACACAGCGCGGCCGAGCCCCGACGTCAGCGCCCTTCATCGCGCAGTGGTCCACACTTTCGCCGACGTGGTGTGCGAGCACGAAGGCCTTCTGAACGGGGGCGTCGTCGCGGCCGCCGCGCCGGGCGGGTTGACTTCATCCGATCGACGACCGCAGAGATGTGAGAGAGGCGGATGCGCAGATGAGCACGGTGGTGGTCATCGGTGCGGGCATGGGCGGGTTGACTGCTGCCGCCCGGCTCGCCGTCAAGGGTCACCGCGTCACCGTCCTGGAGCGTTCAGACTCCGCGGGCGGCAAAGTTGGCCAGTTCGAGCGCGACGGTTTCACATTCGACACCGGGCCGAGCCTGCTCACCCTGCCGCAGGTCTACCGCGACTTCTTCAACAAGACCGGCCGGCCGATCGAGTCCGCGCTCGACATCGTCGAACTCGAGCCCGCATTCACGTATCAGTGGGCTGACGGAGCCCGGGTAGTGATGCCCGGCGCTGACAGCGCCCGCTGTGCCGACGCCCTCGGCGATGGTCTCGGCGGCACTGCCGCCGCAGACTGGCGCCGGCTCATGGCACGGGCGGCGGATATGTGGGGCCTGACCCGGCAGGACTTCATCGAGGCGCCACTGCACGGTCTGCGCCCGCTGCTGCGGTTGGCCGCCAACCCGCGCAACATCCGAACCATCGCCCCGCTGCGGACGTTGCGCGGCCTCGGTCAGGGGATGCTGGGCGACCCGCGGCTGGTGACGCTGCTTGACCGCTACGCGACCTACACGGGGAGCGACCCTCGCCGCGCCCCGGCCGCACTGGCCACCATCCCGTACATCGAGCAGACCTTCGGCGCCCACCACATCCGCGGCGGAATCCGGTCATTGGCCACCGCCGTGCACGAGCGCGCCGTCGAGCGCGGCGTCCAGGTCGAGTTCGGCGCCGAGGTCACACGCATCGAGACCAGCGGCGGCCGGGTCGTAGCAGTCCACACCAGCGACAGCCGTCGACTGCCGGCTGACATCGTCGTGGCCAACGCCGACGCGCGGACGGTGTTGCTGCGACTGCTCGACACCGGGGCGGGGCGTGCCGCAGCAGCCGTGAGCAAACGCCCGCAATCGCTGGCCGGTTTCTGCATCTACGCCGCAGTCGACGCAGACCTGCCCGGGATCGCCCACCACAACATCTGGTTCTGCCCCGACTACGACGACGAGTTTGACTGCGTCTTCGGGTCGGGTCGGCGACGTGAGGCGCTGCCCGTGCCCGACCCGACGGTGTACGCCTGTGTGCCGCAAGACGAGGCCATGGCGCCGGCCGGCTCGCGGGCGTGGTTCATCCTCATCAACGCCGCACCGCACGGCAGCGGCCCCGGCTGTGTGGACTGGGATGCGCCGGGTCTAGCGCAGGACTACGCCGACCAGGTGCTCGCACGTCTGGCCGCGCGCGGAGTCGACATCCGCCCACACCTGCGTTGGACGCACATCTCAACGCCGGCAGACCTGCAGCGGCGCACCGCGACTCCGGGGGGCGCGATCTACGGCACCGCCAGCCACGGGCCCCGCTCGGCGTTCACCCGGCCCGCGAACTCGACGTCGGTCACCGGGCTCTATCTCGTGGGCGGCTCGGCACATCCCGGCGGCGGCCTGCCCCTAGTGGGGATGAGCGGCGCCATCGTCGCCGAGCTCATCGGCCGCGCGTAGGCCTGTCGGCGCGACGACCTCGGGTGTCCGGCGCCGACGGTGGCGACCCTCGTGAGCAACCGCCACTGAATGCCGTGTGCCGCCTACTGCGGGGACATCAACGCCCGGCGCACGGTCACGATCATCTGCACCAACCCGATGACCCCTAGACCGGCCCACGCCGCTGCGGCGAAGGTCACTGCCTCGGCGCTGTGCGGCGGCATCACCGCGGCGCCGACGAAACCTAGGGCTGTGGCAATGATGCGCGTCGGCCGCTCGCTGACCGTGACCACGGTGATGGCGGTCAGCCCCACTCCCGCGGCACGAGCCCGGGCGTACTCCTGGCAGCCGGTCATCACCCCTGCGAGCAGCACCACCTGCGCGGGCGCGCCGCTTCGGTGCAGCGCGATGAGCATGGCCACCTCGACCAACCGGTCTACGAGTGAGTCGGCGACATGCCCCCAACGCGAGGTTTTCGCCGACAGCACCGCAACCGCGCCGTCCACCCCGTCGATGACGCCCGATGCCACGACGATCGCAGCTCCCACCAGCCAGGCCAGCGGCGACTGCGCATCGGTGATGAACGGCACGCTCACACCGACCAACAACCCGAGCGTGGTGACCAGGTCCGGGGACGCGGCCACCGCGGCGAACGGGCGCGCCAACACGTAGACGACGCGCAGGTACGCGTCGACCACCCGGCTGCGGCCACGCTGATACCCGCCGTGCAACTGCGACCAGCCCTGGACATAGGCCTCAAAGGAGGGAACCGGCCGCACGTGCCCCACCTCCGCTCAGTGTCCGCCGGGCCAGCCCGGCTCATCTCTCGCCTCAGTGCACGCGCCGTCACCTCGGCAACCGGCACCCGCACGGCGGTGCCACGGTCGCAGTCGGTGGGCGCGCGCGCCCGCGCGGTCTACGGTACGCGATGTGACCGAGCAGCCCGGCAGCCCAGAGGTGTGTCTGAGCACCATCCGCGAGCAGGTCGGCGCCGCGCTCGCCGCGTTCACGGCCGAGCACCGTGCGGCGATGGTTGCCGTGAGCGAAGACGTGGCGCCTCTGGTCGACCACGTCCTGGCTTTCACCGGCGGCGGCAAACGGCTGCGAGCCGCCTTCGCTTATGTAGGCCACCTCGGGGCGGGCGCAGAGGCAGGGCCCCGGATCGCGACTGCGGCCGCAGCCCTGGAACTACTGCAGGCGTGCGCCTTGATCCACGACGACATCATGGACGGCAGCGACCTGCGCCGCGGATTGCCGAGCGCCCACCGGGCCTTCGAGTCGCTGCACACCAGCGCCGGCTGGTCCGGCGACGCCGGCGCATTCGGGGTCGGCGCGGCCATCCTCGCCGGTGACCTGTGCCTGTCGTGGGCAGACGAGATGCTCATGGCCTCAGGCTTTGACAGCGCACGCCTGTCCCAAGGCAAGGCTGTCTACGACGTCATGCGCGCCGAGCTCATGGCCGGGCAGTACCTCGACCTGGTCGAGCAGGCGCGCGGGGCGGGTGATGTCGCCCGGGCGCGCACCGTCATGCGCTACAAGACCGCGAAATACACCATCGAGCGGCCACTGCACCTCGGCGGCGCCCTCGGCGGCGCCGACGACGACCTGATGGCGGCTTATTCACGATACGGCCTGGCCCTCGGTGAGGCGTTTCAACTTCGGGACGACGTACTCGGCGTCTTCGGCTCCCCGGAACAGACCGGCAAACCCACGGGCGACGACCTGCGCTGCGGCAAACAGACAGTGCTGGTCGCGCACACCGTCGCCGATGCAGATCCGGTGCAGGCGCGGCACTTCCTCAACCTCCTCGGCAGTGCCGCCATCGACGACGACGCGATGTCGTGGATGCAGGAGTTGATCGTCGACTCCGGGGCGCTCGATGAGGTCGAGACGGCCATCGCACGACGTACCCGCGAGGCGTTGGACGCTCTGCACACCGTGCCGACGCCCGCGGCGGACGCGCTGCGCGAACTAGCAGTCGCGGCAACGCAGCGCCACTCCTAGGCTGCCGGGGTGACCTCCCCCACCACGCCCTCCGCCACACTCGGATCCGCCGCCGCTTGGGCGCGTCGACTCGCGCGCACCGCCCCACGCACCGTCAGCGGCCCCACACAGCGTGTGGTCATCGTCGGCGCAGGCCTGGGCGGACTGTCCGCGGCGATGCGACTAGCCCGCTCCGGGCGGGAGGTCGTCGTGCTCGAGCGCGAGGCTGTCCCCGGAGGCCGCTGCGGCCGGCTGAGCATCGACGGCTACGAGTTCGACACCGGCCCGACCGTGCTCACCATGCCCGACCTCATCGCCGACGCCTTCGACGCGCTCGGGGAGGACATGGGCGACTGGCTGCAGTTGGACCCGGTCGCGCCGCTGTACCGCGCGTTCTACGCCGACGGCAGCCGGATGGACATCCACGCCGACACCGACGCGATGGCGCAGGAGATCTCGCAGGTCATCGGCCCTGACGAGGCCGCCGGCTACCGCCGCTACGTGGACTTCGTGTCGAAGCTGTACCGCTACGAGATGAAGGATTTCATCGACCGCAACATCGACTCCCCGCTGCAGTTGCTCACCCCGGACCTCGCACGGCTGGTCGCGATGGGCGGCTTCCGCAGCCTCTCCGCGAAGGTGGGTGAGTTCCTCAAGGACTCGCGCACCTCGCGGGTGTTCTCCTTCCAGTCGATGTACGCGGGGCTGTCGCCGTACGAGGCGCTCGCCATCTACGCCGTCATCGCCTACATGGACTCCGTGGCCGGGGTGTTCTTCCCCCGCGGCGGCATGCACGCCGTCCCCACGGCGATGGCCGCCGCCGCAGCCAAGCACGGCGTGCAATTCCGCTACAACACGGAGGTGTCCCGGGTCGAGCACACCGGCGGCCGCGCCACCGCGGTCATCACCGCCGACGGCGAGCGCATCTCGTGCGACACGGTGGTCCTCAACCCGGACCTGCCTGTGGCCTACCGCGACCTGCTCGGGGTGCAGCCGTGGTCGGTGCGACGACTGCGCTACTCGCCGTCGTGCTTCCTGCTCCTCGCTGGTTCGCGGGCGCAGTACTCGCAGATCGCGCACCACAACATCCACTTCGGGCACGCGTGGGAGTCGGTCTTCGACGACATCATCGACTCCGGCCGGCTGATGTCCGATCCGAGCATCCTGGTCACGAACCCGACCCACTCCGACCAGTCGCTGGCACCGGACGGCAAACACATCTACTACGTGCTGGCGCCGACCCCGAACATGCGCGCGGGGCTCGACTGGGACCGGGTCGGTCCGCGCTACCGCGACGAGATCGTCACCACCCTCGAACAACGCGGCTACATCGGCTTCGGCGAAGGCATCGAAGTTCAAGACATCACCACCCCACTCACCTGGGAGCAGCGCGGCATGGAAGCCGGCGCGCCGTTCGCGAGCGCCCACTCGTTCCTGCAAACCGGGCCGTTCCGCCCGGGCAACCTCTGGGGCGAGAACGTCGTGTTCGTCGGCTCGGGCACCCAACCCGGCGTGGGCGTCCCGATGGTGCTGCTCTCGGGCCGGCTCGCGGCCGAGCGCATCACCGGCCCGGACCGTCGCTACCGCTCACGCGCCTACGCGCGGTAGACCCACCTGTCGTCGGGTGCCCCGACACAGGACTGACCGTGACGTGGGCCCGGTGACCGTCGCAGCCGGCCGAGCGCATCCCCTGGCACCGCGCCGACGCTCGGCAATCCGCGCCGACGCCCGATCGCGTCCCGGGCGCTGGGAGAATCACGCCTGTGTCCACCCGTGAGTTGCGCGCCGCCGGCATCGAGCAGCCGCGTTTACAGCGCTCCTACGAGGTCGCGCGGCGACTCAATGCCGAGCACGGCAAGACCTACTACCTCGCAACCCTGCTGCTCCCGCCCGCCAAGCGACCGTTCGTGCACGCCCTCTACGGCTTCGCCCGCTACGCCGACGAGATCGTCGACAACCTTGGAGTCACCGCCAGCGCGCAGCAGCGCCGCGCGGCGCTGGACGCATTCGCCGAGCAGTTCCGCGCCCACCTCGGCGACGACTCCCCCTGCGAGCCGGTCATCGACGCGATGCGCGACACCATGCGCCGCTGGTCGATCCCGGCCGAGCACGTGGACGCCTTCCTGCACTCGATGCGCATGGACACCCACGTCAGCGACTACCAGACCTACGACGACCTGTATGAGTACGTCTACGGCTCTGCCGCGGTCATCGGGTTGCAGATGGTGCCGATCCTTGGCGGCTCCGACGAGCGCGCATACACCGCAGCGACGGACCTCGGCATCGCCTTCCAACTCGCGAACTTCATCCGCGACGTCGGCGAGGACCTCGACCGGGGACGGGTGTACCTGCCCATGTCGGAGTTGCAGTCCCACGGGGTCACCCGCGAGGTGCTCATGCGCCGAGTCACGACGCCGGCGGTGAAAGCGGCGCTGCGCGAGCAGATCGCGCGGGTGCGAAGGCTGCAGGCCAGCGCAGACGCCGGCATCGCACACCTGTCGCCGGACAGCCGGCCGTGCATCGAGGCCGCGAGCATCCTCTACTGCGGGATCGTCGACGCGGTGGAGGCCATCGATTACGACGTGCTCAACCGCCGCGCCGCAGTCTCCTTGCGGCGGCGTCTGGCCGTCGCAGGCCGGGGTTGGCTACGCGCGCGGCTCGCCGGCGCCGCCGGCTGACCGGCCGCGCCGCTCGGTCAAGCGACGCAACGGCCGGCCCGTCGAGTCGGACATCGGCAGCCGCTGCACCCCGCGCCGCCCGAGCCACACCCACACCGACAACGTCAGCACGATGAGCGCGAAGCCGAACAACAGGTCCTCCACCGGCGCGAAGGCGACCCGGCCGTCGCCGATGAAGGCCGGTCGGCCCGCAGACGGCGTGCTGCCGCCGAGAATCGCGTCGCCGGAGTACCTGACCGTGCGCGTGCCCGTCAGGACGCCGTTGGTCAACAGCTGAAACGGCAGGATGATCGCGTAGGCCGACCAGAACACGCGGCGCCGCAGCAACCGCGTGCGCAGCACCGCGAGGTCGACGACGGCAGCCACGAGCACGCCGAGCAGTGCGAGTTGCGTGTATGTCACGGCTCGTCACCCGCCTGCCATCCCCGCATCGCGCGCACGGCCTCCAACGTCAGCACGGAGGCCAGCGGGATCACGATGAAGAACAGCAGCTCCTCGATCGGCAGCAGCCCGAAGAGCCGCATGGAGAGCACCCGCTGCGGGTCGAAGGACCAGTGGCTCCGCCGGACGGCGTAGACGTCCCAGACGGTGAACGCCAGCACCGGCGCGATGAGCGACAGCAACAGCCTGCGCGTCTTGCGCCACACCACCGCACCGGTCGCCCACGGCAGCCACGCCGTCCCGGCGACGATGAACGCCAACACCGCGAGGTAAGTCACGGACTTCATACGGTCTCCCCCGCTGTTGCAGCGTCGAACACCTGAGCCGCGTGGCCGGCGGCCGCATCCGCTTGCGCCGCGGCCAGCACGTCACGCAGCTCCCGGGCGGCGTGCTCCGGCGAATCCGCCTGTGTCACGGCGCGCACCACCACCGCCCGGGTGGCCCCGGCGCGCATGACCTCCCGGACAGACGTCGAGTCGACCCCGCCGATGGCGAACCACGGCTTGTGCTGCGACCACGGTGCGGCTGCAACCTCCGACACGACCTGCACACCGATGCCCGGCCGGCCCGGTTTGGTGGGGGTGGGCCAGACCGGCCCGACCGCGAAATACCCGACCTCGACGTCGTGCGCCGCCTGGCGTGCCTGCTCCGGCGAGTGTGTGGACCGGCCGATGACGACATCCGGCCCGAGCAGGCCGCGGGCGACCTCGACCGGCATGTCGGCCTGACCGAGGTGGACGATCGGGGCGCCGGCGGCCAGCGCGATGTCAACCCGGTCGTTCACGGCCCAGAGCGCCTCGTGTGCCTGGCAACGCTCGCGCACGATGGCCAGAGCCGCGAGTTCTTCGGCCACGCTGATGGACGAGTCCCGCAACTGCACGATGTCGACACCGCCGAGCAGGATTGCGTCGAGGAACTCCGGCAGGTCACCGTGCTGAGCGCGGGCGTCGACGCACGCGTACAGTCGTGCGCGCCCGAGCCGCTCATGCGTCCAGCGGCGCGTGTCGGGCATGTGCCCCACCCTAGAGTGCATAGCACCGTTGTCACCCGGAGGAGTCACACCCGTGCCCCATGACCGCCCACACGTCGTGATCGTCGGCGCCGGCGTCATCGGCCTGGCATGTGCCTGGCGCGCCGAGCGCGCCGGGTGGCGGGTCAGCATCGTCGACCCGCACCCGATGCACGGCGCCTCCTGGGCGGCGGCCGGGATGCTCGCACCGGTGACTGAGTCCACCCCGACCGAGCCCGGGGTGTTGGAACTCGGCTTGCGCGCGGCTGCGCTGTGGCCGGGCTTCGCCGAGCAGCTCTGCGAGGACGCCGGCCAACCCTGCGGCTACAACCCGGCTGGCACCACCGTGGTCGGCCTCGACCGCGACGACGCCACCGAGCTGCGGCGGTTGCAAGACCAACTCATCGCACATTCCCTGCCCTTCACACCGCTCACCACATCGCAGGCCCGCGAGCACGAGCCCGCGCTTGCCCCGGGCCTGGCAGCCGCGATGCTCGTGCCCGGCGACACGTCAGTCGACAACCGCGCACTGCTCGGCGCGCTCTCGGCGGTGGTCGACCGGCGCGGCATCACGCTGGTGCGCGAGCGCGCGAGCGCGGTGTCCGCGGAATCGGTCCGCACGGCGACCGGGGAGGCCATCGCCGCTGACGCAGTCGTGGTGGCCGCCGGCATCGACACCCCCGCACTCGTCCCGGGGCTGGACATCCGCCCGGTCAAGGGGCAGATCTTGCGGGTGCTGATGACCGCCGCGACCGGCAGGCTGCTCAGCGGGACGGTTCGCGCCACCGTCCACGGCCGGCATGTCTACCTCGTGCCCCGCAGCAACGGCGAGATCGTCATCGGAGCGACCATGGAGGAGCGCGGCCGGGACATCGCGGTCACGGTCGGGGCGGTTGGAGACCTGCTCCACGACGCCCGGCTGGTGGTGCCCGGCATCGACGAGTGCGAACTAGTCGAGACGTGGGCCGGGCTTCGCCCCGTCAGCCGCGATAACCTGCCGGTCATGCGGGTCATCGATGATGTGTTGGTGTGCTCGGGCCACGGCCGCAACGGCATCCTGCTCGCGCCACTGGCCGCACAGACCGTGCAGGACTTGCTCAATGGCCGCCACGCACCCGCGAGCGAGGTCGACGCATGAGCACCGGTTCGCAGACCCCGCGGCAGGTGACCGTCAACGGCGTCACTACCGCGCTTGCTGCGGGCAGCAGCGTCGCCGACCTGGTCGCTACCATCTTCGGCAGCCGCAGCAGCGACGGCGTCGCCGTCGCATTGAACGGTGCAGTCGTGCCGCGCAGCCGGTGGGCGCAGACCCCGGTGCCCGACGACGCGCTCGTCGAGCTCGTCACGGCGACACAAGGCGGCTGAGATGAACGCGACCAACGACCCCGCCACGGCGCCGCTGCGCATCGGCGACCTTGAGCTTCACTCCCGCCTCATCCTCGGCACCGGCGGGGTCAGCAATCACGAGGTGCTCGCGGGCATCATCGAGGCGTCTGGGACGGGCCTGGTCACCGTGGCGATGCGCCGCACGAGCGCGGCCGACCCGAGCATCATGGACGTCATCCGCGCTAGCGGCGTGGCGGTGCTGCCGAACACCGCGGGTTGCAAGACCGCGCGCGACGCCGTCCTCACCGCGCAACTCGCCCGCGAGGCGCTCGGCACATCTCTGGTCAAGCTCGAGGTCATCGCAGACGACACCACCTTGCTGCCGGACCCGGTTGAGTTGCTCGCCGCCGCCGAGCAGTTGGTCGCCGACGGGTTCACCGTGCTCCCTTACACCAACGACGACCCTGTGCTCGCCCGCCGGCTGCAGGTCGTCGGCTGTGCCGCAGTCATGCCGCTCGCCGCGCCTATCGGTACCGGCTTGGGCATCCGCAACCCGCACGCCTTGAGCATGATCGTCGATGAGGCCACGGTGCCGGTCATCGTCGACGCCGGAATCGGTGCGCCCTCACACGCCGCGCTGGCGATGGAACTCGGCTGCGACGCCGTGCTGCTGGCCACGGCGGTGACGCGCGCGGACGCCCCGGTATCGATGGCCCGAGCCTTCCGCGATGCCGTCAGCGCCGGCCACCTCGCCGCCCGCGCGGGCATGATCGAGCGGCGCTACCTCGCGCGCGCATCGACTCCCACAGCCGGCCTCATCCCGCCCGCGGCTCCCTAAACTTCGCCCATGCCGCCGACTGCCGGGACCGACCCGCTCGTCGGCCTGACGCTCGACGGCCGCTACCGGCTCGACGCGCATCTGGCGCACGGCGGGATGGCCAGCGTCTACTCCGCCCACGACCTGCGCCTGGACCGCGCGGTCGCTGTGAAGATCCTGCACCCGCACCTCGGGCAGGACGCAGCCTTCGCCGCGCGATTCATCGCGGAGGCAAAGCAGGCCGCGCGCATCAATCACCCGAATGTGGTCGCCGTGCACGACCAGGGCATGGACTCCGGTCGCGCATTCATCGTCATGGAACTCGTACGCGGCCACTCCGTGCGCGCGCTGCTGCGGTCCGTCGGCCGCCTCTCCGCACAGCAGGCGCTGGCTTTGCTCGCGCCTGTGTCCGCCGGGCTCGCCGCGGCTCACCTCGCCGGCGTGGTGCACCGGGACATCAAGCCGGAGAACATCCTCATCAGCGAGGACGGCCGCGTGAAGGTCACCGACTTCGGGCTCGCTCGCGCTGCCGATGACGCCGGCCCGGGGCTGACTGGGGTCGGCGCCCTCGCAGGCACCGCGGGATACATCAGCCCCGAGTACGTGGAAGGACAGCCAACCGACCAACGAAGCGATGTCTACGCACTCGGCATAGTCCTGTTCGAATTGCTCACCGGCAAGGTGCCGTACACCGGAGACAACCCCGTGCAGGTCGCCCTCGCCCACAGCCGAGGCCGGGTGCCGATGCCCTCGTCATCCCAGTCGGATGTGCCGCCCGAGGTCGACTCACTCGTCTTGCGGGCCACCGCGCCGGACCCGGCCGACCGGCACCCGGATGCGGGTGCCGTGCACGGTGACATCCGCGCCATCCGAGCGCACCTGCCCGCGCCGGAGCCGTTGCCGCGGCCACGCCCAGGCGCTGAGGACCGAACTCCGGACCCAGGCTCGGCCACGCATGTGCACCCGACCGCGACCAGGGTCATGCCCGCCTCCACGGTCAGGCCCGGGCGCGCCGGCCGGCAGCGGCGTGAGCCGAAACGTCCGACCCGGCTGCGTCGGCGTCTGCTCGGCGCCCTGCTCACTGCGGCACTCGCGGGGGCCGGCGTCTACGCCTGGCAGACATTCAGCCCGGTGCCGGTGCCGGATGTGCGCGGGGCGACTGCGCAATCGGCCACGCAGACCCTGCGCGCCGCCGGGTTCACCAACGTTCGTATCGCCCGGGACTACTCCGCGGATGTGCGAGCCGATGCCGTCATCGACACCGCACCGGCAGCCGGTGAGCGGCGCAGCCGCAGCGCCAGCATCACCGTGCTGGTCAGCCGAGGGGCGCAGCGCACCTCTGTGCCGCGCCTGACCGGCCTCACCGTGCCGCAGGCCCGGTCGCAACTGACCGCCCGCGGCCTGCTCACACAGGCGAAGCCGGCGGTATTCGACGAACGGGTGCCGGCGGGCTCAGTCATCAGCTCGACCCCGGGCCAGGGCGCGCGCGTGGATGTCGGCAGCACGGTGACTGTCGTGGTGAGCAAAGGCCCGGCTCCGGTGAAGGTCGCCGACGTGCGCCGTCAGGATGCCGGTGCCGCGGCGTCGCTGCTCACTGCGTCAGGGCTGAAAGTCAGCCGCGCCACAGCGTTCAGCGACACCGTGCCAGCGGGCCGGGTCATCGCGACGAAGCCGGCCGCCGGCGCGCAGATGCCGCGCGGCTCGACCGTCTCGCTGGTCGTAAGCCGCGGCCCGAAGCGGGTGGAAGTGCCCAACCTGCGCATGGTGGCCGAGCGCAAGGCAGTGGCGACGCTGCGCGGCCTCGGGCTGAAGGTGCGAGTGGTGTACCCAGCCGGGCGCAACTTCAACAAGGTCGTGGGCCAGAGCGTCAAAGCCGGCACCAAGGTGCCGCGCGGCACCCTCATCACGCTGACCGTGGTCTGACCGTGCCGGTCCGCGCCCGCGCCACGGCGGCACTGATCCTTGCGACCCTCATTTGGGGCTCCACTTTCGTCCTGGTCGACGAGGTGGTGTCGGCGATGCCCGTGGACAGTTTCCTCGCCACCCGCTTCAGCCTCGCGTTCATCGCGCTGATGCTGATCCGGCCGCGCGCGCTGCGCGGCGTTGACAAGGTCACGTGGCTGCGCGGGCTGCTCCTCGGCGCCACCCTCGGAGTGGGCTACGCAGCCCAGACCCAGGGTCTGGCCAAGGGGACCTTGCCCACCGTCTCCGGTTTCATCACCGGGCTCTTCGTCGTGCTCACCCCGTTGCTCTCAGCGTGGTGGTTCCGCACCCGCATCGGCTGGAGCACCGCGGTCGCTGTGCTCGCCGCCACGGCCGGCCTGGCGCTGCTGACCCTCAACGGCGGACGCATCGGCGGCGGCGAGTGGCTCACCACCCTCTGCGCACTTGCCTTCGCAGCCCAGATCGTGCTGCTCGGACGCTGGTCCACGCCGCAGAACACGCTTGCGCTCGTCCTCATCCAGTTGGGCACGGTGAGCATCGCGGAACTGGCCATCGCCTTCGCCGTGGACCGGCCGCTCGTCCTGCCACCGGACGGGCGCGGCTGGCTGGCAGTGGTGTTCCTGGCTCTGGCGGCCACGGTCTACGGGTTCCTCGCCCAAACCTGGGCCCAAGCCCATATGCCGGCCACCCGCGCCGCTGTCATCATGACCACCGAGCCGATGTTCGCCGCCCTGACCGGCGCCATCGCCGGCGACCGGCTGCGCCTGCATCAGGGAGTCGGCGCGCTGCTTGTGCTGGCCGCGATGTACCTGGTCGAACTCACACCGGCGCGCGCCGGCGGCCGCGAATCGGCCGAGGCGACAATCCCGCACCTCGAGCCCTGACCGGCCGCTCTGACGCCGCGGCGACCGACGGTACCGACAGCCACCTGTCAGTGGCGCTGCAGCATCTCCGCAACAAGGAATGCCAGTTCCAGCGACTGCTCGCGGTTCAGTCGCGGGTCGCACAAGGTCTCGTACCGGTCGCCGAGATCGGACTCAGTGACGTTCGCTCCGCCGCCGAGGCACTCAGTGACGTCGTCGCCGGTCAATTCCACATGCAGGCCCCCGGGCACTGTCCCGAGCCGCGCGTGCACGTCGAAGAACCCGCGGACCTCGGCCATGACATCCTCGAAATGCCGTGTCTTGCGACCGGTGGGCGACACCCGGGTGTTGCCGTGCATCGGGTCGCACATCCAGACCACCGGCACCGATGTGCGTGTGACCGCCTCCACAATTGCCGGCAGCCGCTGCTCGATCACGCCCGCGCCCATCCGGCTGATCAGGGAGAGCCGTCCGGGCAGCCCGGCGTAGTTGAGCCGGTGCACCAGCGCCACGACTTCCTCAGGGGTGGCGGTCGGGCCGACCTTCACGCCGATGGGGTTGCTGATGCGCGAAGCGAAGTCGATGTGGGCGCCGCCGATCTGCCTGGTGCGCTCGCCGACCCACAGCATGTGGGCGCTGGCCGAGTAGATATCGCCGGTCTGGGTGTCGCGACGCACCAACGGCCGCTCGTAGTCCAGCAACAGCGCCTCATGCGACGAGAACAGGCTCGTGCGACGGAACTGGTCGTCGGCGACCCCGCAGGCGTGCATGAAGGCCAGTGCCCGTTCGATGTCCTGAGCCAGGATCTCGTACTTCATTCCGGCGGCGGAGTCGTGCACGAAGTCCTGGTTCCACGTGTGAACCTCGCGCAGGTCCGCGTAGCCGCCGCGCAGGAACGAGCCGATGAAGTTCAGTGCCGAGCTTGAGGCCTGATACGCGGCGAGCAGCCGGTTCGGGTCAGGGGTGCGCGCCTGTTCGGTGCGCTCGAACCCGTTCACCGCGTCACCGCGGTAGGCGGGCATCGTGACACCGTCGACGACCTCTGTTTGCTCACTTCGCGGCTTGGCGAACTGCCCGGCGAGACGACCGATTTTGACCACTGGCACCGATGCGCCGTAGGTCAAGACCACCGCCATCTGCAAGATGGTGCGCAACCTCGACGTGAGCGACGCGGCGTTGTTGTCGGCGAACGTCTCTGCGCAGTCACCCGCCTGCAGGACGAACGCATCGCCCACCACAGCCCGTCCCAGCGACTCGCGCAGTTGCGCGCACTCCCCTGCGACCACCAAGGGGGGCAGCGCCGCCAGTTGCTCCCTCACGCCGGCGACGGCGGACTGGTCGGGCCAGTCCGGTTGCTGCAGCGCGGTCAGTGGCGGCCAGTCGATGCTCACTTGGCAAGCCTAGGAGGGCTGCGCGAGACCGCCACCGGCACGCCCGCTGAACGGCTGCGTCCCTAGACTCCGAGCATGCAGAACGCGCCTCGCAAAGTTGCCCTGCTCACCGCCGGCGGGCTCGCGCCGTGCCTCTCGGCCGCGGTGGCGGACCTCATCGAGCGGTGGACCGAAGTCTCGCCGGAGACTGAGATCATCGCGTACCGCGGCGGCTACGCCGGCCTGCTTCGCGGGGAGAGCATCAGCATCACGCCGGCAGTCCGCGGGCAGGTGCAGCGGCTACGCGAGCTCGGTGGCAGCCCCATCAACAACAGCCGGGTGAAGCTCACGAATGTCAATGACTGCGTCAAGCGCGGGCTGGTCAAGGAGGGCCAGGACCCGCAGCAGGTGGCGGCCGACCAGCTCACCGCCGACGGAGTCGATGTGCTGCACACCATCGGCGGCGACGACACCAACACCGCCGCGGCCGACCTCGCCGCCCACCTGCAGTCTCACGGGTACCGGCTGCAGGTCGTCGGCATGCCGAAGACCATCGACAACGACATCGTCCCCATCGCGCAGTCCCTCGGCGCTTGGACCGCCGCCGACGAGGGCGCCCGGTTCTTCAGCAACATCGTCAGCGAGCACTCGGCGAACCCGCGCTCGCTCATCGTGCACGAGATCATGGGCCGCAACTGCGGCTGGCTCGCGGCCGCGACTGCGCTGTCGTACCACCGCAGCCTCGACGGCCTCACCTGGGTGGAGGACCTGCTCGTCACGCGCGAGCGCCGCGATGTCCACGCCGTCTTCGTGCCGGAACTGCCCATCGACATCGATCGCGAGGCTGCCCGGTTGCGTGCCGTGATGGACGAGGTGGGCAACGTCAACATCTTCCTCTCCGAGGGCGCCGGTGTGGACGCCATCGTGGAGAACATGCGCGAGAACGGCCAAGAGATCCCGGTCGACGCCTTCGGCCACGTGAAAATCGACCTCATCAACCCGGGACAGTGGTTTGCGCAGAAATTCGGTCCGATGATCGGCGCCGAGAAGGTGCTGGTGCAGAAGAGCGGCTATTTCGCGCGCAGCGCACCGGCGAACGCCCGGGACCTCGCACTCATCAAAGAGTGCGCGCACGCTGCGGTTGCGGCCGCACTCGCCGGTGAGAGCGGCCTGGTCGGCCACGACGAGGAACGCGGCGGGGAGCTGCGGGCGGTTGAGTTCCCGCGCGTCAAGGGCGGCAAGGCTTTCGACGCCGGAGCGGACTGGTTCCGATCGCTGCTGCAGGACATCGGCCAAGCCTGAGGCCGGCGCACTCGTTCATACAGCGCCCGCGCCGCACGCCGCAATGGTGCAGCACGGGCTGAACGCCGGTCGCGCCTGACGCGGACGTGACTGAGGCATTCCCCGGCTGTGAGTCGTTGGCGGCCAGCGCCGGTGCGGATGGTTCGGTGCCGGTCTCGCCGGACCGCGGCGCGTCAGTCGGCGCCGTGTGTCGCAGATCGCTCGCGCGCCCATGTCGCCGGGTCGATGCCGGCAGCAATGAGTTCCTTGGCTTTGGTGGCGTAGATGTCGACGTACTCCTGCCCGCTGAGTTCGCGCAACTGCGCCATCATCTCTTCTGTCAACTCACGCATGGCGGCTGGTTCAGCGGCCATGCCCGCCCATCGGCTGGTGTCGATCGGCTGACCGAAGCGCACACCGATGCGCCGACCCAACCGCGGCAGACGCTGACCGGTCGGCTGGACCCAGAAGGTGTTGACCATCGCCACCGGGATGACCGGCACTTGCGCCTCAATCGCGATGCGCGCCGCACCGGTGCGGCCGCGGTAGAGCCGGCCGTCGGGCGAGCGCGTGCCCTCGGGGTAGATGCCCAGCAGCTTGCCGGACTTGACCACCCGCACACCCGTGCTGATGGCAGCCTCGGCGGCCCGACCGCCGCTGCGGTCGACTGGGACCTGCCCCACACTGGTGAAGAACCACCGCCACAACAGGCCGATGATCCCCGGGCGCACGAAGTACTCGCGCTTGGCTAGGAAGGTGACCTGGCGGCTCACCTCGACCGGCAGGAAGATGGAGTCGCAGAAGGAGAGATGGTTGCTCACCAGCACCGCGCCGCCGCGGTCCGGGATGACGCCGAGGTTCTCCACCCGGGGCCACCACAGGCGCGTCAACGGGCGCACAACGGCCCGCCGCAGCAACTGGTACCACACGGCACCAACCCTAACCGTGACGCGTGTGACTTAGCCTTCGACTCATGGAGCGCGAGGACGAGCAGTGGCAGGACATCGTCAGCCGCCTCGGCGACGACGTCTTCGCTGGCGTCCCGGACATCATCGCGACCACCCCGCAGCCACCGGCTGAAGTGCCCGGCACGGCCCTGCCCGGGGACTCCTACGCCGGGCTCGACGATGACGACTGGGTCGACCCGCATGAGCGGTTCATCCCACCGGCGCCTGCGCTGCCGAAGCCACCGCTGCGCACACGAGCAGCCTGGGCGGCTGCGGGCAGCGGCGTGTGCATGCTGGTCGTGGCATCGGTTGCAGGCTTCGCCGACACCTGGTCGACGATCCTCGGCTGGTCTTTGATCATCGCCGGCGGCGCCGCGCTCGTCGCGCGGATGCCGACCCACCGTGACGAGGACGACGACGGCGCGGTCGTATGACCAGGGCGGGGCATGCCCATCACGACCGTATGCGCGCTACACATGGTTCGCCGCGGCGAATCAAGCCCCGCACGGCGGTCACGCAGGGCGGCACTGCCGCAATCCGCAGCGCCGAGACATGCTCCTCAGGACGCCAGCGCCGCCCGATGGCGTACTAGGTCCGCCGCGCCGACGAGGCCGGCGTCATTGCGCAGGGTCGCCGGCCGCAACGGGATCTGCTGCTGCCGCTCGACGAGAACCCGGCAGGCGTAGGCGGCAGCCAGCGGGGCCATGAGCAGGTCGCCGGACTCGCTGACGCCGCCGCCGATGACGAATGCGCCCGGGTCCAACACGGCGACCAAGTCGGCGAGCCCGGCTGCGATGTTGTCGGCGAGTTGCTCGAATGCCGCTACCGCCACGGGGTTCCCCGCAGCGGCAGCCGCCGTGACGTGCACCCCGGTGATCCCGGCCACAGTGCCGTCGCCGAGGTCGCACAGCGCACGCGCATCGGGAGACGCGCTGCTCGCGCGCTCCTTGGCGATGCGCACCAGCGCCTGGCCGCTGGCGTACTGCTCCCAGCACCCGACCTTGCCGCAGGGGCAGGGCAGCCCACCGGGCACGAGATTCATGTGACCGATCTCGGCAGCCATGCCCTGGGCGCCGAGCACAAGGCGCCCGCCCAAGATGATGCCGCCGCCGACTCCCGTGCCGATGGTGACCATCACCAGGTCGGACACGCCCTGTCCTGCGCCGAATCGGTACTCCCCCCACGCCGCGACATTCGCGTCGTTCTCCAGGGCCACATCGGCGCCGAGCGCCTCGCGCAGCAGCGCACCGGCGGGGACATCGCGCCAGCCGAGGTTGGGCACCACCACGGCGACCTCGCGGTCGACATCAAGGAACGCGGGCAGCCCCACACCGACGCCGGCCACGGGGCCGGGCGCACCCGCCCGCAACGCGTCCACAGCTTCGGTGATGGCAGCTACGACCGCAGCCGGGCTCTTGTCCGCGACATCAGCGCGCGTGCGCGCCACGATGGCGCCGGCCTCATCGACCAGGCCTGCGGCGATCTTGGTGCCGCCGACATCCACACCAATCGAGAACATGTGCGCCCTCCCTCAGTCCGGGCCCGGGCTACCCGCCGGGCGCGTCGTGCGCGCAACCACGGGCCGGTGGCCAGAGCCCGGCAGAGCCTACGGGCTGGCAGGCGGCGCCCACTGAGGTGCGGCATGCTTGCGGGATGCTGACGCAGCACCACGAGCCCCTGCTCTCCGCCCGCCCGGACTGGCGCACCCTGGTCGACGCGGTCACGGCGAACGCCCACAGCCATCCAGACGCGGTGGTCGCTGAGCAGTGGGACGGCAAAGCCTTTGTCAATCCTGTGACCGCTCGCGTGCTGCTCGAGCACATCCGGGCGACCGCGCGCGGCTTGGCGGCGGCCGGTGTGCGCCCAGGCGACCGCGTCGCCATCATGTCGCGCACCCGGTACGAGTGGACGGTTCTGGATTTCGCGATCTGGCACGCCGGTGCGGTCACCGTCCCCATCTATGAGACGTCCTCAGCCGAGCAGGTCCGCTGGATCCTGACCGACTCCAAGGCCCTGTGCGTCGTCGTGGAGGACGCCCGCTTGCGGGCTGTCGTGGAGCAGGTGCGCGCCGACCTGCCGGCGCTGGGCAACATCTGGACCATCGAGGAGGGCGCTCTGGCGGAGATCCGCGCGCTCGCGAGCGCCGACTCTCCCGACATCGACGCTGCTTTGCACACGCGCGGGCTCGACGACCCTGCCACGCTCATCTACACCTCCGGCACCACCGGCCGACCCAAAGGCTGCGTGCTCACCCACCGCAACATGGTGTACGAGACCCACGCAGTGCTGGAAGCCGAACCGACGGTCGTCAACGAGCACACTCGCAGCGTGCTCTTCCTGCCGTTGGCGCACGTGTTCGCGCGGGTGCTGCAGGCGGTTCTCATCGCAACGCGCGCGCGCATCGGCTACTGCAGTGATGTGGCGGCACTGACCGACGCCATGAAGGCCCAGCGCCCCACTCTCATCGTGGCCGTGCCGCGGGTTTTCGAGAAGCTCATCAACACCGCGGCACACCGGGCGGCCGAGGCGGGGAAATCCGCGATCTTCGACCGGGCCGTCGCCGCAGCCTGCGACTACAGCCGTGCGCGCGACGCCGGCCGCATCGGCCTGGCACTGCGCTTGCGGCACGCGCTCTTCGACCGGTTGGTCTACGGCAAGCTCCGGGCCACACTCGGGGGCGACCTGCAGTGGGCTGTGTCCGGCGGCGCACCGCTTGGGGAACGCCTCGGCCACGCCTTCCGCGGCATGGGGATCACTGTGCTTGAAGGCTACGGGCTCACGGAGACCACCGCCGGAACCACCGTGAACCGGCCCCAGCACCCAGCCGGGCCGGGCCTGCGCATCGGCACTGTGGGGCGGCCGGTGCCCGGCACGGCAGTGCGCATCGCCGATGACGGCGAGGTGCAGCTCCTCGGCCCTCACATCTTCCGCGAGTACTGGAACAACCCCGCAGCGACCGCGGACACATTCACCCCAGATGGCTGGTTCCGCACCGGGGACCTCGGCAGCCTCGACGACGACGGCTTCCTGCGCATCACCGGCCGGGCCAAGGAACTCATCGTCACCGCCGGCGGCAAGAACGTAGCGCCGGCGGTGCTTGAGGACCCGATCAACGCGTCGTTCCTCGTCGCCATGTCGATGGTCGTCGGCGATGCGCGACCGTTCGTCGCGGCGCTGGTGACTCTGGATCACGAGGCGCTGCGCCTGTGGCTGCGCAGCCACAACCTGCCCGAGACGACGCCCGTTGCCGAGCTCGTCAACAACCCAGACCTACGAAGCGAGATCCAACGAGCCGTCGACACCGCGAACCTGCAGGTCTCTAAGGCAGAGCAGATCAAGAAGTTCGCAGTGCTGCCCCACGAGTGGACCATCGCCGGTGGTCAGATCACACCGTCGATGAAACTGAAGCGGTCAGTGGTCACCGAGCAGCACGCGTCGGACATCGACGCGCTCTACACCGGCGGGAACGACTAGCCGCCGCGGCGCAGCATCAGACCTTCGTCGGACCTGAAGCGGCAAGTGGTCACCGAGCAGCCCGCGCCGGACATCGACGCGCTCTATACCGGCGGGAACGACTAGCCGCCGAAGTGCGCGGCGGCTGTCGTGCGCCGCAACCTCACCCGTCGGCGCCCCGGGCGAGCAATCCCGCAAGCGTGCGGGCTGGAACATCCCACGACCACGTGCGCTCAACCCACTGCCGTCCCTGCTCGCCCATACGCGCGCGCAAGCCGGCGTCGCTCAGCAGTGTGCTCATCGCCTCGGCCAGTGCAGACACCTGAGAGTGCTCGTCCGTCAGCGCCGGCAGCAGCACGCCCGTCTCGCCCGGGACCAACGCATCAGGCACGCCCCCTGTGTCCGCCGCGATCGTGGGCAGGCCCATCGCCGCAGCCTCGAGCAGCACAATGCCCAGGCCTTCAACATCGAGGCCGCCGAGCCGGCTGCGCGCCGGCAGACAGGCCACGTCGGCGACCGCGGTGTAGGCCGGTAAATCCTCATACGGCACCCGGCCGGTGAACACGACACTCGAGCCCAGCGGCTGCGCCTGCGCGCGCAGACGCGCGGCCAGCGGACCGGCTCCCACAATCAGCAGCACCGCATCCGGGTGCCGCCGCAAGACCGCCGGCATCGCCGCGATCAGGCGGTCCTGGCCCTTGCGTCGGACCAGACGCGAGACACATGCCACCACCGGCCGGTCATTGATGCCCAACTCCTGCCGGATGGCCGCGACCCGTTCCTGCACCTGCGGCGTTCGCCGCCAGGCCTTGAGGTCGACGCCGGGCGCGAGGCGTGCCCAGCGGAACTCCTCGCGTTGCCCTGCCAGCGCCCGCGCGACTTGGCTGCGAGTCCACGCACCGAGATACGTCAGCACCTGCGCTTGACCGGCCGCCCGCAGGATCGCGCGACCCCCGGGATAGGCGGCCATGCCGGCTTCCGCGCCATGGGTGGTCGCCACCACCACCGGCAGACCGCGGCGGTGCAGCATCGGCACGAGCAGGCCGTGCGGTGCGCTCGAGGGCAGCCACGCCTGCTCGCAGCCGAACTCCCGCGCCAGGCTTGCGGCGGCGTCAGCGAGCCGCGGCAACGGCCACACCCCCGAGCGCATGCGGGCAACTGGGAAGCCCGCGGTCCCGTCGTAGTCGACGGCCTCCGCCGCCGTGGCGCCGTCGCTGCGGGCCGCCACGGCCGGGGCGAGCACAGCGACGCTCTCCGGGTGCTGCCGGCGCAGCAGTTCATGGACGAACGTCTCGATGCCGCCTGCCCGCGGAGGGAAATCGTTGGTCACGACCAGCGTGCGCCGGCCCGAGGGGCGGGCCGCGGCGCTGTCAGTGGTCACACCCGCAAAAGTACCCACCGCGCGGCGATGGCGCCGACCCGCGCTCAGCGTGTGACTGACTGCCTGACAGTCGACGCCGGCACCCTGACCCCGTTCGCGGCGGCCCACTCGCGTGCCGCGGCGATTCTCTGCACGACGGTGGGGTGCGAGCGCGTCCACTGGTGCGGCGCGTCGTTGCCGATGGTGGAGACGTTCGTGAGCGCGACCCGACGCATCATGGAGATGAACGCGGCCGGGTCTCGGGTGAGGTTCAATGTGTAGGCGTCAGCGCGCGCCTCCACTCCGCGGCTTATCGCGTTCTGCACGGGCAGCCCCACGCACTGCAGCATCAGCCACAGGCACACCAACGCCGGCACGCTTCGCGGGGCCACCCACGCGCCGCCGCGCAATCGGCCCCGCCTCTGCAGCGCGAAGCCGAAGGCGAGGATCAAGAGGCCGGTTGCGGTGCCGCCGACCACACTCGCGGTCAGCGGGTCACGGTGTTTCACGTGGCCGAACTCGTGGCCGATCATGCTGAGCAACTCCGGCTGCGATGACTTCGTCAGCGAACCGCGCTGCACCACCACGCGCGCCCAAGGCCCGCCGCCGCTGGCATACGCGTTCAACGTCTCGTCCGCGCCGCCGGACACGCTCATGCGCAGCGACACCCCACTGAGGCCGGCTTTGTCAGCCAATTCGTGGATCCGCTCAGTCGCCGCGTTGCGAGGGAGCGCCTCGGTGCGCTCGGATGGGAAACCTGGGACCGCAGGGATCAATCCCAGGGACGCGACCATGGCGGCTGCCACGAGCGCTAGCCGGGCGGGCCACGTCTGCGGCCACAGGCGCATCAACCACAGCACCCCGCCCACGAGCAGGAATGAGGCGACTGCCTCGATTGCAAGCCGCACGGACAACTCGCGCAGCAGATCCTGCGGGCCCTGGGATGTGAGCCGCCAGCGCCGGTCCACGGAGTTCATCGCGAGCTCGGCGGGCCAGGTGCTCAGCCGCGTCATCATCAGCACCAGCGCCACGACTGCGGCCGCCTGCCCGTCACCGCGCACCAGCGGCAACCGGCCCGCCGCCGCGAGAACTGCCCGTCTCAGTGGCGCGATGCCCGCGACAAGTGCGGCAGCGATGATGGGTGAGAACATGCTCCACCACGGCCACAGGCTCAGCTCCGCGTGGTAGCGCGCACCGCGGGCCGCTTGCGCCGCGGTGAAGTCGGACTGCCAGCGCGTGGCCGTGCCAGATCCGGGGAGGTTGAACCAGCCACCGGTGACTGCGGCGGCGACACCGACGGTTGTCAGCAGGAGCGCCAGGCGCAGGTGAGCCCGGGTCGGGCCACCGCGCATCGGCATGGTCTACCGCCCTACGACTCTGCCGGCGCCGCTGAAGCGCGCGCGGTACCAAGGGGCGTTGATACTGGTGATGGTCACGTCGCTTCGCGGGTTCTCGGCGTGGACCATCCGCCCACCGCCGATGTAGATGGCGACGTGGTGGGCCCCGCGGCGGAAGAAGAACATGATGTCGCCTGGCTTCATCTGCGACCACCCAACCTTGCGCACATAGCCGCGCTGCGCCTTCGAGAAGTGCGGTAGGAACACACCGGCATGCCGGTATGCCGCCTGCGTGAGCCCCGAGCAGTCGAAGGCGCGCTCGCCGGCCATGAAGGCGATATAGGGCTTGCCGACTTGTCTGAGCGCGTACGTCACCGCCCGCCGCGCGGCCGCGCTGGGAGCCTTGCCCGCAATGACCTTGCCACTCGCCCAGGTCCTTTGCGCGGCTTTGGCCGCCCGTGCCTGCTCCGCCCGGCGCTTCGCCAGTCGCGCGAGGTAGGCCTTGCGGGCCTTGCCTTTGAGGCTGGACAACAGCCCCTGAGCCTGACGCAGTTTCGCGGACACTTGGTCGCGCTGGCGCTTGGCCTGCCGTGACACTGCCGCCCGCTGCTTACGGATCGCGGACATCTCGGCCTTGCTGGTCGCCAGGCTGAGCCGGACGCTGTTGATGCTGCGGAGCTCATTTGCCTGATTGCCGGCGACGATGCTGAGCATCGTGCTTCGGTCGAGGAATTCCCGCGGGTTCTTGGTCAGCAGCAGTTGAGCGGTGCCGCTCATGGTGCCGGTGGTGTATGCCTGCACTGCCATGGCGTCGATGGAGCGTTGCAGCCGACCCATGGACGTGGATGCGCGGGAGATGCGGGCCTGCAGTCGGTTGCGCTTGGCGTCAATCGAGCGAAGGTTGATCATCGCCTCGTTGTACGCCTCCGCGGCTGCCTCAGCCTCACTCTCAAGTTCACTGACGCGGGCCTCCACCCGGTCGATCTGCTTCGCGAGGCTGTCGGCCGATGCAGGAGGGCCGGACAGCAGGGTCACGGCCATCGAAGCGGCCAGAAACGAGGCAGCGGCGGCAGCCCGCAGTCTGACACCAAGGAGGCGGGTGGCTGCGGACATGGCGGCAGTCTAGGAGGCGGCGGCGCCGCGCTCCTGCGCTACAGCGGCGGCAGCGACAGGCAGCAAGCGCAGGGGTCGCACCAACCCGGCCGTCGCCAAGGTCTGCAGCGCGGCGACCTCAGCCGGCTGCAGTTCCAGCGGATCCTGCGGCCCGAGGATCGCAGTCACCACGCAGTCCGCGCAGGCCGACTTCGGCGCTGCGCACTCTCCACAGTCAATGAGCATGCTTGGAATGTAGACACCGGGTCTGACACCGGGTGGGCCCGATGGTGCGGCGGCAGCACCGCAGTCCACCGACGAACCGGTAAACCCGCTGTCAGGGCGCGCACTCTCACGGGAACGTCTGATCTGGTCTGTGCACGCCGAGCCTCGCGCGAACCAGACGTCAGCCGGCCGCTTCCGCCAGGGCGCGGGAAACCTCGACCCAGCGCGTGAGCAGCGTCTGCGCCGAACCGTCGGCAATCGCCGCGCGCACCAGCGGCATCTCGTCGGCGGTGGATTGCGCGACCTGCGCGGCGCTGCCGGCCCCGGACCACACCGCGCGAGCCACAGCCGCGTTCAGAACCACGCAATCTCGGACCGCAGACCACTGCTGACCGGACTGCGGGTCCAGAACCCCCCGGAACACCTCGGCGTTGTGCCGCGCGACCCCGCCGGCCAGGTCCTGCGCGGCAGCGGATGCCAGACCGAGCGCAGCCGGGTCGATCACCGCACTGCTGCCGCCGGCCCATACCGAGGTCGGCACCGCAGTGGACACCTCATCCATGCCGTCCTCGGCGCACACCACGGCTGCCCGAACGCCGGAGTCTGCAAGGACTGCGGCAACCAACTCAGCCCTCGTGGCGTCGGCGACGCCGACGAGCATCACCGCTGCGCCCGCCGGATTGGCCAGCGGGCCCAAGAGGTTGAAGACAGTGGGGTGCCCGAGTCCCCGACGCACTGCGGCCACATGCCGCATGGCCGGGTGGAACACCGGGGCGAGGCAGAAGCTGATGCCCACCCGCTGCAGACACTCGCGCACCTGCTCCGGGCCGAGGTCGATGGCCACCCCGAGTTCCGCGAGCACGTCCGCCGCGCCGCACAGGCTCGTGGCTGCGCGGTTACCGTGCTTGACCACGGGCACCCCGGTGGCAGCGAGGACGACTGCCGCCATGGTCGAGATGTTGACGCTGTGGTGCCCGTCCCCGCCGGTGCCGACGACATCGGCCACCGGGCCAGGGACGTCCACGCGCCGACCGGCTGCGCGCATAGCGGTGAGGAACCCGCTCACTTCATCTCGAGTCTCGCCTTTGGCGCGCAGAGCGACCAGAAACTGCGCGGTCGTGTCATCCGGCACGCCGCCAGCCATCAACGCGGCCATCGCTGCCGCTGCCTGCTCAGAGGTGAGGTCGGCGCCGGCCGCCACCTGCGCCAGCGCGGCGGCGACATCCCAGCCCCTGGGATCAGCGGTCACGATTGCCCGCCTCGAACCGCATCGGTGCCTCGGACCACATCGGTGCTGACGCGGGCATGTGCGCGCCGGTCACGCCGGGACGATGCCGGACCGAGCCTGCTGGTCCCGAAGCAGCCCTGCGACCGCAGCCGCAGTCGCCCGCGGGTCCACGGGGTGCGTGATGACTGCGTCAGCACGCGACCACGCAGCGAGCCAGCCGTCCTGCGGCCGCGCGACGATGAGGACTACCGGGGGCGCGTTGTACACCTCGTCTTTGATCTGCCGAGCCAATCCCATGCCCCCAGCGGGCACCGCCTCCGCGTCGAGCACCACAGCATCAAGCCGGGTGCCGTTGACGCCGCGGTCCAACGCTCGGGTCAAGGCCGGGGCGGTTGCGAACTCGACGCAGGCGACCGGCCCCACATCAGCCGCCGGCCGGCTCCCGAGCGCAAGCATGACGCTGCGACGGACGTCCCGATCGTCGCTGTACACGCCAATCAGCATCGGTTCCCCGGACTGACCGGAGGTGGTGTCATGGGCTGAGGTCTGGGCGGCATCGGCCATGGTCAGGAGTCTAGTGCCATCACCTCGCGACACCTGCGCGTCGAACCCTAGGCTAGGGCGGCTACAGCCCGCCGCCTTTGACAGGATTACACCCATGCCCGCACCCGCTGCCAGCGCTCAGCCTGCACCCGGCTCACCCTCGTACGCCAGCTCCATCCGGGGAGCCGCGGACCGCCCGAACATGGTGTCGGTGGGGGTCATCGTCTGGCTCGCCAGCGAGCTGATGTTCTTTGCCGCGCTGTTCGCCATGTACTTCTCCATCCGCGCGGTTCACCCGGAGATCTGGGCGGAGGCGACAAAGGAACTCAACCTGCCGTTCGCCTCGCTGAACACGCTCATCCTCGTGCTCTCCAGCGTGACCTGCCAGATGGGCGTGTTCGCAGCGGAGAAGGGCAACGTGGCCGGCCTGCGGCGCTGGTTCGTCATCACCTTCATCATGGGCGCCTACTTCGTCGGCGGCCAGATCGCTGAGTACACGGAGTTGATCCACAACGGCATCACCCTGAGCAGCACGCCGTACGGCTCGGTGTTCTACCTGACCACCGGCTTCCACGGCCTGCACGTCACCGGCGGCTTGTTCGCCTTCCTGGTGGTGCTCGGCCGCACCTACGCCGCCCGCCGCTTCACGAACCGGCAGGCCACAACCGCCATCGTGGTGTCGTACTACTGGCACTTCGTCGACGTGGTCTGGATCGGCCTGTTCTTCTCCATCTACGGCCTGCGCTGACCCCGCTGAGACCCTGACTCACGACCCACCGACGACAGAGGACCCCATGGCCAACATCTCAGGCAGCAGTCGCCGCCGACCGTACGCCGGGGCGGTGTTGCTGCTGGCTGCGCTGACCACGACCGGTGCGGCATATGCAGTGACCACCAGCGCCATCGTCAGCCCCAAGTCCGCGGCGGCCAGCGCAGAACAGATCGAACTGGGCAAGCGCCTGTTCACCGAGGGCTGCTCCTCCTGCCACGGCCTCGCGGGCCAAGGCGGCTCCAGCGGGCCGTCACTCATCGGTGTCGGTGCCGCCGCGGTCGACTTCCAGGTCGGCACCGGGCGCATGCCGATGGCGCAGGCAGACACGCAAGCCATGCGCAAGCCGCCGGTGTACAACCAGGAGCAGATCGACGCCCTAGCCGCCTACGTGGCGTCATTCGGAGCCGGCCCTGGCGTTCCGGACCCGAGCCAGTACGACTTCAGCAACGCGAACGTCGCGCGCGGCGGCGAGATTTACCGCCTCAACTGCTCCCAGTGTCACAACTACGCGGGCAAGGGCGGCGCGCTCAGCGACGGCAAGTACGCCCCCAGCGTCATGAAGGCCACCCCCAAGCAGATCTACGAGGCGATGATCACCGGGCCGCAGGGAATGCCGGTGTTCAGCGACGCCCAGATCCCGGCGAAGGACAAGCAAGACATCATCGCGTACATCGACTACCTGCAGAACGCCCCGGACCCGGGCGGTGCCGCCCTGGGCCGACTCGGCCCGGTCACCGAGACCGTCTTCATGTTCACCGCTGCGATCGGCGCTGTCATCGCGGTCACCATCTGGATTGGCGCGAAGTCGCGCTGACGGCGTGACTCAAGACGAAGAGGTCACTCATGGCAGAGCACAGCAACCTTCCAGCATCCCCCGATGCGGGCGGCCACGACGAGGCCGCGCACGGTGCCTTGGACTACGGCACGCGTGACGAGCGCGGCCGGTTCATCCTGCCCCTCGAGGAGCACCACCAGCGCATCACTGACGTCGACCCCCGGGCTGCGAAGCGGGCCGAGCGGCAGGTTGCGTGGCTCTTCGTCGCCGGCGCCGCCTGCTTCGCCGGCGCTGTGGCCGCGTTCGTCGGCTTCTCCAGCCACGAGCTCATCCACGTGCCGATGCTCGGCAACGTCAGCGCCTCGAACTTCTGGCTGGGCACGCTGATCGGGCTCGGCTCCTTCTTCCTCGGCGCGGCCGCCATCCACTGGGCACGACGCTTGATGCCCGGCGACGAGGCCGTCGACTACCGCCACTCCCTGCGCGGCGACGAAGACTCCCGCGCCTCCGCGATCGAGCAGTTCAAGCGCGGTGCCGCCGAGTCCGGGTTCCTCAGCCGGCCGCTGGTGCGCCGGACGATGCTGGGCGCGATGGCGCTGTTCCCGCTGCCCCTGGTGGTGCTGCTGGCCGACCTCGGGCCGGCCCCGAAAGAGAAACTGCGCCACACCATGTGGGGCGACAAGCCCGCCACCCGCATCATCAACCAAGGCAGCGGCGAGTTGGTGCGCCCTGAGCACCTCGCCGTCGGCGGCCTCATCAACGCCATCCCGGAGGGCTTGGAGAAGGTCGAGGAGGAGGCGGGCACCCAGAACGAGCGGGCCAAGTCGTCCATCATCTTGGTGCGCATGAACCCCTCAGAGATCAAAGCGCAGCAGGGGCAGGGCTGGGATTACCAAGGCATCCTCGCCTACTCGAAGATCTGCACCCATGTGGGCTGCCCGATCTCGCTGTACCAGCAGCGCACGCACGCGCTCCTGTGCCCGTGCCACCAGTCGACGTTCGATTTGTCCGATGCCGGCCGGGTCGTGTTCGGCCCCGCTGCCCGGCACATGCCGCAACTGCGCATCGGAGTCGATTCAGAGGGATACTTAGTCTCGCTTGGCGACTTCGCCGAACCCGTCGGACCGAGTTTCTGGGAGCGTGGATGAGCACCTCGACCACCCCGACCACCCCACAGGGCAAGGTCGCGGACTTCCTCGACGAGCGCCTGAGCATCAGCAAGGCCATCAAGAGCAACATCAGCAAGGTCTTCCCCGACCACTGGTCGTTCATGCTCGGCGAGGTGGCGCTGTACTCGTTCATCATCCTGCTGCTCTCGGGCACGTACCTGACGCTGTTCTTCAAGCCGTCCATGGTCGAGGTCATCTACAACGGCCCCTACGTGCCCCTGAAGGGTGTGAAGATGTCCGAGGCATTCGCCTCGACGCTGCACATCTCCTTCGACGTCCGCGGTGGCCTGCTCATGCGCCAGATCCACCACTGGGCGGCGCTGTTCTTCATCGGCGCGATGAGCATCCACATGTTCCGGGTCTTCTTCACGGGCGCGTTCCGCAAGCCGCGTGAACTGAACTGGGTCATCGGCACGGTGCTCGTGCTGCTGGGGATCGTCGAGGGCTTCATGGGCTACTCACTGCCCGACGACCTGCTCTCCGGCACCGGCCTGCGAATCACCCAGGGCATCATCGCCGCAGTGCCCGTGGTCGGCACCTACGTCTCATTCGGCCTGTTCGGCGGTGAGTTCCCCGGCCACGACGTGGTCGCCCGCTTCTACACGCTGCACATCCTTCTCATCCCGGGGCTGATCCTCGCCCTGGTCGGCGCGCACTTGATGATGGTCTGGTACCAGAAGCACACCCAGTGGCCCGGCCCCGGGCGCACTGAGGGCAACGTCGTCGGCTACCGGCTCTTCCCCGTCTACACCGCCAAGGCCGGCGGCTTCTTCTTCGTCGTGCTGGGCATCACCACCCTCATCTCGGCGCTGGTCAGCATCAACCCTGTGTGGATGTTCGGCCCCTACACCCCCGACCAGGTCAGTGCCGGCTCGCAACCAGACTGGTACATGGGCTTCCTCGACGGTGCGGTGCGCGTGATGCCGAACTGGGAGATCAACGCCCTCGGGCACACCCTGAGCCTGAACCTCATCGTCCCAGCCCTGGTCCTGCCCGGAATCATGACGACGCTGCTGGGTCTGTACCCGTGGATTGAGGCGTGGGCCACCGGCGACCGCCGCGAGCACCACCTGCTCGACCGTCCACGCAACGCGCCCGTGCGCACGGCACTGGGCGTGATGTCCATCTCCTTCTACCTCATGCTGTGGATCTCCGGCGCGAACGACATCATCGCGCAGACGTTCCGGTTGTCCATCAACCAGATCACCGTGGCCCTGCGCGTACTGCTCTTCGTCGTGCCGCCGCTGATGTTCATGCTCACCAAGCGGTGGTGCCTGTCCCTGCAGCGCCGCGACCGGGAGAAGGTGTTGCACGGCCACGAGACCGGGCGCATCCTGCGCTTGCCGCACGGTGAGTTCGTGGAAATCCACGCTCCGCTCTCGCTGGAGGAGCAGGCTGAGATCCTCGGCAAGATGGACGTGGCTCCGATGGCGCTCCCGGCGGCCACGGACGCCAACGGCGTCGCGCAGCCCGCAGCCTGGAAGGCTCGCATGCAGGCGAAGCTCTCGCAGTGGTTCTACGGCGCAAACGTCAGCCTGCCGACCCGGGCGGAACTGCTCGAGGCGCAGTCCCACTTCGAGCACGCCGATGCTCTCGAGGTTGAGGCCACCAACCGTCACCGCACGTACGAGGCTGTCGGCGGCGTGCTGCTGGCCCCGACTGAGGACGGCTCATCCCGCCACTGAGGGGGCGCGGCTCAGGTGGTTGCCGCGGCTGCACCGGTGCGTGACCCGCTCCTCTGACGACATCGACTAGACGTGCTCCTGCGGTCACGACCGCATCTGACCACCGCCGGTGCGGCCAAGGCCACTAAGGCAGACCCTTGGTCAGGCGGACAGCGGTCTAGCCATGAGCAGATTCGGCTGCGGCATCTGCGCATTTCCCGGCCAGAAGCGGCCGACGCTGGTGAAGCCGAGCCGTCGGTAGGCGCCGATGGCACGGTCGTTGCCGGCCCTGACGCCGAGCACAAGGGTCCTAGCGCCAGCCGCCGCCGCGACCTCTCCAAGGTGATTCAGCAGCAGATCCACGAGCCCTCGGCCACGGTGTTCGGGTCGGGTCCAGACGGCCCGGACCCACGGGTAATCCTCTGCGCCCTCAAGGTCGCTCCCAGGTTCCGGCTCGAAGGAGTCCGGCAGTCCCTGATACATCAACATCGCGACGGCGAGGTCTTCGCCGTCTCTCTCAGCGACGACCCAGTAGCCGTCGGCAAGGCGTTGTTCCCACCAGTGGTCAGGCTGTGCCGACTCCGCTTCGAACGTCGACCCGAATGCATAGGGCGCGTCAGCCAGGCAGGCCAGGCGGATGTCCTTGCACCGCTGGACCTCATCCACACCGAGGTGATGGATGCCTATCCAGGCAACAGGCTCACCCAAGGTCGGTGCCGCGGTAGTACTCGAAAGTGAAGCCGAAGATGCTGATCAGCAGGAACACAGTGCCCAGTGCTACCACCCATGGGGCGAAGATCAGACCGCAGATCACCATGGCCGCGGAGGCCGCGAGCGGCAGCGGCCACCATGAGTGCGGGCTGAAGAATCCGTAGTCCACATCGGCCTCGGAGATGTCGGCGTCCTCGCGGTCCTCCGGGCGTGGCCCGACCCGCTTGCCGGTGTAGAGGATGTAGAAGCCCGCGAGGAAGGCGAGCCCGCCGGACAGCGCGATGCACAACGTGCCGATGATCTCCCCGGCGGTGAGCCAGTAAGCGACCGTGATGATCGAGAAGACGATCGCAGCGCCGCTGAACAGCCAACCTTCGATCTTCACTTGCCTGCCTCCTCGCTGCTGCCGTGTGAGTCGGTGGAGGTCCGCAGGTCTTCCACCGCAATGTCCGCCGGCCCGAGCACCTTCGTCAGCAACTCCTGACGGCCGACGACGTTCTCAACCTCCGGGTGGTGCAGGTCGAACGCCGGCCGCTCGGAGCGGATCTTCGGCATCGAGTGGAAGTTGTGCCGTGGCGGCGGGCACGAGGTCGCCCACTCCAGAGACGCCCCCCAGCCCCAGGGGTCGTCGCTGGTGACCCGCGGCGCGGTCCGCGAGGTCTTCCAGATGTTGTAGATGAAGGGCAGGGTGGAGAAGCCGAGGATGAACGCCCCGATCGTGGAGACGATGTTCAGGCCGGTGAAGCCGTCGCTGGCGAGGTAGTCGCCGTAGCGCCGCGGCATGCCCTCCACGCCGAGCCAGTGCTGCACGAGGAACGTGGTGTGGAAGCCGATAAACATGATCCAGAAGTGGACCTTGCCGAGGCGCTCGTCGAGCATCTTGCCGGTGAACTTCGGCCACCAGAAGTAGAAGCCCGCGAACATGGAGAAGGCGACGGTGCCGAAGACGACGTAGTGGAAGTGAGCCACCACGAAGTACGAGTCAGACACGTGGAAGTCAAGCGGCGGCGCGGCCAGGATGACTCCGGTGAGCCCTCCGAACAGGAAGGTCACGAGGAAGCCGATGACCCACAGCATCGGTGTCTCGAAGGAGATGGACCCCTTCCACATGGTGCCGATCCAGTTGAAGAACTTCACCCCGGTGGGTATGGCGATGAGCATCGTCATGAACGCGAAGAACGGCAGGTAGACCGCCCCTGTGATGTACATGTGGTGCGCCCACACCGCCACCGAGAGGCCCGCGATGGCGATTGTGGCGAACACCAGCCCCTTGTAGCCGAAGATCGGTTTGCGGCTGAAGACCGGGATGATCTCGGAGACGATGCCGAAGAACGGCAGCGCGAGGATGTAGACCTCGGGGTGGCCGAAGAACCAGAACAGGTGCTGCCACAAGATGGCTCCGCCGTTGGCGGCGTCGAAGACCTGCGCACCGAAGCGGCGGTCGATCTCAAGAACCAGCAGCGCGCCCGCCAGCGGCGGGAATGCGAGCAACACCAGCACACTGGTCAGCAGCACGTTCCAACTGAAGATGGGCATGCGGAACATGGTCATTCCCGGCGCGCGCATCGTGTAGATGGTGGTGATGAAGTTGACGCCGCCCATGATGGTGCCGAAGCCGCCGAGGCCGAATCCAAGGATCCACATGTCGGGGCCGATGCCCGGGGAGTACTCGACGCTGGTCAGCGGGGCGTACGCGTACCAGCCGAAGGCCGCCGCGCCGCCTGGCGAGAAGAAGCTGGCGGTGACGATGAGCCCGCCGAACAGGAACAGGTAGAACGACAGCATGTTCAGCCGCGGGAACGCCACGTCGGGGGCGCCGATCTGCAGCGGCATGATGACGTTGCCGAACCCGATGAACAGCGGCGTGGCGAAGAGCAGCAGCATCATCGATCCGTGCATCGTGAACAACTGGTTGTACTGCTCCAGCGACAAGAACTGCAGGCCCGGGACGGCCAGCTCCGCGCGGATGAACAGCGCCATGACTCCCGCGATGAGGAAGAACACGCAGGAGACGATGAGATACATGTAGCCGATGACTTTGTGGTCGGTGGAGGTCATCCACGAGACCAGCAGCCGGCCCATCGACTGCCGCTTGGCCTCTTTCGTGCGGTCCCCGCTGCCCGCGTATGCGGCGGTGCCAGGCATGGTCGTCACTTGGTGACCTCCTCGAGGGTGGTGCCCGACAGGTGGTAGCGGTCAGTCGTGATGGAACCGGACTGCCCCGCACTGCGCAAGGCGGCGATGTGGGCGTCGTAGTCGGCCTGTGAGACGACCTTGACGTTGAAGATCATGCGGGCGTGCTGGGCGCCGCAGAGCTCGGCGCAGCGGCCCTTGAAGTTGCCGATGGTGTCCGGTGTGAGCTCGAACTTGTTGACGCGCCCGGGGACGACGTCCATGTGGAACAGGAAGTCCGGAACCCAGAAGGAGTGGATGACGTCCGGGCTGAGCAGCGTGAACTGGACGCGCTTGTTCACTGGCAACCACAGCGTCGGCGGCGCCGCTGGAGTGCCGACGTCGTAGGCCTTGTCGTCGTCGTACTGGAACGACCATTGCCACTGGTAGCCGACGACGGTGACGTGGTTCGTGGCCGTGCCGGTGTTCTTGGTGAGGATCGTCTGGTCGCGCAGCGTGAAGGCGAACAGCACGCCGATCATGATGGCGGGTGCCGCCGTGTAGAAGATCTCGATCGGGATGTTGTAGCGGGTCTGCTTGGGCAGCGGGTCGCCCTTCTTGCGTCGGTATGCGACGACGCACCACAAGATCAGGCCCCAGACGATGATGCCGACGATGAGCGCGGCGATCCAGGACGTCTGCCACAGGTGAAGCGTGCGCGCCCCGTCCTTGGTGATGGGCTTGGGCATCGCCCCGCGCAGCCACTCATCGCGGGTGCATCCTCCGAGACCGAGCGCGGTCAAGGCTCCGAGCGCGGCCGCGGCACGGCCACGAAGGCGCCGCCCGCCTGGCTCACGGTTGCTGGTGTCACCACTCACGGTCAACGAGCCTCTTTCAGTCAGATGTGACGCGGTCACGGGTGCGGGCACGCCGGTTTCGCACCCGTCACACCGCCCCGAGTGAGCATCCACCGGGCTGCGCGCGAGTACCCCGGAAATCTATCGCAGCGCACCCGTGCAAGCCCCGTTTGGGTGACGTCTGACATGCGCGTGTGAGTGCTGCCTGCCGAACCGGCAATCCCGACATGCCGGGCGATGGCGGTCGGGCCGTGCCGGGAACTGCGCCGGCATACGGTTGTCGCATGCGCGTGAACTTCGACGCGGTGAGCGGCAGCCTTGAGCACCCGGCCGCAGCGGCAGCGCGGGCGAACGCCGAACTCCACGGCTGGGCGGACCCTCAGCGTGCTCACACCGAGGGCCGCGCCGCTCGGGCGATCCTCGACCGTGCCCGCGAGCAAGCCGCTGCCGCACTCGGCGCGCGGCCCGACGAAGTCGCCTTCACCGCGTCGCTCGCGCAGTCCCACCGTCGGGCTGTCGCGGGACTTGCCGTGGGCCGGGCCCGAGCGGGAACGCACGTGGTCACGAGTGCAGTGGAGCACTCCGCGCTCTTGCACGCCAGCGGCGCGCTCGCAGACGGCTGGTCGACCCCGGGAGGGCAGGCGTGGCGGCGCACCGTGGTCGGGGTTGACGCCACGGGTGCGGTGGAGGCGGCGCAGTTCGCCGCCGCCGTGACCGCCGAGCCGACCGCATTCGCAGTCTTGCAAGCAGCCAGCGCAGAGGTGGGCACACGGCAGCCGCTGACGCAGGCACATGCGCTCATCGCCGGGGCGGCACCGGTGCTGGTCGATGCCACCGCGGCGCTCGGCGAACCGGGTTTGCGCGATCTGCCGTGGGATGTGCTGTCGGCCGCAGCCGCGCACCTCGGCGCGCCGGCAAATTGCGCCGTGCTCGCGGTGCGCACGGGCACACGGTGGCGCTCCCCCGACCGCCCGACCGACGCGTACGAGCACGGCTGGGTGCCGGGACATCCCAACATCCCTTCCATCGCGGCATTCGCGGCGGCCCTGGAGGCGGCTGCGGACACCTCACAGGCAGACCGACTGCGGGCGTTGACGGACACGATCCGCACCCGGGTGCCGCAACTGATCGGCGACTGCGTGGTCGTCGGCGCGGCGACTGAGCGCGTCAGTCACGTTGTGACCATGTCGTTCCTCTACGTCAGCGGGGCGGCACTTGCCCAGGAACTCGACGCAGCCGGGTTCGCGGTCGCCTCGGGGTCAGCGTGTTCCAGCGACGCGCTCACCCCGAGCCACGTGTTGGCGGCGATGGGCGCGCTCACCGAGGGAAACATCCGGGTCAGCCTTCCGTGCGACGCGACAGCACAGCAGGTGAGCGCATTCCTGGACGCCCTGCCCGGCTGCGTCGCCCGCGTGCGCGAGAAGTTCGGCGCACCCGTGTGAGCGAGCATTGCCTCGACGAGCGCGGCCGGGCATGCCCGTACCCGGTGATCGCCTTGGGCCGGCTGTGGCAGCAGTTGCACTCGCAGCCGGGCGAGCACGTCATCGACATCACGGCTGACGACCCGGTCGCGGTCATTGATATCCCGGCCTGGTGCCACATCAAGGGCGCGGACTACGAGCGGCTCGACGACTCGCTCGGGCCGGACATCCGGTTCCGGGTTAGGTTCACAGGCTCGGGGTGAACGGCGAGCCCCGCGCGTCGCGCCGGTGAACACACCGCCACAGTCGCCTGAGCTGCAGTCAGCGCTCGGCTAGATGCCAACGCCTGCTTCGCTCAGGGCCACAGCGCCGTTCATCGACCGATCGCCGGTGCAGCGCCCAAGGCCGCGGGCAGCAAGTGCACGTAGTCTCGCCGCGAGATCTCCACCGCGCCGAGGCTTGCAAGATGCGGGGTCAGCCACTGCACGTCGAGGACCCTGCCGCCGAGCCACGGCGGCAGGCCGGGCACGGCCGGCGCGGCCCGCAGGATGCGGACCAACTCCACCAGCGCGACCTTGGACGCGTCGCGTTCGCGGTGGAACATGGAGTCCCCGTTGACTAGTCCGCCCTGCTCGACGCAGATGAGCCCGCCAACCAGCCGGCCGGCGTCATCGCGGGCCTCAATCGAATGGGCGTGACCGCTGCGGTGGAGCTGCTCGTAGGCCTCGACGAAGTCGTCGAGGATCCAGACCGCGTTGTCACGCGGATCAGCGCACTCGCGCAGGACCTCGGCGAAATCCTGGTCGATGGTGACGTGATAGCGGCGGCACGACTTCGCCAGCGACCTGCTCACCCGCAACGCAGGCAGTGGCAGCACCCCGCGCTGCACCGGGCTCCACCACGCGAGCATGGTTTCGGCCTCGGGCTCCGCATCGCCCTCGTCGCCGGCTTCTTCGTCGTGTGACGCCGAACGACCGTCAGCCTCGGCGTCACCGCGCGCACCGCCGTCGGCGGGTCCATCGGCGGCGCACTCGTCACAAGGGCAGTCGTCGTCACCCGCGTCGGAGTCGGCTAAACCGATCTCCATCGGGAAGGTGCCCGCGGCATAAGCGCTGAGCACAGAGGCGGCGGTGACCTCGCCGCCTAGTGCCACGATGTCGCCAAGCCACGACGCGAAACTGGCCGGGTCTGCACTCAAGTCCTCGACGAACGTCTGCAGTGGCTGCTCGACCCTCATGGGCGGGACCTGCCGACACGCAACGGGCCCACCCTGCTCGAGGATGGGCCCGTGCGCTGCAAAACCTCGGTCAGTTGAAGGAGTCCCCGCATGCGCACGAGCCGCCGGCATTGGGGTTGTCGATGGTGAAGCCCTGCTTCTCGATGGTGTCGACGAAGTCGACAACGGCACCGGCGAGGTACGGCTTGCTCATGCGGTCCACGACAACTTTCAGTGACCCGAAGGTCTCGGCGTGGTCGCCGTCGAGCGAGCGGTCGTCGAAGAAGAGCTGGTAGCGCAGGCCGGAGCACCCACCGGGCTGCACGGCGACCCGAAGCGCGAGGTCGTCGCGGCCCTCCGCTGCCAAGAGCGCGGCTGCCTTCGTCGCGGCCGCATCGGTCAGCACGACCGACTCCGCGGTCACCTCTTGTGAGATCTCAGTGGTCATCTCGCACCTCCAGCGCCTTGACGTCTTCGGGACGACGCGCACACCGCGCCAACTCTTCCCTCGGGTAGGAGTCTAACGCCGGCACGGGCGAGGCGCAGGCGGCGTCGCACACGGGTGCCACAATGTCGGCGTGAGCGTTTTCTCTGAGCCGGCAGCCACGCCCTCGGCCCTGCTCCTGCTCGGCCGGGGCGCGGACCCCACCGCTGAGCGCGGGGTCGAGTGCCCGGGCGACCTTCCGCCGGCCGCGGACCCCTCGCTGATCGAGCGCGCCCGCGCGGCCCGCGCCGCTCTCGGGGAACGCGCGTTCATCCTCGGCCACCACTACCAGCGCGACGAGGTCATCGACTTCGCCGACGTGACCGGTGATTCCTTCAAACTCGCGCGGGAGGCCGCAGCGCGCCCCGAGGCGGAGTACATCGTCTTCTGCGGCGTGCACTTCATGGCCGAGAGCGCGGACATCCTCACCGCTGCGTCGCAGAAGGTGGTGCTGCCCGACCTGGCGGCCGGCTGCTCAATGGCCGATATGGCCGCTATCGCGCAGGTCGAAGACGCGTGGGACGCCCTGACCGACGCCGGTGTCGCCGACGGCACGGTGCCGGTCACCTACATGAACTCCAGCGCCGCCATCAAGGCATTCACCGGGGAGCACGGCGGGACGGTGTGCACATCCAGCAACGCCGAGCGCGCGCTGCGGTGGGCGTTCGGCAAGGGCGAGCGGGTGCTGTTCCTGCCCGACCAGCACCTCGGGCGCAATACTGCTGTCCTGCAACTCGGGATGAGCCTTGACGACTGCGTGGTCTACAACCCGCACAAGCCCGGCGGCGGCGTCACCGCCGATGAACTGCGCCGGGCGCGGATGATCCTGTGGCGCGGGCACTGCTCGGTGCACGGCCGGTTCACCCGCACCTGCGTCGACCAGGTGCGCGAGCGCGTCCCCGGCGTCAACGTGCTGGTACACCCCGAGTGCGCGCACGAGGTCGTCACCGCCGCAGACCTCGTCGGATCCACCGAGTTCATCATCAAGACCCTGGAGTCCGCCCCTTCGGGAAGCGCATGGGCCATCGGCACCGAGCTGAACTTGGTCCGACGGCTGGCCCGCACCCACCCCGACAAGCACGTCACGTTCCTTGACAGCACCGTCTGCTACTGCTCGACGATGAACCGCATCGACCTGCCCCACCTCGTCGCGAGCCTTGAGAGCCTCGCGGCCGGCACCGTGGCCAACCAGATCACCGTGCCCGAGCGCGTCGCCCACTGGTCACGGGTTGCCCTGCAGCAGATGCTGGACCTTCCGGCGAACTGACCCGATCCTCGGCTCGGGGCACCGCCACCGCACCTGCCGTAGGCTCGCCGTCATGAGCCAGGAAACCCCCGAGCAGACCGCCGCCGGCAAAGGCAAACCGACCCCCACCCGCGCTGAGGCTGAGGCCGCGCGCAAGGCAGCGCTGAACCCGGTGCTGGACAAGAAGGCGGCCCGCGCCGCACAGCGCGAGGCCCGGGAGAAGGCCCGGCTGGGCCTGCTCGCAGGCGATGAGCGCTACTTCCCCGCCCGCGACCGCGGCCCGGCCAAGGCGTTCGTGCGCGACTTCATCGATTCCCGGCTGACCGTCGGTGAGGTGTTTCTGCCCGCGGCGTTCATCGTCATCGTCCTGACGATGGTGCCGAACAAGACCGTGCTCAACATCGCCTACCCGGCGTGGTTCGCAACCTTCACCCTGATGCTCGTCGACACGCTCGTGGTCTCCCTGCGCCTGCGCAGCCGGCTGGCCAAGCAGTTCGACCCGGCCGACCGCAAAGGCGCCATCTTCTACGGGGTGCTGCGCGTGACCCAGATGCGCAAGCTGCGGGTCCCGCCGCCACGCGTGGGCATCGGCGGCAAGCCGGTCAAGCGCAAGCGCTGACGCAGTCCGACGCCCACGCGCTGCGCCACGGCGTCGAGACCGGCAACGGCAGCGCTTGCGCGACTGCACCACGGCCCTAGGGTTCGGCGCATGGAGCACCGTCACCTCGGCCGAAGCGGCCTTGTCATCAGCGAGATCATCTACGGCAACTGGATCACCCACGGCAACCAGGTCGAGGACGCGGCAGCCCACGCCTGCGTGAACGCGGCCCTCGACGCCGGCATCACGACTTTCGACACCGCGGACGTCTATGCGCAGACGCGCGCGGAATCGGTCCTCGGTGACGCGCTAGCCGGCCAGCGCCGCGAGGGTCTGGAAATCTTCACCAAGGTCTTCTGGCCGACCGGCCCGGGCAAGAACGACCGCGGCCTGTCGCGCAAGCACATCATGGAGTCCTGCCACGGCTCGCTCAAGCGCCTGCAGACCGACTACATCGATCTGTACCAAGCGCACCGCTTCGACCACTTCACGCCGCTGGAGGAGACCCTCAGCGCGTTCAACGACCTTGTGCGCCAGGGCAAGGTCCTCTACATCGGGGTCTCAGAGTGGAACGCCGAGCAAATCACCCGCGCCGTCGAGATCTGTGACGCGATGGGGTACGACCGACCAATCTCCAACCAACCGCAGTATTCCGCGCTCTGGCGGGTCATCGAAGCGGAAGTCATCCCAGCGAGCCAGGAATACGGCCTCGGGCAGATCGTGTGGTCGCCCATCGCCCAAGGTGTGCTGACGGGCAAGTACCTGCCGGGCGCGCAACCGCCCGAGGGCAGCAGGGCGGCGGACCCCAACGGCGGCGGGTTCGTCAACCGTTGGTTGCAGGACGACCTGCTCGCGGCGGTGCAGAACCTGCGCCCGATTGCCGCTGACTGCGGCTTGACCATGGCGCAACTCGCCGTGGCCTGGGTCCTGCAGAACCCCGCAGTCTCGGCGGCGATCATCGGAGCGTCGCGCCCCGAGCAGGTGACCGAGAACATCGGGGCGGCCGGCGTGCGGCTGTCAGCGGACACCATGGGGGCGATCGACGCGGCGCTGGCCGGCTTCATCGAGCGAGACCCTGCCAAGACGGTGTCGCCCGAGCAACGACCCTGAACAGCGGCCGTACCCTGAGCGCCGTGAGAAGCAGCCGGTTACTGCGAGTCCTCGCGGCCGCGCTGATGGTGTGCCTGCCAGCGGCCACAGCGGCCACAGCGGCGCCTGCGCAGTTCCGCTACTGGAGTTACTGGATCCTGCAAGACGGCGACTGGGCGCTTCCGCAACTTGCGCCAGAAGAGCGGCGCTTGTCGGACATGGACGTCGACGGCTGGCACTTCGGCGTCTGGGGAGACGACGGCGGCCAGGCGCCGCGGGCGCTGGCGAACTTCGCGTCGCTGTGCCCTGCCTTGGCGGCTGCGACCCCGACGACGACGGTCACCCGGGTCGCGGTCGTCATCGACCCGGGCGTGGGCACCGATGCCCCGACCGGCGAGCAACCCGGACCCATACGAACGGCATGCCTATCCCTGCCGGCTAAGGCGACCAGCGCCGACGCGCTCAAGGCAGCGGCACGCAGCCTGCGCAAGGACGCCACCGTCCTGTGCGCAATCGACGGCTACCCGCGCACTGAGTGCGCACCTCAGATCGGCGGAGCCACGCCGTCATTCACTGGCGCGCTGCCTGATGACTCTGGCAGCCCCGCGGCGTCGCCGAGCGCGTCAGGCGGCGAAAGTGCCCAGCGATCACGGTGGGCGAAGGTGTCACCGGTGCTGCTCGGCGCACTCGGCTCCCTGCTGCTGCTCGGCGGCGCGGTCCTGGCATTCCTGCAGCGCCCGCGGCGTTAGGCGGCCGGCGAGGGATCCTTCGGTGAAGCGGCGACGAACGGCGGCGTGACGACCCTGCCGGCGAGGTGCCGGCTGCGGCGTTAGGCGGCCGGCGAGGGATCCTTCGGTGAAGCGGCGACGAACGGCGGCGTGACGACCCTGCCGGCGAGGTGCCGGCCGCGGACGTCGACCGCGACGGTGTCGCCAACCGACACCGACGAGTCCAGCAATGCCAACGCGATACCGCACTGCAACGTCGGGGAGAACCCACCCGAGGTCGTCTCCCCCACGACCGTGCCGCCGGCCACGACGGCCATGTGCGAGCGCGGCACCCCGCGGTCGGTCAACTCGATACCGCGCAGCAGCCGTAGCGGCCCGATATCCTTCTGCGCCTGCAGTGCCGCCTTGCCTCGGAAATCCGCCTTCTTCCATCCGACCGCCCATCCGAGCCGGGCCGTCACCGGCGAGATCTGCGGGGAGATGTCGTTGCCGTGCAGCGGGTAGCCCATCTCCAATCGCAGGGTGTCACGCGCGCCGAGGCCGCAAGGCAGCGCCCCGTGTGCGAGCACCGCCTGCCACACCTCGACCGCTGCCTCGCGCGGGCAGACGAGCTCGTAGCCATGCTCACCGGTGTAGCCGGTGCGCGAGACGACCACGAAGCCCCAGTCGGGGTGCCGCACGACGGTGCTCGTCATGTAGGCGAGGTTGATGTCGAAGCCTGCGGCGCGCACCACGTCCCGCGACTGCGGCCCCTGCACGGCGATGATCGCGCTGTCCGGTCGGCGGTCCTCGACCGTGATGCCCGCCGGGGCCAGTGAGCGCAGGACGTCGATGACCGTGAGCGCGTTGCCTGCGTTGGCGATGATGTGGCACTCGTCGTCCGATCCGGCGTAGACGAGCAGGTCGTCAACGACGCCACCATCGTCCTGACACAGCAACGAGTACTGCACCTCTCCCGGGCCACGGGAGAGCAGGTCGTTGGTGAGCACGCCGTCGAGGAACGCCTTCGCCGCCTGACCGTGGACCCGGATGGCCCCCATATGCGAGACGTCGAACGCCCCGACGCCTGTGCGCACTGCGGTGTGCTCGGCGATGACCCCCGAGTACTCCAGCGGCATGAGCCAGCCGCCGAAGTCGGTCATCTTGGCGCCGAGGGCCACATGCTGGTCGTAGAGCGCGGTCTTCTGGCCGCCGTCTGCAGATGTCACAGCCGCAACGCTAGTCCTGCGCGGCCGTTGTCAATAGGCTGCGTCGCCATGACGACTCTGCGCCTCGTTGGGCCAAAAGACATTGAAGCCGACGTCCTCATCATCGGCACCCGTCCCGGTTCCCGCAAGGGCACCGTCGAACTCGCTGACGCCGTAGCGGCCATCCCGGCTGCGGCCAAGCGCAAACTCATCGACGCCCTGACCGCCGCCGGGGCCACCGGCAAGGTCGGCGACTGCGTCTCCTTCCTCGGCAGCGCCGCCGGGTTGAAGCACGCCCAGGTGTTCGGAATCGGCCTCGGCGACACCGAGACGAACACCCCCGGGCGCTACGACGCCATCCGCGACGGCGTGGCGGTGGCTGTGCGTGCGGCCGCCGGCAACAAGAAGGCGGTCGTGGCGGTGCCCATCTGCTCCCCCGACGCCACCATCGCCGCCGGCGTCGGCGCCAAACTCGGCGCGTACCAGTTCACCAACTTCAAGACCACGCCGCCGAAGAAGGCAGGCGTGAAGCAGGTCGGCATCATCGTGCCCGACCCCAAGCACGCCGGTGCGAAGGAAGCTCTGACTCAGGCTGCGGTCGTCGCCGACGCGGTCTGCTTCGCCCGAGACCTGATCAACACCCCTGCCTCGCACCTGCACCCGGCTGACCTCGCGGAGGCGGCGGTCACACGCGCGAGCAGCCTGGGCATCACCTGCGAGGTGCTCGATGAGCACCAGTTGAGCGAAGGCGGCTACGGCGGCCTCATGGGCGTCGGCCAAGGTGCCGCAGACGGCCCCCGCCTGGCACGCCTGGCCTACCGCCCCAAGGGCGCCAAGACCCACGTTGTCCTGGTCGGCAAGGGCATCACCTTCGACACCGGCGGGTACTCGATGAAGCCCGCGACGTCGATGCTCGGCATGCAGGCCGACATGTCCGGCGCCGCCGCGGTCGCCGCGACGATCTGCGCTGCAGCCGAACTCGGCATCAACGTCAACGTCACTGCCTACATGACCATCGCCGAGAACATGGTCAGCAGCACCGCGACCCGGCCGACCGACGTCATCACGATCTACGGCGGCAAGACCGTCGAGGTGAACAACACCGACGCCGAAGGGCGCCTGGTCATGGCCGACGGATTGGCGCGGTCCGCAGAAGACAAGCCCGACATCGTCATCGACGTGGCAACGCTCACCGGCGCGATGGTGCTCTCGCTCGGGCAACGCACCGCCGGGTTCTTCGCCACCCACGACGACCTCGCTGACGCCGTCGTCGCCGCGAGCAAGGCATCCGGCGAGCCGTTCTGGCGCATGCCGATCCTGGAGCACCTGCGCCCGAGCCTGGACTCCAACGTGGCCGACATCTCCAACGTCGGCGAGCGGATGGGCGGCGCGATCAGCGCAACCCTGTTCCTGCGTGAGTTCGTGCCCGCGGGCGTGAAGTGGGCCCACCTCGACATCGCCGGGCCGGCGTTCAACGAGAGTGCGCCCTACGGCATCAACGGCAAGGGCGGCGCGGGCTTCGCGGTCCGCACGCTGCTGAACTTCCTAGACGCCACCTCGCGCGGCTGAGCCCCCGCACGACAGTGCTTCACCAGAAGCCCCGGCCGACCCGGCCGGGGCTTCTGTGTTCCCGACGGCGACTGGCACCGACGCCAAGTCGCCGCTCAGCACGGTCGGGCGACCGCCCACCACGGCAGAGCGCAACGCCCCACAACACTCCCCGGATTGCCGGCTCACCCCCCGACCCGTGTGCTGCTTCACACAGCCGACCGCCGTGTGGCGGCCGCCGTCGCACCTGACAGACTTGCCCACGCGCGCCGGCGCACACCGGCACCGTGCCTCGCAGCAGGCTCACGGGACAGCGCCGTCGATTGAAGGAGTCCGCAGGTGTCCGACACACCCGACCTCGCAAACACCGTTTTCGACATCGTCATCCTCGGCGGAGGCAGCGGCGGATACGCCTGCGCCCTGCGCGCCTCACAACTCGGTTTGTCCGTCGCGCTCATCGAGAAGGACAAGCTCGGCGGCACCTGCCTGCACCGCGGCTGCATCCCGACCAAGGCGCTGCTGCACGCCGCCGAAGTAGCGGACAGCACACGCGAGAGCGCTCACTTCGGTGTCAAGGCGTCCCTTGAGGGCATCGACATGCCTGCGGTCAACACCTACAAGGACGGTGTGATCAGCCGCCTTTACAAAGGCTTGCAGGGATTGGTCAAGAGCCGCGGCGTGACGTACGTGACCGGCACCGGCCGCCTTGCGTCGCCAACCACCGTCGCGGTCAGCACCGAGGCCGGCGAGGTCACAGTCACCGGCCGCAACATCGTGCTCGCAACCGGCTCCTACGCGCGCTCCCTGCCCGGCCTGGACATCGGCGGCCGCATCATGACGAGCGACCAGGCCCTGAACCTCGACTACGTGCCGACCTCGGTCATCGTGCTCGGCGGCGGCGTCATCGGCTCTGAGTTCGCCAGCGTCTGGCGCTCATTCGGCTGCGAGGTCACGATTGTCGAGGGTCTGCCGCGCCTGGTGCCCTCCGAAGACGACGCGTGCTCCAAGGCGTTGAACCGCGCGTTCGCCAAGCGCGGCATCTCCATCAAGACCGGCGTCCGCTTCGCCAGTGCCAGCCAAGATGACTCCGGCGTCACGGTCATCCTCGAGGACGGCGCAACCCTGCGCGCAGACTTGTTGCTCGTCGCGGTCGGCCGCGGTCCGAGCAGCGACGGACTCGGGTACGAGCAGGTCGGCGTGGCCATGGACCGTGGCTGGGTGCTCGCCGACGAGCGCTGCCGCACCAACGTGCCCGGCGTTCGCGCGGTGGGAGACCTGGTGCCCGGGCTGCAATTGGCTCACCGCGGATTCCAGCAGGGCATCTTTGTGGCCGAGGACATTGCCGGGCTCAACCCGCGCGTCATCGACGAGAAGGCCATCCCGCGCGTCACGTACTGCGAGCCTGAGATCGCCAGCGTCGGCCTCACCGAGGCGCAGGCCAAGGAGCAGTTCGGGGAGTCCGCGGTCGAGTCATACGAGTACAACCTCGGCGGCAACGGCAAGAGCCAGATTCTCGGCACCGCAGGCTTCATCAAGCTGGTGCGCCAGAAGGACGGCCCGGTTGTCGGCGTTCACATGGTCGGCAGCCGAGTCGGCGAACTCATCGGAGAGGCGCAACTGGTCTACTCCTGGGAGGCTTTCCCCGACGATGTGGCACCGCTCATCCACGCGCACCCCACCCAGAACGAGGCGTTCGGCGAGGCCTTCCTGGCCCTGGCCGGCAAGCCGCTGCACGCCCACGCCTGACCGGGCGACGCGCTGCGCGACCACCCATCCCGTGACCACACACGAAGCGATACGAGGAGCCTGACCGCGATGGAAACCCGGGTTGTGATGCCGGCGCTCGGCGAGAGCGTCACCGAGGGCACAGTCACCCGCTGGCTGAAGAACGTCGGCGACACCGTCGCGATGGACGAGCCGCTGCTGGAGGTGTCCACCGACAAGGTCGACACCGAGATCCCGTCCCCGGTCGCAGGTGTCCTCACGGCGATTTCCGCGAGCATCGACTCAGTAGTGCCCGTCGGCGGCGAGCTCGCCGTCATCGCAGGTGAAGGCGCGAGCGCACCCGCTGCCCCTGCTCCCGAGGCCACTGCAGTGCCTGCTGCTGCACCCGCTCCTGCTCCCGCTCCGGCGGCTGCGCCTGCCGCTACCGCGCCGATCGTGGAGGCTGCGCCACCAGCATCTGCTCCTGCTGCCGCGCCACAAGCGTCAGCCGGCGCACTGACACCGGTCGTGCTTCCCGCCCTCGGTGAGAGCGTCACTGAGGGCACAGTCACCCGCTGGCTGAAGAACATCGGCGACACCGTCGCCCTAGACGAGCCACTGCTCGAGGTCTCCACCGACAAGGTCGACACCGAGATCCCGTCGCCAGCAGCCGGCACGGTCGCTGAGATCCTCGTCGGCGTGGACTCCACCGTGGCGGTTGGCTCGGTGCTTGCGCAGATCTCCAGCGGCGCTGCCGCTGCACCTGCTGCACCTGCTGCACCTGCTGCACCTGCACCCCGGGCCCCGGCGCCTGCCGCACCCGCCCCGGCGCCTGCCGCACCCGCCCCGGCCCCGGCGGCGGCAACGACCACCGCTGCGCCCGTTGCCACTGCGACGTCTGCGCCGGCGGATTCGGTCACCCCTGCAACACCCGCGCCGGCGTATGCCCAAGCTCCGTATGTGACCCCGCTGGTCCGCAAACTCGCCAACGAATTAGGCATCGACCTCACGACGGTCGTCGGCACCGGCGTCGGTGGGCGGATCCGCAAGGAGGACGTCGAGCAGGCGGCGAGCAACCGGCCTGCGCAAGTCCCCGCGGTCGTGGCGCCTGCACCGGCTCCTGCACCCACCACACCTGCACCCGCACCCACCACACCTGCACCCGCAACTGCCGCCCCCTCGCAGGTCTCCCCCGCAGCCGCATCGCCGCTGCGCGGGCGCACGGAGCCCATGTCGCGCCTGCGCAAGGTGATCGCCGAACGCATGGTTGAGTCTCTGCAGGTATCGGCGCAACTGACGACCGTCGTGGAAGTGGACGTCACCCGCATTTCGATTCTTCGCAACAAGGTCAAGAAGCAGTTCGAGGCCCGTGAGGGCGTGAAGCTCTCCTTCCTGCCGTTCTTCGCAAAGGCGGCAGTCGAGGCACTCAAGCAGTTCCCCGCCGTCAACGCGCAGATCGACCAAGCCGCCGGCACCATCACCTATCACGAGGCCGAGCACCTCGGCATCGCCGTCGACACCGAGCGCGGCCTGCTCGTGCCGGTGATCCGCGACGCCGGCGACCTCAACATCGCGGGCCTGGCCCGCAAGATCGCCGATCTAGCCGAGCGCACCCGCACGAACAAGGTCACCCCGGACGAGCTCAGCGGCGGCACATTCACACTGACGAACACCGGCAGCCGCGGCGCCCTGTTCGACACGCCGATCATCAACCAGCCGCAGGTCGCCATCATGGGCACCGGCGCAGTCGTCAAGCGACCGGTCGTCGTCACAGATGAGACAGGTGCGGACAGCATCGCCATCCGTTCCATGGTCTACCTCGCCCTGACGTACGACCACCGGCTCGTTGACGGCGCCGACGCCGCGCGGTTCCTGTCCACGGTCAAGGCACGTCTGGAAGAGGCTGAGTTCGAGGCTGAGCTCTCGTAGCCGGTTCCACCGCGCACCCGACAGCCGGTGTGCGCGCGGACATGCGTCGCCGCGCTGCGCATCAACATCCGAGCCCGGACCGGTGCCGTCCGCGTAGCCTTGCCGGAAAAGTCGCGGGTGCGTCAGCCGTAGACCACACTTAATGCCATGTCGACAGTCATCGTCTCCGGCGCCAGCGGCCTCATCGGCACAGCCCTGTGCGCATCCCTTGAAGCGGACGGCCACACCGTCACCCGGCTCGTCCGCCAGGGCAAAGTCGGCCCTGGCCGGGTGTTGTGGAACCCCCGCGCGGCAGATGCCACCGGCATCCCGGCCGGCACCCTCGAGGGCGTCGATGCCGTCGTCCACCTCGCCGGCGCCGGGGTCGGCGACAAGCGCTGGACTGATGCATACAAACGCGAGATCCTCGAGTCACGCACCCTCTCCACCCAGACCGTCGCAGCGGCCGTAGCCGCCACTGAGAACAAGCCGCCGGTGCTGATCAGCGCCTCGGCCATCGGCTTCTACGGCGACACCGGCGACACCGCTGTCGATGAGGACTCCCCCGCCGGGCGCGGTTTCCTCGCCGACGTCGTGGTGCAGTGGGAGGGTGCAGCGGACGCGGCCCGTGAGGCTGGCGTGCGAGTCGCCCACCCCCGTACCGGGTTAGTGATGAGCAAGTGGGGCGGCGCCTGGCAGCGGATGCTGCCGCTGTTCAAAGCCGGTCTCGGCGGCAAACTCGGCTCTGGCCAGCAGTGGTGGTCCTGGATCAGCCTGCGTGACGAGGTGCGCGCGCTGCGCTTCCTCATCGACTCCGACCTGAGCGGGCCGGTGAACCTCACTGCCCCGAACCCGGCCACTAACGCCGCTGTCACCGCCGCCATGGGCAGGGCGCTGAAGCGCCCGGCGCTGCTGCCGGCACCGGCGTTCGCGCTCAAAGCCGCACTCGGGGAGTTCTCCGTGGAGGTCCTCGGCAGCGCCCGCGTCACCCCCTCACGCCTGGAGCGGGCCGGCTTCACCTGGCTGGACCCCACCATCGAGGACGCGCTGCGCACCCTGCTCGCGGAATAGTGCAAAACCGCAGGTCGCTAGGCTCGATAACCGCCTCGGGTTGCGGGGTTACCCGGGCACAGAGCCCGTTGATGGGCTAGGTTTGCGCTCACACCCGTAGGGAGTGAGAACATCCATGAAGGCCCTCATCATCGGTGCCGGTGGAGTCGGAAGTGCTATCGCGAACATCGCGTCGCGTCGGTCATTCTTGACCCAAGTCATCATCGCAGACCACGACAAGCAACGTGCGGAGAACGCGGTCGCCCGCCTGAACGGCGACCCGCGGTTCACCGCCGCGCAGGTGGACGCCAGCCAGGTGCAGGCAGTGGAGGAGTTGCTGCGCGCACACCGGCCCGACGTCGTCATCAACGCAGTCGACCCGCGCTTCGTCATGCCGATCTTCCTGGCATGCGAGTACGAGGAGGTCAACTACGTCGACATGGCGATGTCG
>JAGWWW010000004.1 GCA_018970205.1 Actinomycetales bacterium
CATCCGCATCCCATCCCAGACGCGCCGCCGACCGGCCATCCGCCGGGTCGACGGTCCGCCGGCCCGCCCACGCCGGCGCGGGCCCCGACTCAGGCGGGGGAGCCGACGAGGCCTCGGTCATCCGAGCCACCGCTCTTCGCCCATGGCCTGAGTCAACCAGCAGGACGAGAACCCCGCGCCACGTATCCGGCGGGCGCGCCGGCCACGGTCAGACCTCCACCCCGCGCCGCGCACGGTCGCGGCGGCCCACACTCACCCTCGCATCCGCGCCGACAGGCCCCCTGCGTACCCTTGCGCCTTGGCCGTGCGACCGCCCGGCTGCTGTGCCGTGCCAACGCGGCAAAGCCCCTCCAAGACGATCGAGTCCCCCCTCCTTATGACGCAATCCCTTGATATGGCGGCCACGACCGCCCGGACCTCCTCTTCCCCCGTCGCCGTGAACGACTTTGCGACCGCTGAAGAACTGCTCGCCGCAATCGAAAGCACCATCAAGCCCTTCAACGACGGCGACGTCGTCGAGGGCGTCGTCGTCAAAGTTGACCGAGACGAGGTGCTGCTCGACATCGGTTACAAGACCGAGGGCATCATCCCCTCGCGCGAGCTCAGCATCAAGCACGATGTGAACCCGGCAGACGTGGTCTCCGTCGGCGAGCGGCTCGAGGCGCTGGTCCTGCAGAAGGAGGACAAGGACGGCCGACTGGTCCTGTCCAAGAAGCGCGCCCAGTACGAGCGCGCCTGGGGCGCCATCGAGAAGATCAAGGAAGAGGACGGCGTCGTCACCGGCACCGTCATCGAGGTCGTCAAGGGCGGTCTCATCCTCGACATCGGCCTGCGCGGCTTCCTCCCGGCATCCCTGGTGGAGATGCGCCGCGTGCGCGACCTCGCCCCGTATCTGAACAAGCAGATCGAGGCCAAGATCATCGAGCTCGACAAGCACCGCAACAACGTGGTGCTCTCCCGTCGTGCTTGGTTGGAGCAGTCTCAGAGCGCCGTGCGCTCAACGTTCCTCAACCAGCTGGCCAAGGGTCAGGTGCGCACCGGTGTCGTGTCGTCGATCGTCAACTTCGGCGTGTTCGTCGACCTTGGAGGCGTTGACGGCCTGGTCCACGTGTCCGAGCTGTCCTGGAAGCACATCGACCACCCGAACGAGGTCGTGGAGGTCGGTCAGGAAGTCACCGTCGAGGTCCTCGAGGTCGACATGGACCGCGAGCGCGTCTCGCTGTCATTGAAGTCAACTCAGGAAGACCCGTGGCAGGCATTTGCGCGCACTCACGCCATCGGCAACATCGCACCGGGCAAGGTCACCAAGATGGTTCCCTTCGGCGCGTTCGTGCGTGTGGCTGACGGCATCGAGGGCCTGGTCCACATCTCCGAGTTGGCTGAGCGCCATGTGGAGATCCCGGAGCAGGTCGTCACGCTCGAGCAGGACCTCTTCGTCAAGGTCATCGACATCGACCTCGAGCGTCGCCGCATCTCGCTGTCCCTGAAGCAGGCGAACGAGGGCACCGACGCCGACGCGCTCGAGGAGAACTTCCACCCTGAGGTCTACGGCATGGCTGGTTCATACGACGAGGCCGGTCACTACCAGTACCCGGAGGGCTTCGACGCCGAGGCCGGGCACTGGCTGCCGGGCTTCGAAAAGCAGCAGGCTGAGTGGGAGGCCGCGTATGCGGTTGCCCACGAGCGCTGGCTGGCCCACCAGGCCCAGGCCAAGGAGGCACGTGCCCTCGACGCCGCTGCAGCAGTTGCCGCAGCTGCCGAGTCCACTTACTCCTCTGCCTCTGAGTCCACCGGCGACTCGGGCACCCTCGCCTCCGACGAGGGCCTGCAGGCGCTGAAGGAGAAGCTCGAAGGCTGATGTCCTCCCCAGTCGTCCTCATCACGCTTAGCGGGGAGGACCGCCCTGGCGTTACCGCTGCGGTGACTGCCTGCTTGGCACGCGACGTGCGGCGACTGGTGGACGTGGAACAGATTGTCATCCGGCAGCGGCTCACACTTGCATTGCTCTGTGAGCCGCTGCCGGCATTTCAGGCCTCGGTTGTTCGTGACGCACTGATGAGGATCCTGCCTGGGTTCTCGGTAGACGTGTCGATCCTCGACCGGTTGCCCGACCCCGCGCAACGCGAGATGTTCGTCGTGTCATTGCTGGCCGCCGACCTCGCGCCTGAGGCGATGTCGGAGGTGGCGCGAGCCATCGCCGCAGTCGGGGGCAACATCGAGCGCATCCGGCGAACGGCGGACTACCCGGTGACGGCCCTGGAGTTCCACGTTAGCGTCGCCCGCGGCGCGGCTGGCGCCGCCGGACTGCGCACCGGCCTGCTCGGCTCGGTGCAGCACCACGGAATCGACATCGCAGTGCAGCGCGCCGACCTCGACCGGCACGGCGTGCGGCTCGTAGTCCTCGACGTCGACTCCACCCTTGTCCAGGCGGAGGGAATCGACCTGCTCGCACAGGCCGCCGGGGTCGCCGACGAGGTATCGGCCCTCACGGCCTCCGCGATGCGCGGGGAGTTGGACTACGCACAGTCTCTGCGGGCGCGCGTGGCCCTTCTGGCGGGACTGCCCCAACAGTCAGTCGCTGACGTAGCCCACTCCATCGACCTCAGCCCGGGTGCGCGCACTCTCATCCGCACGCTACGACGGTGTGGAGACCACGTCGCGCTGGTCAGCGGCGGCTTCGTCGAGTTGATCGAGCCGCATGCAGCAGAGCTCGGCATCGGCCTGGTCCGCGCGAACCGCCTCATCGCCCGAGACGGAGTGCTCACCGGTGAAGTCGCTGACCCCATCGTGGACCGAGCGGGCAAAGCAACGGCACTGCGCGAGTTCGCCGAAAGCGTCGGGGTGCCCCTCGGGCGCACTGTCGCCATCGGCGACGGGGCGAACGACCTCGACATGCTCGCGGCCGCAGGGCTTGGCATCGCCTTCAATGCCAAGCCCGTCGTGCGGGCGGCCGCCGACGCGACCGTGTCCGTGCCATACCTCGACGCGGTGCTGTATCTGCTCGGCATCACCCGCGCTCAGGTCGAGGACGCCGATCAGCGTGAAGGCGTCGCGGTGCAGCGGCCCGCGGTGTCCTGATGCCGCAGCGACGCGTGGCCGTCACAGGCGGTATCGGCGCCGGGAAGTCGGCATTGGCCCGGGAACTCGGCCGAGCCGGGTGCACTGTCCTCGACGCGGATGAATCAGCCCGCCGGGCCGTTGCCCCCGGCACAACAGCACATGCTAATCTGCGGACACTCGTGCCCACCTGCTTCGACGGTGACCAACTCGACCGCACCGCACTTGCGGCTGCGATGTTCGGGGACGCCGGCCTACGCAAGCAGGTCGAGGATGTCATCCACCCCTGGGTGCGCGCCGACCTTGCCGCACAGGCGCAGCAGGCCGACGCCGAGGTCGTGGTCGTCGACATCCCGTTGCTCGCCGAGAGCCGATCACGGCACGCCGCAACAGCGGAATTCGATTACGTTGTCAGTGTCTGGGCTCCGACTGCGCTTCGCCGGGAGCGGCTACGCGAAAGAGGCCTCACCGATGCCGACATCGCCGCGCGCATGCTGGCCCAGGCATCCGATGACTCGCGACAGGCGGTGAGCGACGTGGTCGTCCCCAACGCCGGCACCCTCGCCCAACTGCAGGCGCACGCCGTATCCCTGCTTGAGGCGTTCCCCACATTGCTGCGGCGGCGCACATGACCCGGCCCGTCACCGACCTCACGCGCACGGTCGCGCCCTTCGAAGTCATCAGCGAATTCGAGCCGGCAGGGGACCAACCGGCTGCCATTGAGGAGATTTCCCGACGCATCGAAGCCGGCGAAGCCCATGTGGTCCTGCTCGGCGCCACTGGAACCGGCAAGTCCGCCACCACCGCGTGGCTGGTCGAGCGGCTGCAGCGCCCGACCCTGGTGATGGCGCCGAACAAGACCCTCGCAGCCCAACTCGCCACCGAATTCCGCGAGCTCCTGCCCAACAACGCCGTCGAGTACTTCGTGTCGTACTACGACTACTACCAACCCGAGGCCTACATCCCGTCCACGGACACGTACATAGAGAAAGACTCCAGCATCAATGAGGAGGTCGAGCGGCTGCGGCACTCGGCCACGAACTCCCTGCTCACCCGGCGTGACGTCCTGGTGGTCGCCACCGTGTCCTGCATCTACGGCCTGGGCACCCCGCAGGAATACGTGGACCGCATGGTGCGTTTGCGGGTCGGCGAGAGCATCGACCGGCAGGCGCTGCTGCGTCGGCTCGTCGACATCCAGTATCAGCGCAACGACATGGCCTTCGAGCGCGGCACCTTCCGGGTGCGCGGCGACGTCGTCGAGGTGTTCCCGGTCTATGAGACCAACCCGGTGCGCATCGAGATGTTCGGCGATGAAGTCGAGCGCCTGGCGACGCTGCACCCGGTGACTGGCGCCGTGCTCACCCAGGATCAGGAGATGTACATCTTCCCTGCCTCCCACTACGTCGCCAGCCCCGAGCGGCTCAGTCGCGCAATCGAGGACATCGAAGTCGAGTTGCGCGAACGGGTGGCGGAGTTCGAACAGCGCGGGCAACTCCTAGAAGCGCAGCGGATCAAGATGCGCACTGCCTACGACCTTGAAATGTTGCAGCAAACCGGGAGCTGCAGGGGAGTTGAGAATTACAGCCGCCATCTCGACGGCCGCGAGCAAGGCAGCCCGCCGAACTGTCTGCTCGACTATTTCCCCGAAGATTTCCTGCTCGTCATCGACGAGTCGCACGTCACAGTGCCGCAGATCGGCGCGATGTTCGAGGGTGACGCCTCCCGCAAGCGCACGCTGGTCGACCACGGCTTCCGCCTGCCCAGCGCGATGGACAACCGGCCCTTGCGCTGGGAAGAGTTCGTCGAGCGCACCGGGCAGACGGTCTATCTCTCCGCCACCCCCGGGCCGTACGAGCTCGGCTCGGTGCACGGAGACGTCGTGGAGCAGGTCATCCGCCCCACGGGTCTGGTGGATCCGGAAGTCGTCGTGCGTCCCACCACCGGGCAGATCGATGACCTCATCGCGGAGATCCGACGGCGGGTGGGCAGCGACGAGCGGGTGCTGGTCACCACTCTCACCAAGCGCATGGCCGAGGAACTCACTGACTACCTCACCGAGCAGGGACTGCGCGTGCGTTATCTGCACTCCGAGGTGGACACGCTTCGCCGAGTGGAACTGCTTCGCGAGCTGCGTCTGGGCGAGTTCGACATCTTGGTCGGCATCAACCTGCTGCGCGAGGGCCTGGATCTGCCCGAGGTCTCACTGGTCGCCATCCTCGACGCGGACAAGGAAGGCTTCCTGCGCAGCGCCCGCAGCCTCATCCAGACCATCGGCCGCGCCGCCCGAAACGTGTCCGGCCAGGTCATCATGTACGCGGACACCGTGACCGACTCCATGCGCGCCGCCATCGACGAGACCAACCGCCGGCGCGCGAAGCAGGAGGCGTTCAACGCCGAGCACGGCATCGACCCCCAACCGCTTCGCAAGAAGATCGCCGACATCACCGACATGCTCGCCCGCGACCGCGTCGACACCAAAGACCTGGTGACGGCAGCCGCCGGCGCCGGCGCCGCGACCCGTAGGCTCGTCGCAGGCACCCCCGCGGCCGACCTGCAGTCCCTCATCGAGGAGCTGTCCGAGCAGATGCGCGCCGCCGCGGAGGAGTTGAATTTCGAGCTCGCCGCACGCATCCGCGACGAGGTAGGCGACCTGAAGAAGGAGCTGCGCAGCATGCTGGCTGCCACTGAGGGCCAGGCGCGATGAGCGCCGCTGCCTGGGAGTGGTGGCTGCTGCTCGCGCTCGTGCTCGGCACATTCTTCCTCGACGGGCTCATCGTGGACCGCCGCCCGCACGCCTTCGGCCACCGTGAAGCCGGCGTCTGGGTGGGCGTCTATGTGCTGGTGGCCGGTGCCGTGGCCGCGTGGATCTGGATGCGTCACGGGTCGACCTACGGCGGGCAGTTCATCGCCGGGTACCTGACTGAATACAGCCTGAGCGTGGACAACCTGTTCGTCTTCCTCGTGCTCATGGGCAGCTTCGCGGTGCCTGTCACAGCCCGCCACCGAGTGTTGCGCATCGGCGTCGCCCTCTCGCTCATCCTGCGCGGCGGGCTCATCGTCATCGGGGCCGCAGCCGTCGAGCAGTTCGAGGCGACTCTCTTCCTCTTCGCCGCGTTACTGGCATGGACTGCCATCGGCGTGTGGCGCAACACCGACTCCGAGCCCGACCCGGAGGGCAACGCGGTGGTGCGCTGGCTCGAGCGGCGGGTCCCGGTCACCCGCGACTACCACGGCCGCTCTCTGACGGCGACCCGCGACGGCCGCCGCGTCGCCACTCCGATGCTGCTGGTCATCCTCGCCATCGGCGTGTCCAACGTGCTCTTCGCCGTGGACTCGATCCCCGCCATCTTCGGCCTGACCACCGACCCCTTCATCATCGTCGCATCGAACGCCTTCGCCTTGATGGGCCTTCGGCAAGTGTTCTTCCTCCTGCACGGACTGATGGACCGACTGACCCACATGAGCAAGGGCCTCGCCGTCGTGCTCGGGTTCATCGCGGTGAAACTCGCACTCGAAGCAGCCGCCAGCACTTTCCACGCGTCGATCCCCGTCATCGACACGTGGACGGGCCTCGGCGTCATCCTGCTGGTCCTGCTCGTCACCGTGGTGGCGAGCAGCGTCACCGCGCGGCGGCAGTCCCAGCACCACCGCGAGAGTTTCGAACCGCTGTCCGACGAGGGCCACCCGGGGCACCCGCACGACGGATTCATCGAGCGCACCGCCCCACCCGAGCCCAACCCCCGCGAACGAGGCGCAGATGACTGACCACATCGTCATCAAGGGCGCACGCGAGCACAACCTGAAGGACATCAGCCTGGAGTTGCCGCGCGACTCCCTCATCGTCTTCACCGGGCTCTCGGGCTCCGGGAAGTCCTCGTTGGCCTTCGACACCATCTTCGCGGAGGGTCAACGCCGCTACGTGGAGTCCCTCAGCGCTTATGCCCGGCAGTTCCTCGGCCAGATGGACAAGCCAGACGTCGACTTCATCGAGGGGCTGTCCCCGGCAGTGTCGATCGACCAGAAGTCAACCAGCCGCAACCCGCGCTCAACCGTCGGCACCATCACCGAGATCTACGACTACCTGCGCCTGCTGTTCGCGCGCATCGGTGTGCCTCACTGCCCCGGTTGCGGCAAGGTCATCGCGCGGCAGAGCCCTCAGGACGTCGTCGACCAGGTCCTCACCCTGGCCGAAGGGACCCGCTTCCTGGTCCTGGCCCCGGTGGTGCGCGAGCGCAAAGGCGAGTTCATCGACCTGCTGCGCTCACTCGCCTCCCAAGGGTTCGCCAGGGTCCGCGTCGACGGTGAGGTGCATGCGATTGTCGATGTGCCGAAGTTGAAGAAGCAGGAGAAGCACAGCATCGAGGTCGTCGTGGACCGGCTCACCGTCAAACCCGACTCGCGTGTGCGCTTGACCGACTCCGTGGAGACGGCGCTGCGAGTCGGCGGCGGCCTGGTGCAGTTGGAGTTCGTCGACCTTCCTGCCGGGTCAGCCGAGCGGCTGCGCACCTTCAGCGAGCACCTCGCCTGCCACTCCTGCGATCTCTCCTTCGAGGTGCTGGAGCCACGCTCGTTCTCCTTCAACTCCCCGTTCGGAGCCTGCCCGGGCTGCAGCGGGCTCGGCGTGCACATGGAGGCCGACGCCGACCTCGTCGTGCCGAACCCCGATCTGTCACTGAACGAGGGCGCCATCGCCCCTTGGTCCGGCAGTGCCAGCGCCGATTACTTCATGAAACTGCTCGCGAGCATCAGCAAGCAGCTCGGCTTCTCCCTCGACACGCCCTGGCGCAAACTCCCCGCGAAAGTGCGCTCGGTCATCCTGAACGGCTCAGATGAGTCGTTGCAGGTGCGCTTCCAGTCGCGGTACGGGCGCAACCGGTCGTACACGACCGTGTACGAGGGGGTCCTGCCGTTCGTCGCACGCCGCTACGAGGAGGCCGACAACGAATCCACCAAGGAGCGCTACGCCGCCTGCATGCGCGAGGTCCCCTGCCCGGAGTGCGAGGGAACGCGCCTCAAGCCGGTGGTGCGCGCCGTGCGGCTGCACGGACACGGCATCGCTGAGGTCGCCTCCCTGTCCATCGGCGGCGCCCTGGAGTTCTTCACGGCGCTGCCGCTGACGAAGAAGGAGGCGTTCATCGGCGAGCGCGTCGTCAAGGAGGTCGTGGAGCGCCTGCGATTCCTGGTCGACGTCGGCTTGGACTACCTCTCCCTGGACCGCGCGGCCGGCTCCCTCTCCGGCGGGGAGGCGCAACGCATCCGGCTGGCCACACAGATCGGCGCGGGCCTGGTGGGCGTGCTGTACGTGCTCGACGAGCCGAGCATCGGTTTGCACCAACGTGACAACCACCGCCTCATCGAGACCTTGGTCCGCCTGCGCGACCTCGGCAACACCCTCATCGTCGTGGAGCACGACGAGGACACCGTGCGCACCGCCGACTGGGTCGTTGACATCGGCCCGGGTGCGGGGGAGCACGGCGGACAGGTCGTCCACTCCGGGCCGGTGGCGGCATTGATGGCCAACCCGGATTCGCTCACCGGCCGCTACCTCAGCGGGACCGCCGCCATCGACATCCCATCGCAACGCCGCCCCTTCGAGAAGTCACGGGTTCTGCGCGTCGAGGGCGCTCGCGAGCACAACCTGCAGAAGGTCGACGCGGAGTTCCCGCTCGGCTGCTTCATCGCCGTCACCGGCGTCAGCGGCTCCGGCAAGTCCACGCTCGTGAACGACATCACCTACACGGCGCTGGCCCGCGAGCTCAACGGCGCGCGCGCCATGCCCGGCCGCCACACCCGCATCAAGGGCTTGGAGCACCTCGACAAGGTCGTCCACGTCGACCAGAGCCCCATCGGCCGCACACCGCGCTCCAACCCCGCGACCTACACCGGCGTGTTCGACCACATCCGCAAACTCTTCGCCGAGACCACCGAGGCGAAGATCCGCGGCTACCTGCAGGGCCGCTTCTCCTTCAACGTCAAGGGCGGCCGCTGTGAGGCCTGCACCGGCGACGGCACCATCAAGATCGAGATGAACTTCCTGCCCGACGTCTATGTCCCCTGCGAGGTGTGCAAGGGCGCGCGCTACAACCGCGAGACCCTCGAGGTCCACTACAAAGGAAAGACCATCGCGGACATCCTCGACATGCCCATCTCTGAGGCGGTCACGTTCTTCGAGGCAATCCCGGCGATCGCACGCCACATGACCACACTGGTGTCAGTCGGCCTGGGCTACGTCCGCCTCGGCCAGCCGGCCACCACTCTCTCCGGCGGCGAGGCGCAGCGCGTCAAGCTCGCCAGCGAGCTGCACAAGCGCTCCACCGGGCGCACTGTCTACGTCCTCGACGAACCCACCACCGGGCTGCACTTCGAAGACGTACGCCGGCTGCTGCAGGTGCTGCACGGGTTGGTCGACAAGGGCAACACGGTCATCGTCATCGAGCACAACCTCGACGTGGTCAAGACCGCGGACTGGGTCATCGACCTCGGTCCCCTCGGCGGCTCCGGCGGCGGGCGCATCATTGCCACCGGCACACCTGAGCAGGTCGCAGCCGCGCACGCGCGCACCGGCAGCTTCACCGGCGAGTACCTCGCGCCCGTCCTCGCGAAGCCGGCCCGCAGCGGCGAGCCATCGGCGTCCCAACGAGCCGCGGCGCCGCGCGGCAAGGGCACCCGCGCCAAGGCAACTGCGAAGGCCTGAGCATGGCCGACCCGCAGACCTGGCGGCCACTGCCCGGCAGCATCCCCACTGCGCCGGGTGTCTACCGCTTCTGGGACGACAAGGACCGTGTCGTCTATGTTGGCAAAGCCCGCTCGCTGCGCAGCCGCCTCGGGTCGTATTTCCAGTCCCGTGAGGGCCTGCACCCGCGCACCGTCTCGATGTTGGATTCGGCCCGACGCGTCGACTGGGTGGTGGTTGGCTCCGAGGCTGAGGCGCTCTCGCTGGAATACACGTGGATCAAGGAGTTCGCACCGCGATTCAACGTCAAGTACCGTGACGACAAGTCCTACCCCTTCCTCGCCATCACCATGAACGAGGAGTTCCCGCGGGTCACGGTGATGCGCGGGACCAAGCGTCGCGGGGTGCGCTACTTCGGCCCGTACCCGCAGGCCTGGGCGATCCGCGAGACCGTCGACCTGCTGCTGCGCGTCTTCCCCATGCGCTCTTGCAGCGACGGGGTGTTCAAAGACGCCGCCCGCACCGGCCGGCCGTGCCTGCTCGGCTACATCGACCGGTGCTGCGCGCCCTGCGTCGGCAAGGCGACCGCGCAGGAGCATCGTGAGGTGGCCGAGCAGTTCGCCACCTTCATGTCAGGGGCCGCCGACACCTTCATCACCGACCTGCGGGGACGCATGCAGGAGGCATCCGACGCGCAGGACTATGAGCGCGCGGCGCGGCTGCGTGACGACATCGGGGCGCTGCAACAGGCGACTGAGCGAAACACCCTGGTGTTCCCCGAGGGCGGGCGCTTCGACGTGGTCGGCGTCGCCGTCGGACCGTTGCAGGCCGCAGTCTCGCTGTTCCACATCCGCGGCGGCCGCATCCGGGGCCAGCGCGGATTCATCGTCGACCTAGTCGACGAGGTCGGGCCGGAAGGTTTGGTCGAGCAACTGCTCATGCAGGTCTACACCGCCCGCGAAGACATCCCAGCCGACATCCTCGTGCCACACCTGCCGCAAGACGCCTCGGCGATTGAGCAGGTCCTCGCCGGCATCGCCGGCCACAAGGTCCGCGTGCTCGTTCCCGCCCGCGGCGTCAAGCGAGAGTTCATGGCCACGGCCAACGCCAACGCCGCCGACACCCTCAGCGTGCAGACCCTTAAACGCGGTCACGACCTGACCGCGCGCAGTGAGGCCCTGCGGCAGTTGCAGGAGGCGCTGGGCCTGCCGCAGGCGCCGTACCGCATCGAGTGCGTCGATATCAGCAATGTGTCCGGCACCAACGTCGTTGGCGCGCTGGTCGTCTTCGAGGACGCCCTTCCCGCCAAACGCGACTACCGCTCCTACGCCATTCGAGGCGAACACGGCAGCGACGACCTCGCGGCCATGCGCGAGTTGCTCAGCCGACGCTTCGCCAACGCCACGGGTCTCGACACACCCGACCTGCTGGTCGTCGACGGGGGCGCGCCGCAGGTCGCGGCGGCACACGCCGCACTGACGGCGGCGGGGGTGAGTGTGCCGCTGGTCGGCCTCGCGAAGCGGCTTGAGGAGGTATGGCTGCCCGCGCAGCCCGACCCGCTGATCCTGCCCCGCACCAGCGAGGCGCTGTTCCTCCTGCAGCGCATCCGTGACGAGGCTCACCGCGCGGCCATCGGCCTGCACCGCAAGCGCCGCAGCCGCGCCATGCTCGTGAGCGCGCTCGACGCAGTCCCCGGGCTCGGGCCGGTGCGGCGGCGGGTGCTCATGGAGCGCTTCGGCGATGTGCGCGGCGTGCAGTCAGCCACTGCGGACGAGATCGCGGCCCTGCCCGGTTTCGGACCGGCCCTCGCAGCCCAGATTCTGGGCGCGCTGGACGCGCCCGCCGGCGCCTCGGCAGACTAAGCCGCCGTGAGCGACTCCCTGCCCGCCGGCACCGAGGTGGTCATCGTCACCGGTATGTCCGGGGCGGGCCGGTCCACCGCGTCGTGGGCGCTGGAGGACTTGGACTGGTACGTGATCGACAACCTCCCGCCGAGCCTCGTGCGCCGCGCGGTCGAGCAGGTCGCCGCCGCCGGGTCGGTACGCGTCGGTGTGGTCACGGACATCCGGTCTGGGGCGTTCTTCGAGGACCTCGCGGCTTCCCTGGACACGCTCCGAGACGACGGCGCCAAGGTCAGCGTGCTGTTCCTCGACGCCGCCGACGACGTGCTCGTGCGCCGCTTCGAGTATGCGCGTCGGCCGCACCCCCTGCAGGGGGACGGCACGATCACCCAAGGCATCGCAGCTGAGCGTGAGCGGCTCGCGAGCCTTCGGGCCACCGCCGATCTGTTCATCGACACCGGCTCGCTGTCGCCCCACCAGTTGCGCAGCCGCGTGGTGGAGGCGTTCGGCGGCGACGAAGCCGCAGTGCACCTGAGCATCACGTCATTCGGCTTCAAGTACGGATTGCCAGTCGATGCCGACATGGTCTTCGACGCCCGGTTCATCCCCAACCCGCATTGGAACCCGCGACTGCAGCCGCTCACCGGCATGGACGCGGAGGTCCGCGATGCGGTTTTCGAGAACGCCGGCGCATCCAGCGGGTTCGAGCACATGCTCGCCCTCGTGGCAACTGCGATCCCGGGCTACGTCACCGAAGGCAAGCGCTACATCTCCGTGGCTGTCGGCTGCACCGGTGGTCGGCACCGGTCTGTTGCCTTGGCTGAAGCCCTCGCCGCCGCCTTGTCTGCGCCCGACGCCCAGGTGAGCCTGCGGCACCGGGACCTCGGCCGGGAGTGACAGTGCGACTGGTTGCCATCGGCGGCGGCCACGGCCTGGCCCAGACCCTGCGGGCGGCCCGCCGGATGGCCGACGACGTCACCGCCCTGGTCAGCATGGCCGATGACGGGGGCTCCAGCGGCAAACTTCGGCGTGAGTTCCACGTGCCTCCCCCGGGGGATGTGCGGATGGCGCTGCTTGCGCTGGCCGATGAGTCGCAGAGTGTGCGCACCGAACTATGGGGCCACCGGTTCGACGGCGAGGGCGCTCTCGCCGGTCACAGCCTGGGCAACCTGCTGCTGACAGCCCTGTGGCAGCGCGCAGACGGCCACGAGTCCGGCATCGTCCAGGGGATCGCAACCGCTGCGGAGTTACTCGGTGTCTCGGGGGCGGTGCTGCCGATCAGCACCGCGCCGCATCACCTCGTCGCGGACGTCCTCGACGGCGACGGCCGCGCAGGCACGCTCCACGGGCAAGCCGCGGTCACGACCAGCGGCTTGCGGATCGAGGCTGTGCGCACGGACCCGGCCGAGGTGCCCGTGTGCCCTGCGGCCGCCGCCGCGATTGCCGCGGCCGACATCGTTGTCCTCGGGCCCGGCTCGTGGTTCACCAGTGTGCTCGCACCGCTGGCCGTCGCCGGCGTCTGTCAGGCCATCAACGACAGTCGCGCCACGGTGGTGTTGGTCGTGAACCTGCGCCCTCAGCCCGGCGAGACCGAGGGATTCACCGCCTCCGACTACCTGCGCACCTTCATGCACGCGCACCCCGCTCTGCGAGTCGATGCCGTCGTTGCGGATTCCTCCGCCGACCGCGACGGGCTCCGGGCACGATTGGTCGGCACCGGTGCGCAGCTGCTCATCGCGGACCTCGACCCCGAAGGCAGCGGCGCACACGACCCTGCCGCCCTCGCCGCGGTCCTGCAAAGCGTCGAAATTCACCCCCGTTGACCCGGGCGCAGCACCCCGCGAGCATGCAAGGATTCGCGCCATGGCGATGACCGCTGACGTCAAAGACGAGCTCAGCCGGCTCGAGGTTGCCAAGGCCTGCTGCCGGCAAGCGGAGGTCGGAGCCATGCTCCGCTTCGGCGGGGGGCTGCACCTCGTCGGCGGCAAAATCGTGGTCGAGGCAGAACTCGACACAGCCTCGGTGGCGCGCCGACTGCGCAAGGAGATTGCCGACCTCTACGGCCGCGACAGCGACCTCGTCATCTTGCAAGGTGCCGGCATCCGCAAGGGTGTGCGCTACGTCGTGCGCGTCTCCCAGCACGGGAACCTGCTGGCGCAGCAAGCACAACTCGTTGACCCGGCAGGCAGACCTGTCCGCGGGCTGTCGCACTCCATCGTCATGGGCGGCGAGTGCGACGCGGCCGCTGCGTGGCGGGGCGCGTTCCTCGCCCACGGCTCGCTCACCGAGCCGGGCCGATCCAGCGCACTCGAGGTGACCTGCCCCGGCCCGGAGGCCGCGCTGGCACTCGTCGGCGCCGCCCGTCGCCTGGACATCGCGGCCAAGGCGCGCGATGTGCGGGGGGTAGACCGCGTGGTCATCCGAGACGGCGACGCCATCGCGGCCATGCTGACGCTGCTGGGCGCCCATGAGTCGGTCTTGAACTGGGAGGAGCGGCGCGTGCGCCGCGAGGTGCGCGCCACCGCGAACCGCCTGGCCAACTTCGATGACGCCAACCTGCGCCGCTCGGCCCGCGCGGCCGTGGCCGCCGGGGCGCGGGTGCAGCGCGCGCTGGAGATCCTCGGCGACGACCTGCCGGACCACCTCGCCCAGGCTGGCCGGCTGCGCATCGCGCACAAGCAGGCCAGCCTGGAGGAACTCGGCGCCCTGGCTGACCCGCCCATGACGAAGGATGCCGTCGCCGGGCGAATCCGCCGCCTCCTGGCCCTGGCTGACAAGCGCGCCAGCGACCTCGGCATCCCCAACACCGAGGCGAGCCTCACCCCGGACATGCTCGACTGAGACCTGCCCGCCGCTGGGGCCTCAGACAGGGCCGTTGCTAGGGTTCTGATGTGACTCAGGTCACCACCCGAGATTTCCGGACATCCCACCCCGTGCTGCAGGCACGGGGCACTGTGCCCGGGTCCGGTCCCGCCCACCTATCCGTGAACGACGAGAGCAGGAGCCTGCTGTGACTGTCCGTGTTGGTATCAACGGCTTCGGCCGCATCGGCCGTAACTTCTTCCGCGCGCTGGTCGCTAGCGGCGCCGACATCGCTGTGGTCGCGGTCAACGACCTCACCGACAACGAGACCCTCGCGCACCTGTTGAAGTACGACAGCATCCTCGGCCGGTTCCCCGGCGAGGTGACGTTCACTGAAGACACCATCACCGCGGGGTCGCACACCATCAAGGCCCTCGCCGAGCGCGACCCGGCAGCCCTGCCGTGGGGCGACCTGGGCGTGGACATCGTCATCGAGTCCACCGGTCGCTTCGTCGACGCCGAGAGCGCCGGCGGACACCTGAAGGCCGGTGCCAAGCAGGTCATCATCTCCGCCCCGGCCAAGGGCGAGGACATCACCATCGTCATGGGCGTGAACCACACCGACTACGACCCGGCCGCGCACCGCATCATCAGCAACGCCTCCTGCACCACCAACTGCCTCGCCCCGATGGCCAAGGTCATCCACGAGACCTTCGGCATCGTCAAGGGCATGATGACCACGATCCACGCGTACACCAACGACCAGGTCATCCTCGACTTCCCGCACAAGGACCTGCGTCGCGCCCGTGCCGCGGCGCTGAACATGATCCCTACCACCACCGGTGCGGCCAAGGCCATCTCCCTGGTGCTGCCCGATCTCAAGGGCAAGCTCGACGGGTACGCGATGCGCGTGCCCGTGCCGACCGGCTCCGCCACAGACCTCACCGTGCAGTTGGCCAAGCCCGCCAGCGCGGCCGAGATCAACGCGGCCATCAAGGCGGCCGCGCAGGGCCCGCTGAAGGGCATCCTGGAGTACACCGAGGACCCGATCGTCTCCAGCGACATCGTGACCTCTCCGGCCTCCTGCATCTTCGACGGCTCGCTGACCAACTCCATGGGCGACACCGCCAAGGTCCTCGGCTGGTACGACAACGAGTGGGGCTACTCCAACCGGCTCGTCGATCTCGTCGCCTACATGGCCAGCCGGAACTGACCCGCGCACATGGCACTTGCGACTCTCGCCGACGTTGACGTCCGGCACAAGCGGGTCCTGCTGCGTCTTGACCTGAACGTGCCGCTCGACGGCGGCGCCATCACCGACGACGGACGCATCCGCGCGGCCCTGCCGACGGTGCGGATGCTGCTCGAGAACCGAGCCAAGGTCATCATCTTGACCCACCTCGGCCGCCCCGACGGCACCCCGAACCCCAAGTACTCCGTCGCCCCGGTCGCCGCCCGGCTCGCAGAGTTGCTCGGGGTCGACGTCGCAGTGGCGCCACAGACCTCCGGGCCGGAGGCCGCGGCGATGGCCCATGCCCTCGCCGACGGCCAGGTGCTCATGCTGGAGAACGTGCGTTTCGACCCCCGCGAGACGAGCAAGGACGCGGCAGAGCGCGCCTCGCTCGCAGCCGAATGGGCGGCGATGGGGGAGGTCTACGTGGGCGACGGCTTCGGCGTGGTCCACCGCAAGCAGGCCAGCGTCACCGACCTCGCCGCGTTACTGCCGCATGCAGCCGGGTACCTCATCGAGGCGGAGAGCAAGGTCTTCGCACAGGTGCTGACAGCCCCGCAACGCCCCTACACCGTCGTCCTCGGCGGCGCCAAGGTCAGCGACAAACTCGGGGTCATCAACCACCTGCTACCTCGGGTGGACACCCTCGTCATCGGCGGCGGCATGTGCTACACGTTCTTGGCTGCACTGGGCCACAAAGTCGGGTCGTCGCTGTGCGAGAAGGACCAAGTGGAGACCGTCGCGGGCCTGATCTCCAACGCCGCCGAACGCGGGGTGCGCCTGCTCCTGCCGAGCGACATCGTCATCGCCGACGCCTTCGCCGCCGACGCCGCCACGCAGGTGGTCGCCGCCGACGCGATTCCCGAGGGTTGGATGGGGCTGGACATCGGCCCGCAGACCCGTGCCGCATTCGCCGAGGCCATCGCGGGTTCAGCGACTGTCGTGTGGAACGGCCCGATGGGCGTGTTCGAGATGGCGGCGTTCGCAGCTGGGACCAGGGCGGTGGCGCAGGCCATGATCGCCAATCCCGGCCTGACGGTGGTGGGCGGAGGCGACAGCGCCGCCGCGGTCCGTCTGCTCGGGCTGGACGAGTCCGGCTTCTCGCACATCTCCACCGGGGGCGGCGCGAGCCTTGAATACCTCGAGGGCAAGGAACTACCCGGCTTGAAGGCGTTGGAGGCCTGACATGACAACCCGCCGCCCGCTCATCGCCGGCAACTGGAAGATGAACCTCAACCACCTCGAGGCCATCGCCCATGTGCAGAAGATCGCGTTCGCGTTTAACGACGCCGACTTCGACGCCGTCGACGTCGCTGTGCTGGTCCCGTTCGTGGACTTGCGCAGCGTGCAGACACTGGTCGATGGGGACCGCTTACGGCTGTTCTACGGCGCCCAGGACCTCTCCGCCCACGACGCTGGCGCCTACACAGGCGAGGTCAGCGGCGCGATGCTGCAGCGCCTCGGCTGCGCCTTCGTGGCGGTGGGTCACAGTGAGCGGCGTGCCTACCATGGCGAGGACGATGCGCTGGTCAACGCGAAGGCCCTGCGCGCGCTGAACCATGAACTGACCCCGATCGTGTGTGTCGGCGAAGGTCTGGAGGTGCGGCGTGCGGGCAACCACGTCGAGCACACCCTCGCGCAAGTCCGCGGCGCCGTTGCCGGGATGAGCCCTGAGCAGGCGGCCCGGCTCGTCTTCGCCTACGAGCCGGTCTGGGCAATCGGCACCGGGGAGACCGCGACCAGCGCGGACGCCCAGGAGGTGTGCGCCGCGATTCGCTCGGAGCTCTCAGAGCTCTTCGGTGCCTCCGTGGCAGGCGGGGTCAGGGTGCTGTACGGGGGTTCGGTCAAGGCCACGAACATCGCTGAGCTCATGCTGCAGCCGGACATCGACGGGGCCCTCGTAGGCGGTGCGAGCCTGGACCCCGACGAGTTCGTGACCATCGCGAAGTTCCGGCTGCACCCAGCCAGCCTCGTGCGTCAGTGACATCGGTAGAATTCGACCATGATCCTGGGGCTGCAGATTCTGCTCATGCTCACCAGCGTGCTGCTGGTCATCCTCATCCTGCTGCACCGCGGCAAGGGCGGCGGACTCTCCGACATGTTCGGCGGCAGCGTGACCTCTTCCTTGGGCGGGTCCGCCAGGGCTGAGCGCAACCTCGACCGCATCACCATCTATCTGGCCCTCATCTGGGTCGCCGTGGTGGTCGCCCTCGGCTTGCTCGTCGCGGCCTGACGTCATCGCACAACGCGTTTCATAACTTTCCGGAGGTAATTCGTGGCTGGTAGTGCTATCCGCGGCAGTCGAGTCGGTGCTGGCCCGATGGGCGAGGCCGAGCGCGGCGAGCCGGCCCCGCGCGTGCGGGTCGCGTACTACTGCGCCAAGGGGCACGAATCCCGCCCGTCGTTCTCCACCGAATCTGAAGCACCTGCCGAGTGGGACTGTCCGAAGTGCGGGCTGCCCTCCGGACGTGACCCGGAAAACCCCCCGGTACAGGCCAAGAGCGAGCCCTACAAGACCCACCTGGCGTATGTGAAAGAGCGCCGTAACGACACCGATGGTGAGAGCATCCTCGCCGAGGCGCTGGCCGCTTTGCGCGGCGAAGACATCTGACATTCCCTGCACACGTTCGGCGCCGGGTTGCAAGCGGGCGCCCCGCGTGCTCCTTCTAGGCGATAAACAGGCTGACGTTGGGCCCTAGTAGGCGTGTTGCGGGCAGTGACTCGTCGCCAGCCAGCACAGCCTGCACAGCGTCATCCTTGTCCGCCCCGGCTGCAAGCAGCAGCAAGCGTGGACACTGCATGAGCAACGGCACAGTCCACGTGACCCGCGTGGGCGGCGGCTTGGGGGAGTCACTGATGGAACGCACCCCAGCCGCTGTCTCGCGCAGGAGCGCATGATGCGGGAACACAGACGCCACATGACCGTCTGGGCCGATGCTCACGATGGCTACCTGTGGCACGCCCACAGCGCCCAGTCGCTGTTCGTAGTCGCGCGCCGCTGCATCTGCTGACGGCGAAGCTTCCGGGCCGAGGACGCTCTCGACTGTGACCGCCCTCGCAGATTCCGGCGCCGACGCAGCGCGGGCCAACACCGGTGTGTCATTGCGGTCAGGGTCGCCTAGTTGCAGGAATCGCTCATCGCTGAACCACAGCCGAACGGGTCCGGTCCACGACCCACCAGTGCCCGAGTGGGCCGCGCGCGTTGACTCGAGTGCGGCGATCAGCGCCAGGCTCACCTCGGTGCCGACCCGCCCGCCGGTCAAAGCGACCCCGCGGGAGAGGTCGCAGCGCAGCACCTCGTCAATCGCCGCGTTGACTAGGTCCGACGTCTCGGCGAACCTGCGCACCTGGCCGCTCACGGCCCGTCCGCGTGGAACTGCGGGCTCAACGCCAGGGCCTGCGCGTAGACCTCGTCCGGGTCGAGTCGACGCAACTCCTCCAAGAGCAAGTCACGGGTCTCACGCCGGCGCAAGGCCACCTCGCTGGCCGGGTAGCCGGGCACCTGCAGGATCGCCTTGGTGCCATCGGGCCGGGTGATGCTGATGTCGCCGGTGTCAGTGTGCAGGTGAACCGCCGTCAGGCCGGGCCCACGTGATGCCCGCATGGTGACCGGCACGCCAAGACACGAGTGCAGCCACGCCGCCAGCAGCGGCGCGCTGGGATTGCTGCGGGATGCGTGAACCTCGGCGCCGGTCACACGGGCATGCGGCCGGTCCAGCGCCGCGGCGAGCAACGCGCGCCACGGCGTCGTGCGGGTCCAGGCCAGGTCGGTGTCACCGGGTGCGTACTGCGTGGCGTGCACCTGCAACTCCGCCCGGCTACGACCGGCAAGTGAGGCATCCGTGATGCGGCGGCGCGCGAGCTGGCCGAGCGGGTCCTTGACTGGCGACTTCGGGGCGTCGCTCGCCCACCACACCACCACGGGTGCGTCCGGCACCAGCAGCGGCAGCGCGACGCTGGCGGTGTGTGCGGCCATCGCTCCTCGCAGGCGTAGTGCGATCACCTCGCCCGGGCCGTCAGCGCCCGCGACAGAGATCTCCGCGTCGAGTTGCGCCTCGGTGCGCCCCGGCCTGGGGATGATGCCGAGGATGCGCATCGGGTGCTCCGATGCGGCGGCGCTGGCGGCGTGCAGCGCATCCGCCTGGTCTGCCTCGTCGGCCACGACGATGAGCGTCAGCACCATCCCGACCGCGATGGCGCCCTTGCGGCTCTTCTCCTCTCGGATCGCCTCTGAGATGGCCGCGACGGTCGTGTCCTCTAGGCGCATCATGGGCGCCGCCAGGTGCGTCCGTCGCGGGCCAGCATCGCATCCGCGGTGGCCGGCCCCCAGGTGCCGGCGCCATAGGCCTGCGGTGTCCCGGACTTCGCCCAGAAGTCCAAGACCGGGTCCAAGATCCGCCAGGACTGCTCGACTTCCTCATGCCGCGGGAACAGCGGCGGGTCGCCGAGCAGCACGTCGAGGATGAGCCGCTCATAGGCCTCGGGGCTGGTCTCGGTGAACGACTCGCCGTAGCCGAAGTCCATCGAGACGTCGCGCACCTCCATCGCCGTGCCGGGCACTTTCGAGCCGAACCTCACAGTCACGCCCTCGTCCGGTTGGACCCGGATCACGAGCGCGTTGTTTCCGAGCTCGCGCGTGTCGGTCGCGGCGAAGGGCAGGTGCGGTGCGCGCTTGAAGACCACCGCGATCTCGGTCACGCGCCGCGCCAGGCGCTTGCCCGTGCGCAAGTAGAAAGGCACCCCTGCCCAACGTCGAGTGTCGACCAGCAGTTTCACCGCCGCGTATGTCTCCGTCGTCGAAGCGGGGTCGACGCCGCTCTCCTCGAGGTAACCGCTGACCAGCTCGCCGCCTTGCCAGCCGCCGGCGTACTGCCCGCGCGCGGTGGATGCGGCGAGGTCCTCAGGCAGCACGACCGCCTGCAGGATCTTCTCCTTCTCGAACCGCACGTGCGTGGCGTCGAAGGAGATCGGCTCCTCCATCGCTGTCAGCGCAAGCAGTTGCAGCAGGTGGTTCTGGATGACGTCGCGGGCCGCGCCGATGCCGTCGTAGTAGCCCGCCCTGCCGCCGATCCCGATGTCCTCGGCCATGGTGATCTGCACGTGGTCGACGAAGTTGCTGTTCCAGACCGGTTCGAACATCGCGTTCGCGAAGCGCAGCGCGAGGATGTTCTGCACGGTCTCCTTGCCCAGGTAGTGGTCGATGCGGAAGACGCTGCCGGTGGGGAACACCTCGCCGAGGGTGCGGTTGAGCTCCTGGGCGCTGGCCAGGTCGTGCCCGAAGGGTTTCTCAACGACCACCCGCCGCCAGGCATCGGCGCCCTGCTGCGAGAGGCCCGACGCCTTCAGTTGCTCCACCACGGTGGGGAACTTGCCGGGCGGGATGGAGAGGTAGAACGCGTGGTTGCCGCCGGTGCCCAGTTCGGCATCGAGTTGGGAGACCGTCTGGTTCAGGGCGGCGAACGCGGCCGGGTCGCCCAAATCGCCCATGACGTACCTGATGCCCGCGGCCAGTTGCTGCCAGGTGTCCTCGTTGAACGGGGTGCGGGCGTGCTCGCGCACGGCGTCGTGTACGACTTGTGCGAAGTCTTGGGTCGCGAACTCGCGCCGCGCGAAACCGACCAGCGCGAAACCCGGGGGCAGCAGCCCCCGGTTGGCCAGGTCGTAGATCGCGGGCATCAACTTTCGTCGGGCGAGGTCGCCCGTGACACCGAAGATCACCAGGCTGCACGGGCCGGCGATACGGGGGAGCCGCCGGTCGCGCGGATCGCGCAGCGGGTTGGTCACAGGGTCATCCTCCGCTACTGCCGCCGGTGTCAGCCGGCCAAAGCCGTGGACACGGTGCCAAGCAGGTCGTGCCATGCGTCGATGAACTGCGCCACGCCGGCAGTCTCAAGCTCGCCCACTACCGCGTCGTAGTCCACTCCCAGCGCGGCCAGCCGCGCCCACACCTCGGCGGCGTCAGCCAGGTGCGGGGTGATGGTGTCGCCGGTGATGCGGCCGTGGTCGGCCACGGCGTCCAAGGTGGCTGCGGGCATCGTGTTCACACAGGGCCGCGCGACCAGCTCCACGACGTAGCGGGTGTCGTCATACGCAGGGTCCTTCACGCCGGTCGACGCCCACAGTGGGCGCTGCACATGCGCCCCGGACGCGGACAGTGACGACCAGAGGTCACCGGCCCGGAAATCGTCGAAGGCCTGCCATGCCAACCGCGCGTTCGCGATGGCGGCTGTCCCGAGCAGGCTCGCCGCAGCCGGGTCTTCGTGTGCGCGCAGCATCGCATCCACGGCGGTGTCGACCCGGCTGACGAAGAACGACGCGACGGAGTGGATCGAACTCAAGTCCAACCCGGCATCGCGCGCAGCCACGAGGCCGCCCGCCCAGGCTGCGAGAACCGCGCGGTAGCGGTCCACCCCGAAGATGAGCGTGCAATTCACGGAGATGCCCTCGCCGATGAGGGTCGTCACCGCGGGAAGCCCGGCGAGTGTCGCGGGCACCTTGATCATCACATTGGTTCGGTCCACGGCCGCGTACAGCGCCCGGGCATCTGCGACAGTGCCCGCAGTGTCGTGCGCGAGCCGGGGGTCAACCTCGATGCTCACGCGGCCGTCGACGCCGCCACTGGCCTCGAACACTGGCCGGAACACGTCGCAGGCAGCCTGTACGTCCGAGACCGTGACGTCGCGCACCGCCGTGTCGGCGTCCGCCCCGGCTGCCTTGAGCTGCGCGAGTTGCGGCGCGTACTCGGCCCCACCGCCGGCGACGGCCTTGGCGAAGATCGACGGGTTGGTGGTCACGCCCACCACGTGCTGCTCGGCGATGAGGCGCGCGAGCGAGCCGGACTCGAGCCGGCCGCGGCTGAGGTCGTCGAGCCAGACAGAGACACCAGCCTGGCCCAGCGCCGCAAGTGGAGAGTCTGCCCCGGTCATCACTGCCCCTTCGCCATCGTCGCCTGCGCGACCTCGACCACGTTGGCCACCGTGAAGCCGCGCTCCTCGAAGAGGTGCTCTGCGCTAGCCGATGCGCCGAACTCGTCGATGCCGATCACCGCACCGTCAGAACCCACGTAACGCCACCAGCCAAGGGTGGCTCCGGCCTCAATGGACACCCGGGCACGCACCTGCGGCGGCAGCACCTCGTCCCGGTACTCCTCAGGCTGTTCAGCGAACCACTCCAGACACGGCATGGAGACCACGCGGGCGCTCACGCCGGATGACTCCAGTGCCTCGGCGCTCTCCAACGCCAACGCCACCTCGGACCCAGTTGCGATGAGGATGAGATCCGGGGTCGGGCCAGACTCACGGCGGATGATGTACCCGCCCCGGCGTGCCGCAAGCGCCGGGGCATCGCCCAGCACCGGCACAGTCTGCCGGGTCAGCACCAACCCCGCGGGTGCGTTGCGCCGCATCGCCTCCAGCAGCGCCACCGAGGTTTCGTTGGCGTCAGCTGGGCGGATGATGGCCAGGTCGGGGATGGCGCGCAGCGCCCACAGGTGCTCCACGGGCTGGTGTGTTGGCCCGTCTTCGCCCAGACCGATGCTGTCGTGAGTCCAGATGAAGAGGCTGCGCGTCTGCATCAGCGCCGCGAGGCGCACCGCGCCGCGCATGTAGTCGCTGAACACGAGGAACGTGCCGCCGAAGGGGCGGGAGAGCCCGTCGAGGGCGATGCCGTTGAGGATCGCGCCCATCGCGTGCTCGCGTACCCCGAAGTGGATGATGCGGCCGTTGACCGCCGCGTCGGGGAACCCGGTGCCATCGGGCAGGAATGAGCCGCCGTCGTGGATGGTGGTGTTGTTGCTCTCAGCGAGGTCGGCGCTGCCGCCCCACAACTCCGGCAGGTGGTCGGCGAGGGCGTTCAACACCGCGCCGAACGCCGCGCGAGTGGCGACCTTCTCCCCGGCGGGGAACGCCGGCAGCGCAAGTTCGATGTCTGCGGGGAGCAGCCCGGTGTGCAGACGCTCGAGCAGCCGCGCTGTGTCGACGTTGGCGTCGGACCAGCCCAGGAACCGCTGTCCCCACTCGTCGTTGGCGTCTGCACCGCGCTGCGCCACCTGCTGGGTGTGCGCGAGCACCACCTCGTCCACCTCGAAGGACTTCTCCGGGTCGAAGCCGAGGATTTCCTTCGTGGCAGCGACCTCGGCCGCGCCCAACGCGGATCCGTGGGACTTCGCCGTGTTGCGGGCGTTGGGGGCGGGCCAGGCGATGACGGTGCGCAGCACTACCAGCGTCGGCTTGCCGGTCACGGCGGCCGCCTCGGTCAGCGCATCGTGCAGGGCCGCCACGTCGACATCACCGTCGGGTCTGTGGTCGACCGTGATGGTGTGCCAGCCGTATGCGCGGTACCGCGCGGCGACATCCTCGGTGAAGGCTCGGTGGGTGTCTCCCTCGATGGAGATCCGGTTGTCGTCGTAGACCACGACGAGGTTGTCCAGCCGCTGGGTGCCGGCCAGCGACGAGGCCTCGCCGCTGATTCCCTCCTCGAGGTCGCCGTCGGAGGCGAAGACCCAGACGCGGTGGTCGAAGGGGCTCTGCCCCGCCTCGGCCTCGGCATCGAGGCCGTAGCGCCAGAACCGCTGAGACATCGCCATCCCGACTGCCGTCGCGATGCCCTGGCCCAGTGGGCCGGTGGTTGTCTCGACGCCGACTGTGTGGCCGAACTCGGGGTGGCCCGGGGTGGCGCTGCCGGCGGTGCGGAAGGCCTTCAAGTCGTCCAGCGTCAGGTCGTAGCCGGAAAGGAACAGTTGGATGTAGAGCGTGAGGCTGGAGTGGCCGCACGAGAGGACGAACCGGTCGCGGCCCAGCCACAGCGGGTCGGCCGGGTCGTGCCGCAGGTGATGCTGGAACAGCAGGTATGCCGCCGGAGCCAACGCCATCGCAGTGCCCGGGTGCCCGTTGCCCACCTTCTGCACGGCATCCATCGCGAGTGCGCGCGCGGTCGCCACGGCGCGGTCGTCAAGGTCAGTCCATGTCAACTCAGCCACGGCGGTGAGCCTAGACCCGCCCCCGCTCATAGACTCGCCGCGTGACCGTGAGCCCCGAGGTGCGTGTGCGGCCCGAGGCCCGGGCCGGGGTCCGCGATTACGTGCTGCTGACCAAGCCGCGCATCATCGAGTTGCTCTTGGTGACCACCATCCCGGTCATGTTCGCCGCCGCGCGGGGCTGGGTTCCGCTGGGATTGCTGGTGTGCACCGTCCTCGGAGGCACGCTCGCCGCGGCTTCCGCGAACGTCTACAACTGCGTCTTGGACCGCGACATCGACGCGGCCATGCGTCGCACCGCGCACCGCGGCACCGCCAGCGGGGTCGTCGGGGTCAGTCAGGCGCTCGCCTTCGCGACCAGCCTGGGCGTGGCGAGCGTCGCCGTCCTCGGTGTTTTCGTGAACTGGTTGAGCGCCGCCTTGGCCCTTGCCGCGATCGCCGCATACGTCGGCGGCTACACCGTCCTGCTCAAGCGCCGCACGGCCTCGAACATCGTCTGGGGCGGCGTCGCCGGCTGTTTCCCTGTCCTCATCGGCTGGGCCGCGGTTGAGGGCCGCATCTCCGCCGCCGCGGTGGCGCTGTTCCTGCTGGTGTTCTTCTGGACGCCTCCTCATTACTGGCCGCTGAGCATCAAGTTCGCCGACGACTACAACGCCGCGGGTGTGCCGATGCTCGGCGCGGTTGCCAGCGGCACCACCGTGGCCAGAGCGGTGGTCCGCTACACGTGGGCGACCGTCGCGGTGTCATTGACCTACGCGCCACTGTCCGGCGCCGGCCTTGCGTACTGGGCGGTCGCCATGACTGCCGGCGCGTGGTTCCTGTGGGAGGCCTATCGCCTGCGCGCCCGCGCCGGTGAGCCTGCTGCGGCGATGCGCGTGTTCCACGCGTCCATCACCTACCTGACGCTGGTGTTCCTAGCCGTCGGAGTCGACGCGTTCCTGCGCTGACAGCGCCGCCAACCGCACGGCGCCGCTCCAGGTGAGAACCGCCAGCGCCACATGCGCTCCCACCAGCAGCGGCGGCAGGTCCAGGAGGGTTTGCGCATAGCCGACGACCGCCTGTGCGATCAGCAAGGTCAACAGTCGCCGGCTGGTCAACCGCCTAAGGTCTCGCGGCGCGAGCGAGGCGGTCCGCCGGACGCAGACGACGACCCCGACCACGAGGGCCCAAGCGGCGCTGCTGTGCAGCGCCGTGGCAAGCAGCGGGTGCCACGGGAACCGCTGCGTCACATCTGCGTCTCCGGCATGCGGGCCGGCGCCCGTCACGGCGGTCCCGAGGAGCAGGACCGCCGACGCGCCGAGCACGAGCCACCGCAACGGCAGCGCCACCGCGCCAGCGGCAGTTCCGGCCCCGCCCGCGCCGGTCACTTTGACCACGTACACCTGCGTGGCGGCGATTATGGCGGCGCTGAGCAGGAAGTGCGCCGCAACCCACCAGGGGCTGAGCCCGGTCAGCACGGACAGGCCCCCCACCACGGCCTGTGCGAACGTGCCGATCAGCGGCACAGCGGCGAACCAGAGAAGTCGTCGGCCGGGGTTACGCCGAGCGTGGGGGCGCGCTGCGACGAGTGCGGCAACCGCCGTGGCCAGGACGGCAAACGTCAGGAGGCGATTACCGAACTCGATGCTCGCGTGATACCTCGACGCTGGGTGAGGCACTGGCGTGTAAGACCCGGGCATGCACTGCGGCCAGGTGGGGCAGCCGAGCCCCGAGCCGGTCAGGCGAACCAACGCTCCCGTCACCACGATGCCGAGTTGGGCGGCCAGTGCCAGCCACGCGGTCACGCGTACGGCGCTCGGGGCAGGCGTGTCGAGATCGGACGTGGCTGAAGCCGGCGCCGGGACCGAGGGGGACATGACCGCGACCCTAGACGGCAGCCGCCACCGGTGGGCCGACAGACCCTGCGGATGCGACCCCGGTGGATTTATGAAACACTTCAGTTGTGCAATTGCGCGACACCCGCCCCCATGGCGCACCGGTCTCCGAGGCCGTCGTGCGGGTCGCTCGCGCGCTCCTCGCCGTGGGCCCGAGCCCCGCAGCCGACCTCGCCGCTGAACTCGGGTTCAGCAGCGTCTTGGTCGGCCGGCACTTGGAATCCCTGCGAGAGGCCGGCTGGGTCACCTGCAGCGAGCAGGCGCCTTACGGCCCCGCCGCCCTCACCACCCGCGCGCGCAGACGTGGCCGCCCGGCCCGGGTGTGGACCTTGACGCCGCTCGGGCGCCGGGAACTCGCTGGGCACGGCGAGCACGCGGTGGGGCATCTTCAGCAGGCCGTGGAGTTCATCAACACACGGCTCGGGGCAGCCGGCGTGCGCGACTTCGCCGAGGCCTGGAGCCAGCGCCACGCACAGCGGTGGCGTGACAGCGGCGTCCACGACGCCGAGAGCCTTGCCGAGGCGCTGGAGTCCGACGGCTTCGCCGCGATGGCCACGCCCTTGGCTGACGGACATGGCGTTCAGTTGTGCCAGCACAACTGCCCCATCCGCGAGGTCGCACAACAGCATCCTGAATTCTGCGAGGCCGAGACCCGCGCGATAGCGGAGGTACTCGGCCGAAATGTTGTACGGCTGGAAACGATGGCCAGAGGCGGCCACGTGTGCACGACGTTGATCCCCGACCAACTGACCCGCAAGGAGGGTGTCGCATGACGACTGCCGAGGAACTCGCAGTAGCAGACAAATACGAGTTCGGGTGGGCCGACTCCGACAAGGCCGGCGCGAATGCCAGACGCGGCCTGAACGAGGACGTCGTCCGTGAGATCTCGGCGCTCAAGGGTGAGCCCGAGTGGATGTTGGAGACGCGCCTCAAAGGCCTGCGGCTGTTCGACCGCAAGCCGATGCCGAACTGGGGCAGCGACCTCGGGGGCATCGACTTCGACACCATCAAGTACTTCGTGCGCTCCACCGAGAAGCAGGCCAACTCCTGGGAGGACCTGCCGGAGGACATCCGCAACACCTACGACAAGCTCGGCATCCCCGACGCGGAGAAGAAGCGACTGGTGGCCGGCGTGGCGGCGCAGTACGAGTCAGAGGTCGTCTACCACAAGATCCGCGAGGACCTCGAGGAGCAGGGCGTCATCTTCCTCGACACCGACACCGCGTTGAAGGAGCACCCGGAGTTATTCCGCGAGCACTTCGCCACGGTCATCCCGGTCGGTGACAACAAGTTCGCGGCGCTGAACACGGCGGTGTGGAGCGGCGGCTCGTTCATCTACGTCCCCAAGGGCGTCAAGGTCGACATCCCGCTGCAGGCCTACTTCCGCATCAACACGGAGAACATGGGCCAGTTCGAGCGCACCCTCATCATCGTGGACGAGGACGCCTACGTGCACTACGTCGAGGGCTGCACCGCGCCGATCTACTCCAGCGACTCCCTGCACTCCGCGGTCGTGGAGATCATCGTCAAGCGCGGGGCGCGCTGCCGCTACACGACCATCCAGAACTGGTCGAACAACGTCTACAACCTCGTCACCAAGCGGGCCGTGGCCCACGAGGGCGCGACGATGGAGTGGATCGACGGCAACATCGGCTCCAAGGTCACCATGAAGTACCCCGCCGTGTGGCTCGTCGGCGAGCACGCCCGCGGCGAGACCCTGTCGATCGCCTTCGCCGGCGCGGGCCAGCACCAGGACGCCGGCGCGAAGATGGTGCACGCCGCCCCGAACACCTCGAGCAGCATCATCAGCAAGTCCGTGGCGCGCAACGGCGGCCGCACCTCGTACCGGGGGCTGGTGCAGGTGCAAGAGGGGTGCAGCGGCGCCAAGTCCACCGTGAAGTGCGATGCGCTGCTCGTGGACGACATCTCGCGCTCGGACACCTACCCCTACGTCGACGTGCGCGACGACGACGTCTCGATGGGGCACGAGGCGTCTGTCTCCAAGGTCTCCGAGGACCAACTCTTCTACCTGATGTCGCGCGGCATCGAGGAGGACGAGGCCATGGCGATGATCGTGCGCGGCTTCGTCGAGCCCATCGCGCGCGAACTGCCGATGGAGTACGCCCTCGAGCTGAACCGCCTCATCGCCCTGCAGATGGAAGGGGCCGTCGGCTGATGACCACCGCGACCACCCACTCCCACGGCGTGCCGACCAACATCACCAGCGGCACGCGCTCCACCAACCCGGCGGACTTCGAGCCCATCTCGGCGCTGCAGGAGGCGTGGCGCTTCACCCCGGTCGCCGCGCTGGCCGTGTTGGAGCAAGCGGAGTTCGCCGCAGCGAGCGTCACCAGTGAGGTCCCCGCCACGGTGGCCGTCACCACGGCATCCCATGCGGGCGCGTTCCTGCCGGCCGACCGTCTCGGCGCCACCACCCGCTCGCGCACCGCGGAGGCCACCGTCGTGGACATCCCGCGCGAGTGCGTCCCCGACACCCCGCTACGCCTCGGCATCGCCCTGCCAACCGGGCTGCCCTCGTACGCGCGTGTGATTGTCAACGCCGGCGCCCACAGTCAGGCTCAACTGGAAGTCTCGCTGACAGGTCAGGGGTCAGGCGGCGTCATCGTCGAACTCAACCTCGACGCCGGCTCGCAGCTGACGCTCACCCAGCTCACCGACCTCGGGGATGAGTCCGTGGCCGCACTGCACGTGCCTGCATTCCTGCAGCGCGACTCCGTGCTGCGCTCTCACACGCTCACTGTCGCCGGGGGCGTCGTGCGTGTCGTCCCGACCGTGGAGTACCAGGGCCCGGGCGCGGACGCGGAGCTCGCGGGCGCGTTCATCGCCGGCCCGGGCCACCACCTCGAGCACCGCACGTTGACCGACCATGCTGTCCCCAACTGCCGCAGCCACGTCGCCTACAAGGGTGTGCTCGGCGGGCAGGCGCAGCAGCCGGCGCGCAGCGTCTGGATCGGCGACGTACTCATCCACGCGAACGCCACCGGCACCGACACGTACGAACTGAACCGCAATCTGGTCCTCAACGAGTTCGCGCGCGCCGACTCCGTCCCGAACCTAGAGATCGAGACCGGCGACATCGCCGGGGCCGGCCACGCCTCCGCCACCGGTCGACTCGACGACGAGCAGGTGTTCTACCTGATGTCCCGCGGCATCGACCGCACCACTGCGACCTCGCTCATCGTCAGCGGCTTCTTCGACGATTTGCTCGCGCAGGTCCCGTCTGAGGAGATGGCAGCGCGGGTGCGGGACCGCCTCGCGGAGGTTCTGGCATGAGTGAATGGACCCCCATCGGCGCCCGGGCCGACTTCGCAGCCGGCACCGCAACCCGCGTGCTCGTGGGCGACGCTGCGGTCGCGCTCGTCACGACGAAGACCGGAGAACTCTTCGCTGTGTCCGACACCTGCACCCACGCGGAGGTGAGCCTGTCCGAGGGCGAGGTGGAGGACTGCTCGATCGAGTGCTGGCTGCACGGCTCCCGGTTCGATCTTCGCACCGGTGAGCCCAGCGGCCCGCCCGCAACGACCGCATTGCAGACCTACGACGTCGACATCGCCGACACCCCCGAACAGACCGTCTCCGTTCGCCTGGCGAACGCCAACTGACCCGACCCCCAAGGAGAGCCATGTCCACCCTCGAGATCCGCGACCTGCACGTTTCAGTGACCGCCGACGGCGGCGAGCGGGAGATCCTGCGCGGGGTCAACCTGACCGTCGCCACCGGGGAGATTCACGCCATCATGGGCCCCAACGGCTCAGGCAAGTCGACCCTGGCCTACTCGATCGCCGGGCACCCGAAGTACACCGTGACCTCCGGTGAGGTGCTTCTCGACGGCGAGAACATGCTGGAGATGTCCGTCGACGAGCGCGCCCGCGCCGGACTGTTCCTCGCGATGCAGTACCCGGTCGAGGTGCCCGGCGTGTCCGTGAGCAACTTCCTGCGCACCGCAGCGGCTGCAGTGCGCGGCGAGGCGCCGCGCGTGCGCGAGTGGGTCGGTGAGCTCAACGAGGCGATGAAGTCGCTGAGCATGGACTCCGCGTTCGCCTCCCGCAACGTCAATGAGGGGTTCTCAGGCGGTGAGAAGAAGCGCCACGAGATCCTGCAGATGCAGTTGCTCAACCCGAAGTTCGCGGTGTTGGACGAGACCGACTCCGGTCTTGACGTCGACGCGCTCAAGGTCGTCAGCGAGGGCGTCAACGCCTTGCAGCAGCGCGGAAACGTCGGGACCCTGCTCATCACGCACTACACGCGCATCCTGCGCTATGTGAAGCCTGATTTCGTGCACGTGTTCGTTGGTGGCCAGATCGTCGCCGAGGGAGGCGCGGAACTGGCCGAGGAGCTCGAGGCCAGCGGCTACGAGCGGTTCGTGCAGCAGGCTGGCGCGGCACTCTGACGATGACCGTGGCGTGGACGGCCCAGGGGATACGGGAGGACTTCCCGATCCTCGGCCGCACCATGCGCTCCGGCGCGCCGCTGGTGTACCTCGACTCGGCCGCGACGTCGCAGAAGCCACTGCAGGTGCTGCACGCCGAACGGGACTTCTACGAGCGCCACAACGCCGCCGCCCACCGCGGCTCGCACCAACTCGCCGAGGAGGCCACAGAGGCGTTCGAAGTTGCGCGTTCCACCATCGCGGCCTTCGTGGGCGCGGCGGCGTCACAGACGGTCTTCACGCGCTCGGCAACCGACTCGCTGAACATGGTGGCGCACGCCTTCGCCGCGGCCACCATGCTGCACGCCCGCGGGCGCGAGCAAGATTCGAGGTTCGTCCTCGGTGAAGGCGACTCGATCGTCGTCACAGAGGCCGAGCACCACGCCAACCTCGTCCCCTGGCAGGAACTCGCAGCGAAGACCGGTGCCGAGCTGCGCTGGGTCGGAGTCGACCCCGACGGCCGCATCCGCACCGAGGACCTCGCCTCGCTGGTCGATGCCAGAACCAAGGTCATCTCCTGCGCGCACGTGTCGAACGTTCTCGGCGGCACCCTTGACATCGCGGCGTTCGCAGCCGCTGCCCGCGCCGTTGGGGCGCTTTTCATCCTCGACGCGTGCCAGTCGGTGCCGCACCTTCCGGTGAGGCTGCCCGACACCGGCGCTGACCTCGCCGTGTTCAGCGCGCACAAGATGCTCGGCCCGACCGGCCTGGGTGTCCTCTGGGGCCGGGACGAGGTCCTCGCGGCGATGCCGGTGGTGGACACCGGCGGGTCGATGATCTCCCATGTCACCATGCAGGAGTCGACCTACCTGCCCGCACCTGCCAAGTTCGAGCCCGGCGTGCCATCGATGGCACAAGCGGTCGGCACCGCAGCGGCTGCGGACTACCTGACGTCGCTGGGCATGCCCAGCGTCCATGCGCATGTCAGCGCGCTCGCTGCGCGCGCCGCCGATGCGCTCGCGCAACTTCCGGGTGTGCGCGTCCAGGCAGCCCCCGACGCCCCGCCGGTGTCGGCTGTCTCGTTCACGGTCGACGGTGTCCACCCCCACGACATCGGCCAAGTCCTCGACGACGACGGCATCGCGGTGCGCGTCGGCCACCACTGCGCGTGGCCGCTCATGCGCGCGCTGGGCGTGCCTGCGACCGTCCGCGCGTCGTTCAGCGTCTACAACACTGAATCCGAGGTCGACGCACTCCTGGTGTCGGTGGAGCGTGCGAGGAGGTTCTTCACATGAGCATCGAGGGGATGTACCAGGAAGTCATCCTCGACCACCACCGAAACCCGGTGGGCAAGGGACTGCGTGAGCCGTTCGCGGCACAAGCGCACCACATCAACACCTCATGCGGCGACGAGCTCACCGTGCGGGTCGCGCTGGACGCAGCAGGGGAGTCGATCACGGACATCTCCTGGGACGGCCAAGGATGCGCCATCAGCATGGCGTCGATGAGCATCCTCGCCGAGTCGGCCACGGCAGGCAGCGTCGCGGCCGAGCGCGAGTTGCACGCTAAGTTCCTGGAGCTGATGCACGGCCGCGGCGAGGTCTCGGCTGACCCGGCGCTCGGGGAGGCCGTCGCCTTCGGCGGCGTCGCGCAGTTCCCCGCCCGCGTGAAGTGCGCCCTGCTCGGCTGGATGGCAGCAGCGGACGCACTCGACCAAGCGACATCACAGCGATAGAGGAGACCCCCGATGACCCAGACCCAGGCTTCCCCCCGCTCCGCCGACGACGTCATGGAGGCCATGCGCGATGTGGTCGACCCCGAACTCGGCATCAACGTGGTCGACCTCGGCCTCGTCTACGGAGTGACGCTGGACCCGGACGGCACGGCCGTCATCGACATGACCCTGACATCCGCCGCCTGTCCTTTGACGGACGTCATCGAAGACCAGACCCGCAACGCGCTGTCCGGGCTTGTGCCGGACCACCGCATCAACTGGGTCTGGATGCCGCCGTGGGCCCCGGACAAGATCACCGACTCCGGCCGGGAGATGCTCCGGGCGCTCGGGTTCAACCTCTGATCGCACCTGCGGCGTATGCTGCGCGCTGTTCACTCAGAGTTGATGACCTGACCCAGGCTGCCGCGCGCCAAGTTGTGCGCACACCCAAGCCGGGGTCGACACGAAGTCTCGAGGTGCCGCGATGGGCATGCACGGAAACTGGATGATGTACCGCTCGCTGACCAGCGACCGGAGCGTGAAGAATCAGCGGCTCGCCGACGGCACGGTCGGTCGTGTCGTCGGCTACGCGCGCAAATACCGACGGGTCATCACCGTCTACCTCGCGGTGCTGGTGGTCAGCGCGCTCATGGTCGTCGCGCAACCGCTGCTGTTCCGTTACATCGTCGACCATGGCATCCAGGTCAAGAACACGCGCGTCGTGGTGGTGTGCGCGCTGCTCATCGCGGGCCTAGCCATCGTCGACAACGCACTCGGGCTCGTCGGCCGCTGGCTCAGTTCGAGGATCGGCGAGGGTCTCATCTTCGACCTGCGCACGCAGGTGTTCGAGCATGTGCAGACCCAGCCGATCGCCTTCTTCACCCGCGCCCAGACCGGAGCCCTGGTCAGCCGGCTGAACTCCGACGTCGTCGGCGCGCAGCAGGCGTTCACCTCCACCCTCGGCGGGGTCGTCGGAAACATGATCTCCTTGGCCATCACCGTCGGCACCATGGCGGTGCTGTCGTGGAAGATCACCGCCGCAGCACTCCTGTTGCTGCCGATCTTCCTGTTCCCGGCGCGCATCCTCGGGCGCAAGCTCGCCGGGCTGACTCGGGAGCAGATGAACCTCAACGCCGACCTGAGCAATCAGATGACGGAGCGTTTCAACGTCAGCGGAGCGCTGCTGGTCAAGCTCTTCGGGCGCCCCAAGGACGAAATCGAGTACTTCGCCAGCCGGGCGATGCGCGTGCGCGACATCGGCATCTCGATCGCCGTGGCGAACCGCTTCTTCTTCAGCGCGCTGACCCTGGTCGCATCCCTTGCCACTGCTTTCGCGTACGGGTTCGGCGGCATCTCGGTCATCCGCGGCGAGTTCACCTTCGGCACGCTGCTGGCCCTGGTCGGCTTGCTGGCGCAGCTCTACGGCCCGCTCACCGCCCTCTCGAATGTGCGCGTGGACGTCATGACCGCGTTGGTGTCCTTCGAACGCGTCTTCGAGGTCCTCGACCTGCCGCCGCTGGTCAAGGACGCAGCCGACGCGGCAGCCATCAGCCACGGCCCGACGTCCGTTGAGTTCAAGGACGTCCACTTCCGCTACCCGACGGCGGCGGAGGTCTCCCTGGCATCACTGGAGTCGGTCGCCCGCGCCGAGAGCATCGCCAACGGCACCAGCGTCCTGAACGGGATCGACTTCAGCGCACCCGCGGGCAGTCTCGTCGCACTGGTCGGGCCGTCCGGTGCCGGGAAAACGACCATCACCGCGCTGGTCAGCCGCCTCTACGACGTCACCGACGGCGCGGTGCTGGTCGGCGGCAAGGATGTGCGCGCGCTCACGCAAGAGTCGCTGCGCTCAGTCATCGGCGTCGTCACCCAGGACGCCCACATGTTCCACGACACCATCCGCAACAACCTGCTGTACGCCCGCCCGGGCGCAACCGATGAGGAACTGATGCGCGCCTGCCATGACGCACAGATCGGCGACCTCATCGACCGGCTCCCTGATGGCCTTTCTACAGTCGTCGGTGACCGCGGCCACCGCCTCTCCGGCGGCGAGAAGCAGCGCCTCGCGATTGCGCGACTGCTGCTCAAGGCCCCTGATGTCGTCGTGCTCGACGAGGCGACCGCTCACCTCGACTCCGAGAGCGAGGCGGCCGTGCAGCGCGCATTGGCCACCGCACTCAAGGGGCGCACCTCGTTGGTCATCGCACACCGGCTCTCCACCGTGCGCGAGGCCGACCAGATCCTCGTCATCGACGGCGGTCGCGTGGTCGAGCGCGGCACCCACGAGCAACTCATCGCGGCCGGCGGGCTCTACGCGAGCCTGTACGAGACACAGTTCGCCGCCCAGGCCGCAGACTTCGCCTGACAGCCGCCCTAGTTGCTCTGAGCCGCGGGCGACTCACGGCACAGCGGCAGCGCCCTGGTCCGGAGCGCGTCCGGTTCGTCTTGCATGGCGCGCGCGTGCAGGTGCCGGCGCATCGCACCGGCGCGCAGCGGCCAGCGCCGGATCTGTTTCGCGTCAGTCGGACACAGTGCTAGCACGGGTCGCCGCGTGCACGCGCGCCTCGTTCAGGACGAGGCGCGCCCACCCAACCAGCACGAGGACGATGAAGGCGCGCCACTGCCACGCGTAGGAATGATGTGGGCCCTCGCTCGGAGTCGGGGGAGTCAGGTCGTACAACCCGGCGGCGGCGCCGAAGGCTGAGCCCTCAGTGTGCGCATGGTCCAGCACAAGAGCCACGCTCGACAGCGCAGAGCCGGCCATCCCCGGCCAGGCGGTCTTGTTCACCCGGCTGATCTGCCCCGCCGGCAAACCCGGAGCCTGCACACCCTCGTCTGCCTCAATCAACCACCCTCGCAACCGCACGCCATCTGAACCAACCGCAGTCGAGGGGGGAAGGGCGATGGTCGGAGTGGTGGCGGCTGATTTCGTCGTCGGCACCCACCCGCGCACGCAGAGCAGCGTCCCCGCTGACGTCCGCGCGGGCGAGACGGCCCAAAAACCCATCACGTCATCGCGCCAGCGCTTGCGCGCCATGAGATTGACCGGTTCCCAGCGCACATCGACCCATACGGGCGTCCAATCCGGCACAGCCCGACCGAATCGGCCCTTGATGACCTCGCTGAGTTCCCTCGGCGCGTTCGCGGTGGCGGCAGCGACTTCGGTGTTCTGCACCCGTCGGGCGTCGAGCCGGTGGAACTGCCACGTCGAGAGGTGCCAGAACGCCGGCACCAGCAGGGCGACCAGCAAAGTCAGTGCGACCCAGGAGGGTTCCCGCAGGAACCTCAGGTCACCCGCCCGCAGCCGGGCGGTGCCGCCGCCCGAAGGCTCAGGTGAGCTCGGCGCGGTCTCCACGGTGCGACCCTACGGACTGCGGATGCTCACTTGTGCGCCGCCGGGCTGCGTTGGCGACCACCACCGCGAAATACGGCAGGAAGATGGCCCCCGAGATGAGGACGATGCGCACCGGCATCGGGGCGGGCAGCAGCACAGCCGCGAGGAAGCAGATGACCCTAAGTGACATGCTGATCAGGTAGGCGCGCTGCCGGAACGCCCGGTCCTCGGCCGCTGAGACCGGCACTGTCGTGACGGTCTGGGCCGACTCCTGATTGCTCGCGCGCGACATGCACCCAACGGTACGCGGCTGCGCCGCAGGGCGCGACCCGATGGTCAGTACGGTTGGCGCCATGTCCGACGTCGTGCTCGTCACAGGAGCCTCCCGGGGAATCGGCCTCGCCATCGCCAGCGCGTTCAAGGCCGCGGGCTACCAGGTCGCCGCCACCTGCCGCTCTGAGGATGACTCTGCGGCCCTCGCCGCTGCCGGGTTCTTCCCCGTCACCTGCGAGGTGACCGACGCTGCCAGCGTGGACGCCGCTTTCGACGCGGCCGAGGCCGCACTCGGGCCGGTCACGGTGGCCGTGGCCAACGCGGGCATCACCAGGGACGTGCTCATCCTGCGGATGAGCGACGAGGACATCGACGCTGTGCTGCAGACCAACCTCGCCGGCTCGTTGCGGGTGGCCAGACGCGCGGCCAAGTCGATGGTCAGAGCCAAGCGCGGCCGGCTCATCTTCATCTCCAGCGTCGTCGGGCTGCTCGGCTCAGCCGGGCAGGCGAACTACGCGGCGAGCAAGTCCGGCCTGGTCGGCGCGGCTCGCAGCCTCGCTCGTGAACTCGGCGGGCGCGGCATCACGGCGAACGTCGTCGCCCCGGGGTTCGTGGAGACTGACATGACCGCCGCACTCACACCCGAGCGGCAACAGGCCATCCTCAGCCAGATTCCGCTGGGCCGCTACGCGCAGAGCAGTGAGGTCGCGGACGTCTGCGTGTTCCTCGCATCGCCAGCGGCCGCGTACGTCACCGGATGCGTCGTCAACGTCGACGGCGGACTCGGCATGGGCCACTGACATGCGCACCGCGGCACTGTCTCGCCCGTCTGCACGACGCGCGCCCGCTGGGCGACGCCAGGAGGCTGCACTGGTGCTGGCGCCCAGATTGACCCCCGGCGCCGCCGTGACCACGGTTGTCGCCACCCAGACGCAACCGCGGAACACCGCGCAACCATCGCGAGAGAGCCTCGCCACGCCAGCAAGGAAGGGATCGCACTGATGGGAATCCTCGAGGGCAAATCGCTCGTCATCACCGGAGTCTTGACCGACCAGTCGATCGCGTTCCACGTGGCCCGGATCGCCCAAGAACAGGGCGCCACCGTGCTGCTCACGGGGTTCGGTCGAGGTATCGCGCTCACCAGACGCATCTCCGGCAGGTTGCCCGCCGCGGTTGAGGTGCTCGAGCTCGACGTGACCAACGAGGAACACCTCGCTGGGCTCGCGGACGCCGTACGCGAGCACATGCCTCAGGTCGACGGCGTGCTGCACAGCATCGGTTTCGCCCCGGAGACCGCACTCGGCGGCAACTTCCTCAACACCTCGTGGCCGGATGTGGCCACAGCGATGCAGGTGTCGGCGTACTCCCTCAAAAGTCTGACCATGGCGCTTCAGCCGCTGATGCCCGCTGGCTCGGCAGTCGTCGGCCTGGACTTCGACGCGACCCTCGCCTGGCCGGCGTATGACTGGATGGGCGTCGCCAAGGCGGCGCTGGAGGCGACCTCGCGCTATCTGGCCCGAGACCTCGGCGAGCGCGGGATCCGCGTCAACCTCGTGTCGGCTGGCCCGCTGCGCACAGTCGCCGCAACCCACATCCCCGGCTTCTCCACCTTTGAGGAGTTGTGGTCGTCCCGGGCACCCCTTGGATGGGATGTGACAGATCCCGTGCCGGCCGCACAGGCGTGTGTGGCGCTGCTGAGCCCGTGGTTCCCGGCCACCAGCGGCGAGATCGTCCACGTCGACGGGGGATTCCACTCCCAAGGCGCCTGACGCAGCCGCTGGCCGCGAACGAGGGACTTGCCGACACGAGGTTGCGCGTCAGGCCCCCGCACATGCTCTGATTGCCGCAGTCCACAATGCATCGAGGTACGCCCGCGCGCAGCGTGGCAACTCGCCTGTCTCGCCGACAATCTCAAGCAGCCGCCGTTTGGCTGCCGCTCCCGCCGAGGTGGAGTGCGCCGACTCGCGCGCACGGTCCAGCGCCGCGCACACTGCCAGCACGGTGGCGATCGCGTCACGCGTCGCTGCCTCGACCGGCGTCGGCAACGGCGGCAGCCGCAGTGTCGGAGGCGTCGACACCGAAAAGAGCGTGACACCGGCGGCCTCAAGGCCCGCCAGCGCGCTCAAGAGGCTCTGCCGATATGCCGCTCGATGTGTGGCCAGCCGCGCATCACCCCCTGCGCCGGCCGCAGACTCAGCGCCGGGCACTGTCGCTGCCCGTCCGTGGTCGGTCAGGTCCACTGCGGTCAGGACAATGGTGGGCCGATGTGCCGCGGGGTCGACGCTGGGCACCCACACGGTCGCGGCCGGACCGTCGTCGGACACCAACACAGCACCTGCTTCGACCGCAAGCCCGAGCCCGGCCACGGCGATCGGCAACCCGGCGGGGTCACCCGATGCCAGGCTCACATGCCGCACCGGAGCCCCGGACAACGCTGCGGCCCACTCTGCGTACGTCGAGGTCGCGGTTCCGGCTCGTGCGTACACCGGCCCCGGCGCACCGGGGCAGTCGAGCCTCTGGCTGCTTGACCTAGCCGGGCCTGCCGAAGGTCCTCGGCTGCCAGCCTGTGCCACCCAGCACCCGATTGCCCCGAGTACGCCGGTGCTGCCTGCCCAACGGTGACTCTGCGACAGCGGCCGCTGCATCTCACGGGCAGCCCTTGCACCATCGCCATCGCGCACGCTCCCGAGCGTAATGCGCGGCAGCACCTATCCTTCACCCGTGACGACGCCGGTGCTGTTGTTTGACGACGTGAGCGTGGTGCGCGGGAGCACCCTGCCCGTGAATTCAGTCTCCCTGTCCATCGAGGCCGGCCAGCGCTGGGTCGTCATCGGCCCCAACGGCGCGGGCAAGAGCACCTTGCTGCATGTTGCGGCCGCGATGGCAGCCCCGGCGATGGGCACGGCCACGGTGCTCGGGGAGGTCCTCGGCCGGGCGAATGTGGCCGAGTTGCGCACCCGCATCGGCTTCGCGGGTGCTGCGCTGCTGGACCGCATACCCGGCAACGAGACCGTGGGCAACGCAGTGATGACGGGCGCCTGGGCGGTGTATGCGCGCAAGCGTGAGGACTACGGCATCGCCGACGAGGTCCGCCGCGACCACCTGCTCACGATGTTCGGGCTCACCAGCCTCATCGGCCGCACCTTCGGCACGTTGAGCGAGGGGGAGCGTAAGCGGGTCATGATCGCCCGGGCCCTGATGCCGGACCCGGAGCTGCTCATCCTCGACGAGCCAGCTGCCGGTTTGGACCTCGCCGCCCGCGAAGACCTACTACGACGGCTCACGTGGCTCGCGGACGACCCGATGGCGCCGACCACCATCATGGCGACCCATCACCTCGAGGAGATCCCACCTGGTGCAACGCACGCGCTCGCCCTGCGCCAGGGCGCGCTGGTGGCCGCCGGGCCGATTGCTGACGTGCTCACGGACGAAGTCCTGACGACCGCGTTCGGGTTGCCCATCACGGTCGAGCGGGTCGGCGACACGCGCCCCCGTTGGTTCGCCCGCGCCCGCGCCTGGTGAGGGGCTCACGGACGAAGTCCTGACGGCCGTTTTCGGGTTGCCCATCCCGGTCGAGCGGGTCGGGGACATCCGCCCCCGCTGGTTCGCCCGCGCCTGCGTCTGGTGAGGACTAGGGCAAAGGGCAACGCCGCGGATACTCTGCGCCCATGAGCACCGCAACATGGTTGGCCGTCGCCGGTGGCGCCTTGGTCCTCCTGGAAATGCTCACCTTGGACTTCACCCTGCTGATGATCGCCCTGGGCCTGTTCAGCGCCGCCGGGGCCTTGGCGCTCTCGGTGCCGGATGCCTGGGCGGGCGTCATCGGCGCGGCTGTCAGCATCGCGTCATTGGGCTTCCTCCGGCCACTGGCGCTGCGCGTATTCCGCCGTGGCACCGGAATCCGCACCGGCACCGACGCCCTGCTCGGATCCAGCGGCGTGGCGCTCACAGACGTCGCTGCTGCCGGACAGGTCAAGTTGCGCGGTGAGGTGTGGTCGGCGCGCGCCTATGACGGCGTGCCCATCGCCGCCGGAACGAAAGTGGACGTCATCGCCATCGAGGGCGCAACCGCCGCGGTGCTCGCCGCGGCCGGCGAGGGGAGCAACTGATGCAAGCGTTCGTGACATTCCTGCTCGTCGCGGCATTGGCGGTCGTGTTCTTGGTGCGGGCCGTGCGCATCGTGCCGCAGGCGCGCGCCGGCGTCGTCGAACGACTCGGGCGCTACCACCGCACATTGAACCCGGGTCTGGCCGTCGTGGTTCCGGTGATTGACCGGGTGCTGCCGCTGATCGACCTGCGTGAGCAGGTCATCACATTCGCACCGCAGCCGGTCATCACCGAGGACAACCTCGTCGTGAACATCGACACGGTGCTGTATTTCACGGTCACTGACCCGCGGGCAGCCACCTACGAGATCCGCGACTACATCTTCGCCGCTGAACAGTTGACCGTCACAACCCTGCGCAACGTGGTCGGTGGCATGGACCTCGAGAAGACCCTGACCAGCCGTGACACCATCAACGCCGCCTTGCGCGGAGTGTTGGACGAGGCAACGGGCAAGTGGGGAATCCGCGTGAACCGCGTCGAGCTCAAGAGCATCGACCCGCCGGCGTCCATCCAGGAGGCGATGGCCAAGCAGATGCGAGCGGAGCGCGAGCGGCGCGCCGCGATTCTCATCGCTGAAGGTGAGAAGCAGGCGGCGATCCTCACTGCTGAGGGCGGCAAGCAAGCGGCCATCCTGACAGCCGAGGGCGAGGCGCAGGCCACCATCACCCGCGCCAACGCGGAAGCCGCGGCCATCAAGACGGTGGTTGACAGCATCCATGCCGCCAGCCCCGACGACTCCGTGCTCGCGTGGACGTATCTTCAGCAATTGCCTGCCATCGCCAATGGTCAGGCGTCGAAGATCTGGGTGCTGCCAGCCGAACTCACCGGCGCCCTCGACGCCGTCAAGCGGGCCTTCGGGAAAGTGCGCGGTCTGGGATGAGCATGGACACCGAGGTTGTGGCCGGCTGGCTGAGCAGCGAGGACCTTGACTCCGCCCGCGAGCGGCTGCCGATCGTCTATGTGGAAGCCGTCCCGGTGCGCGTTGACGAGCGCGGAGCCGTCTCTGAGGTCGGCCTGCTGTTGCGCGTTCGCCCAGACGGATCCATCTCACACTCGCTCGTGTCTGGCCGGGTTTGGTACGGCGAGCTCGTCCGGGACGCCCTGATGCGCCATCTGGAGAAGGACCTCGGGCCACGGGCGCTGCCTCGGCTGCCGGCGTCCATCGCCCCGGTCACGGTTGCCGAGTACTTCCCGAGCCCGGAGGTGACGGGCCTGGTCGATCCGCGGCAACACGCGGTTGCGTTGGTCTACGTGGTGCCGGTGACGGGGGAGTGTGAGCCGACCCAGAGCGCCCTGGAGCTGCGCTGGTTCACGCCGGCGGAGGCGCTCTCAGATGCGATGGCGGCGGACATGGCCGGCGGGCAGCACCGGCTCGTGCGCGCGGCACTGGTGCACTGCGGCCACGTGCAGTGACACCGGGCACTGCACACTCGCACGGCCGCGACCTGCCACCGCTGCCCGGGCCGGGATGGGCAGAGGCGCTCGCAGAAGCAGAGCCCGCACGCCACGCCGCTTGGGAGAATGTCTCTGGTGTGTTATCCCAGCTCTGCCCACGCCCCGAACGGGTCTTCCATGCATTCGACCGCGGCTTCGCCGACGTCAGAGTGGTCATCCTCGGGCAGGACCCGTACCCGACCGCAGGACAGGCAACCGGCTTGGCCTTCGCTGTGCCGCCAGAGGTGGCGACCCCGCCGACACTGCGGAACATCCTCGCGGAATTGCGCGACGATGCCATCGCCAGCGGTTGGGTCGATCCCGCGCCGGACAACGGCGCACATCCGCAACTGGTGCGTACCGACCTCGAACATTGGGCCAGCCAGGGAGTTCTGCTGCTGAACAGCGTGCTCACGTGCCGGGTTGGTGAGTCGCTGGCGCATGAGCGCGTCGGCTGGCAGATGTTCACCGCCCAGGTGCTGCGCGCTTTATGCGCCCGAAAGACACCGCCGGTCGCGGTGCTTTGGGGACGACATGCGCAGGCATTGGGCCGCGGGTTGCCGTGGCTTGCGACCGTGGAGTCCAGCCACCCGTCCCCGTTGTCGGCCCGACGTGGGTTCTTCGGGAGCCGACCGTTCAGCAATGTCAACGCCGTGCTCGCCTCGCAAGGACAGCCACCCGTGCAGTGGATTCAACCGGAACGTGCACCGCACTCGTGAGCAGACCGCGATGGTTTCTCAGGCGTATGCCATGCAAGAGTGGTGAGGGCTACGCACGCGCTCACGCAGGCTCGCGCGCAGGTGCGTTAGTCTGCGGGGTCAAAGGAGGGCGCAGTGACCACCGTTCTGTTCGTATGTACGGCGAACATCTGCCGCTCCCCGTACGCCGCGCACGCTCTGCGAGGACTCTTGGCCGACACCCCCGGTTTCACAGTCATGAGCGCGGGCGTGCGTTCCGAGTGGCTTGACATCGTCGGCGAGGCCGCGTGTCCGGAGATGCCGGCGCCAGACGGCTTGCCTGTCTTGCAGGACCACAGCGCAACCCAGTTGACGGTAGAGATGGTCCGCGAGGCGGACATCATCATCACGTTCGAGGCCGCCCACCGGGCTGCGGTGGTCGACCTGCTGCCTCGGGCGCAGGTCAAGGCCTACACCGCGCGTCAGGTCCAGCGCCTGTCGCAGGCCGTGGCAGCCGAGCACTGGCCGCCGGCCGCCCCCGAGCGGTCCGAGGACGCCCTGCGCAACTTGAACTCAGCGCGGTCATGGGCGCCCTTTGACGAGGATGCGGATGTGAGCGACCCGCATGGTCTTGGCGTTGAGGCTCACCGCGAGTGCGCACGCGAGATTGACGCCATCGTTGAGTCTCTCGCGGCGGTCCTGAGAACCTGACAGCGAAACATCCGGCCACACCTACGGCGCATCGAGGCCGTCGCTTGATGGTCGCAGCACCGCGCTGGGACTGCGGATACTCCAGGCGTATCTCTGGTGAACTTCTCTGGCAGGAACATGGGCGATTCTCCTCGGCACATAAACACCCGCGTCGAGAGTTGCCGCGGCGAAGTCAGCAACCTCGGCAGTCAGACCCGAACGACACCGGCAGAGCGGGCAATCGTGCACGCTCTCAGGGCCGATCACCGTCGCGGCCGGCATGTGGGTGGGCGGCCACAGGGTGGTTTTTGGCCGCTTGCCCACGCTGCGGTCGACACGGACACAAAGTCAGCGAGGACACAAAAATGAGCCGGGGCCCCGGAGGTTTCCCTCCGAGGCCCCGGACTTCAGGGTACGAGTACTGCGGCTCAGAAGCCGTAGATCTCGTTGGACTGCAGACCGAACCGGTTGCCGTACGAGACAACCGACCAGCCCAGCGTCTTCTTCTCACCAGCCGCGAGGGCGCGGGTGCTGAGGGTGAATGAGCCGGTACCGCCGGCAGCCACGTCAGCCCAGTCGCCGTTCGAGCGAATCGGGTTGCTCGGCTTGACGGTGCCACTGATGGTCGCCATCTCGTCGTAGCTGTCATCCCAGCCCTGCGCACCAACCGCAGTGATGCGGAAGGACGCGGACTGCGAGGCCGTGCACGAACCCGTTCCCGACGCGGGGCCATCACACAACGCGCTCGTCGAGAAACCAACCTGGAAGATGCTGGAGTTGACGTTACGCGAGAACGTGTAGGCACCCGACTTGGACTTCCACGTGCCGGAAGCGACGTTGTAGTAGTACAAGTAAGTGCCGACCTGGCCGCTGAAGGAGCCGGTGCTCATGTAGCCGGAGTCGAACATGAACAGCTCGAAGTCAGCAACCCCATCACCGGTGGTGTCGATGTCGATGAACCACTGGGTGTCCGCCGGGTTGTAGATCTGGTTCCAGAGGGACAGGTTGAAGAGGACGAACTTGTTCGCGCCACCGGGCAGACCCAGCGCCGACTCGGGGTAGTACTGCGCACCGAGGGACTTCAGGTCGGCAACCGCCCCGGCCGTCTTGCCGCCGGCCATCAGCCACTCGTAGTTGTCAGCGGCGCCGGCAACTGCGGAGTTGTTGGAGAGGTTGACAGTGTTGCCCGAGGTCTTCACAGAGACTGCCGAGCGAGCCAGAGCGACTGCGCTGAACGGCACTGTGGCTGTCTTGCCGTCGGCACGGGTGCCGATGACCTGACCGAACAGGCTGTTCACGCTCGTCGAGGCGCCGCCGCGGGCCTTCATGAAGTCCGCGGAGAGCGACAGAGTGGCGGTGACGTTCGTCGCGCGACCGGCGGCCAGCGTGACCTCGGTCTTGGAGAACGTCATCGTCGCGCCGGCCGGGGAACCCTCGAACGTAGACGACAACGTGATCGTCTGCGAGGAACCCGTGGTGTTGGCGATGGTGATGTCGCGGTTGGTGGTCACCGAGGCGTCCTCACGCACACCGAAGGACAGGCTGGTGTCGCCGTCCTTGGTCGCGGTGCCCGGGTAGATGAGCACGCCGTTCTCGATTGCCGCCTTCGGCTGCACGATGCCGTTACCCGTGAGACGGGTGTTCTGCACGAGCAGGTTCGAGTCGCGCGAGGCGGTGTTCACAACCGCAGCCTTGACCTGAACAGCGGACCAGCTGGGCTTTGCCTGGCGGACCAGTGCGATTGAACCCGCTGTGACAGGGGCAGCCATCGAGGTGCCGGAGAAGTCGGCATAGCCGTCACCGGTGCCGACCGCGGTGGAGCGGATGGACACACCCGGCGCAGCGATGTCCGGCTTGAAGCCGGCGTCACCGTAGCGGGGACCACCGGAGGAGAACGACGCGACGAGACCGTAGTTGTACTTGCTGAAAGTCACGGTCTTGCCGTGCATTGCGTACACCGCGTTCAACGATGCGTTCAACGCAGAAACGGTGGCACCGGTGACGACCAGAACCGGCAAGAGCCCGTTCCACGCCGGCACGATGGAGCCAGCAGCGTTGTTGATGAGGATGACACCGGCAGCACCGTTGGCGTATGCCACGGCTTCCTTCGTCACGAAGGTGCAGGAACCACGCGAGATGGCCACCAGTTTGCCGGTGACCAACGAGTTACCGTCGCTGTCTTGCAGCGTTGCGTTGGTGCAACCGAGCTTGTTGGTTGCGTTTGCGAGGTTCGTGGAGTACACGGTCAGGCCGTCAGCGGGCACTGCACCGGTGCCGGCAGGAGCGGTCACGACCTTGGTGCCGCTCGAGGGAACGATGTCCACGTTGGCAGGCGCGGTGTTCTTGTTCAGCGCGGCAACCGAGAGCGCCGCAGGGGCAGCGGCCGGTGCGCCGGTGATGTAGGGGTTCGGACCGGAGTTACCAGCCGAGGCAACCACAACCACACCAGCCTTGACGGCGTTGGCGATGGCGGTCTGCTCGGTGCCGGAGGAACGGCCGAAGGAGGAGCCCAGCGACATGTTGATCACGCCAGCGCCGTCCGCAACCGCACGGTTGATGGCGGCGACGATGATGTCGTCACCGGTCGAGCCGTTGCAGCCGAACACGCGGTAGGCCAGCAGCGATGCTTCCGGAGCCATACCCGGGCCAATCTTTAGACCGGCGATGGCAGCAGCGGTGAGCGGTCCACGGTAGGTGGTGCCGTCGGTGTTGACACCGTAACCGGCGACAGAACCGGCGACGTGGGAGCCGTGGCCACCGGCTGAGGCAGCAGCGCCGCCGTAAACGGAGCAGTCGCGCGGGTCCGGGTCAGCAACAGCAACCTTGGCCGCATCGCGAGCGTCGTAGCCGTCGCCCACGAAGTCGTAACCGCCCACAACCTTGGCGGTTGGGAAGGTGCCCGGCTCGATGACGGTTGAGTCGTCAGCGTTGTACGCGGCTAGACCCGAACCACCGAAGTTGGCGTGGTAGTAGTCGATACCGGAGTCGATGACGGCGACCTTGACGCCCTTGCCGGTGTAGCCGGTGTTCTCCCAAGCCGAGGCAGCGCCAACCTGCACGGCAGCAACAGAGTTGTCCGGGGCATATGAAGCAATCTTGGACACTGATGCGACTGCCGAGTTGCGAGCCAGTGCAGAAGCAACGCGACCGGTGCCGGTGAAGGCGAAGCCGTTCACGACGTCCGCGTAGCGCTGACCGATGGTTGCGCCGAGGCTCTTGGCCTGGTCGACGATCGGCTGCTGAGCCTTCAGCGCCTCTGAGCGAGCTGCCGACCTTGCGGATGCGGCGGCGTCAACCGCGGCACCGGCCTTGAGCTCAACGATGTAGGTACCGGTGACGGCCGAGTTCAGCCGATCCGGGAGGACCGAGGTGGGTGCGGCGGCCTCAGGGCCGTCGGTGCGGTCACGGCCGCCAGCGGTCGCCGGCATGCCGGCGAACACCACTGCCGCGATCGCACCCGTGGCGGCAATCGCCACGGCTTTGCGTCGTGCATAGATCATCGGGAGGACCCCTTTATCCGCGGGGCATCAGCGACGCGTCGCTGATGCGAGCGACATCCGGGTTAGGTGCACCTAAACGGATGGACGGGCCATGGATGACCCGACAGGGTGACTTTATTAGGCATTTCTCAGAGTGGTCAACGGAAAGTCGGGTGAAATTTCACGAAGGGTTGTCTCAAATTTCACGAAGGGTTGTATCGGCTGCCGGGGCGAGAGTGACGCACGCCACATGACACCGCCACCGGCCGTCCCACCGTTGACCCGGAAGCCCGGACGTGCGCCCACCCGGGTCAGAGCGCGTCGCTGGCCGTGGAGAAGTTGAATCCGTCGATCAGCAGCGCAGGTGCGGCCACCCGGGGGACGTAGTCCGCCATCTCCCGAGGCTGCGTGCGGCCTGTCTCGCTCGCGTCTCGCACCCGGGCCAACATCCCGACCGGGCTCTCGTTGAAACGGAAATTCCCGGCCGACCCGACAATCTCCCCACCGCGAACGACGTAGACGCCATCGCGCGTGAGTCCTGTGATGAGAAGGCTTTGCGGGTCGACGACGCGGTTGTACCAGACACAGGTCACAAGCAACGCCTCGTCGGTGCGCGAAACCAGGTCCTCCAACCTCCCGGAGCCGTCAGCGTCAGTGACGATCAGGTTGGACCCAGATGCGACCGGCGCCAGGCCGTGCTCGGCGGCCACAGCGCGCGGGGCGATCAGTGATTCCACTGCGCCGTCCTTGACCCAAGTGGCGGCCCCGGCGCGCATCCCGTTGTCGAAGACGCTGGTGTGCGCAGACGAGTTGCTGGTGGCCTCGAAGGGGATGGCGGGCATGCCCGCGTCGTCGGGGTCCGTGCCGAGGGTGATGCGGCGGTCGGTGAGCCGGTCGCCGATGCGAGTCCCACCTCCGGGGCGGCTGAAGACGCTACGACCCTCGACTGCGTCACGGGCGGCGGCGTACCACCAGATGTCGCAGGCCAGGTCCGCGGTCGCCCCCGCGGTGAGGATGGCCGCGTGCCGGCCAGGCGCGACGTCGATGCGCCGTTCCTGCCAGGCCAGGCCGCGGCGCAGGGCTGCGTCGAGGGCGCCGACATCGATCAGGTCAAGGTCCTCGTTCGCTGCGCCCTGCCAGGCGGACCGAGTCCGCTGATGGGACTTGGCGGTCATTTCGATGCGCCCACTGGGCTGGGCCCAGCGCAGCCGCACGCCCGTGGTCGACGCAAGCCAGGTGGTGCTCACGCTGTGCTCGGCGTAGCCGAAGTGCTCAACCCCGTCCGCATTGCCCGCGCGCAGCGCATCGCCGAGTCGACCGGTCAGGCCCGTCAGCGCACGGGCGCTGGTGAGCGCGGCCGGCTCGCTCCAATCCAGACCGGTCGGTGCTTGCTCCGGATGGATCAAGGGGGCGGCGTCCGTTGCGTTCGGCGCGGCAACGGCAGCAGACCGCGCAGCCTCAGCCACCGCAACCGCGCCGGCTGCGTCCGGGCCTGTGACGCTGAGCGTGGCGGTGCCCACGCCGTCGGTGCGCTCATGGAAGGCGATGACCGTGAGGGTCAGCCCATTGCGCTCCCCGTTGGTTGTCAATGTTGAGCGTGCCCAGCGCAAGTCGGCGGTTGACGTGTGCTCGACGAGGACCACCGCTGCCGGGCCGGCGGCGGCCAACGCTCGCTCGGCGAGTTCCTGGGGACTCAGGCTGCTCATGCTCCGGCCTCCGCTGCGGTGTTGAGGATGTTGATGTTCTCGAAGACGGCCACGGGGCACCCATGCGAGACCGGCGCCACCTGGCCGGGTTGCCCCTTGCCGCAGTTCAGCGCTCCGCCGAGCAAGTACGTCTCGGGGCCGCCGACTGCGACCATCGAGCCCCAGAAGTCCGGCGTGCGGCTCTGGTAGGCCACATCCTTGACCTGCCCGGTGATCGTGCCGTTGCGGATGCGCATGAAGCGCTGGCCGGTGAACTGGAAGTTGTAGCGCTGCATGTCGATGGACCAGGACTTGTCACCGACGACGTAGATCCCGTCTTCCACCCCGGCGATGAGCTCCTCGGCCGTGGCCGGGCCCGCGGCGGCGGGCTGCAGCGAGACGTTGGGCATGCGCTGGATGGGGACGTGCTCGCCGGAGTCGGCGAAGGCGCATCCGTTGGAGCGCGGGTAGCCGAACTCCTGCGCCATGGCCCGGTCGAGCTGGTAGCCGACCAGGGTGCCGTCGCGCACGATGTCCCAGCGCTGGGCTGCGACTCCCTCGCTGTCCCAGCCCACTGTGGCGAGCCCGTGCACGGCCTCGCGGTCACCGGTGACGTTCATCAGGCCGGACCCGTACTTGAAGGTGCCGAGTTTGTCGGTGGTTGCGAAGGACGTGCCGGCGTAGTTCGCCTCGTATCCAAGGGCGCGGTCCAGCTCCGTTGCATGGCCGATGGACTCATGGATGGTCAGCCAAAGGTTCGTGGGATGAATCACGAGTGTGTAGCGGCCGGGCTCCACCGAGGGGGCGTGCAGTTTCGCGCGCACGTGCCCGGGCAGTTCCGCAAGCTCGGCTTCCCAGTCCCACGGGCGGGCGCCGCCGATGGTCGCGCCGCCGCCGAGGACGTACTCCCAGCCTCGGGCGACCGGTGGGGCGGTAGTCGACATGGTCTCGAACGCGCCGGTTGCGCGGTCGATGGCGGTGGCGTCCCACTGTGCTTCCAGGCGCACCCGCTGCTGAGTCACGCTCGTGCCGGCGCTGTCCGCGTAGAACGTGCACTCGCGCACCTGCCGCACCCAGGCGTCCACGTGGTCCACCCCGGCTTGCATCAAGGCGGCGGAGCGCTCCGTCAACACTGCGAGCCGGTCGGATTCGGGGATGTCGAAGGGGTCGATCTCGTAGGCACTTACCCACACGCCCTGGTGCGCGGGCTCCGGTGCCAGTTCCACGGGGATGGTGGCCAGCGGCCGGCTGACTCGGGCCAGCGCAACTGCGGTGCGAGCCAGTGCGGCGGCCGTGTCCGGGCCGATGGTGTCCGCTGCGGCGAACCCCCAGCACCCGTCGACGATGACGCGCACGCCCATGCTCAGGGCGGTGTCATCGGCACTGCTCTCCTTCCGCGCGTCGCGGGCACTGACCATGCCGGTCCGGTTAGAGATGACCCGGACATCGACGTGACTGGCACCAGCCGCGGTGCCTGCCGCGACGGCGGCGTCGGCGCAGGCTGTCAGCGGCAGCGCGAGGAACTTCGGGTCGATGCCCCGAGTTGCAGCGGTAGACATGGTCGCGCAGTGTTGCAGCACCCCACGCCCGCTGTCGATACCCGCGCCGCTGCGCCAGCCTCACGCACGTAGTGCCTGAGGCTGGGCCTGTTCCGACTGATGGTTGCTTGGCTCACACCGGTGCGCGACACGCGCAGTTGCGGGAAGTCGTGTCAGTCGGCGCATGGTGCCCTCCGGGCTGTGCAACATCCGCCTCGGCAGGGGCGGCCCTGGTCTTCTGCCCGCCAGCGCCGACGAGTCTGCGAGTTGCCCGCTAGACGAACGGCTACCGTGCCCGTGTGACCACGATTGCGCGCGGCCCTGTCGAAGCCGGCTTCGAGGACGTGTTGGCCGCGAACGCCTCATTCACCGCTTCGTTCGCGCAGGAGCAGATGGACGGCTACGCGCACCGCGGCCTCGCGATTGTGACCTGCTTCGACTCGCGGATCGACCCGCTGCGGATCGTCGGCATGGTCCCCGGTGACGCGAAGATCGTGCGCAACGCCGGGGCGCGTGTGACCGATGATGTGCTGCGCACGCTGGTCTTGGCCACGCACCTGCTCGGCGTCAGCCGGGTGTTGGTGATGCCGCACACCGACTGCCGCATGTCAGCGCAGGATGAGCACGCGCTGCACGCGAGCATCCGCGCCAGCTCCGGCGTGGACACCCGCAGCCTGGAGTTCCGGACGTCCCCTGACCAGGTCACCGCGCTGCTGCAGGATGTGCAGCGCATCCGCAGTTACCCGTTGCTCCCGCCCGCCCTGCACGTTCTCGGAGCCATCTACGACGTCCGCACCGGGGCGCTGACCCCGGCCTCGGCAAGGTCATGACACACCCCGAGCGCGCAGCCCGGCCGGACTCTGAGCAAATCGCTGATCAAGTCGGCTTGCCGACGCAGGAACCCTCCGTGCCGGCGCGCGCATCGCAGCGACGACCCGGGCCGCTGCGCCTGGGGATCCTCGGCGCGGGTGGCTTCGCGCGGCACATGCGCGAGGAGATGCGCAGGGTGCCGAGCATCGAGGTGACGGCGGTTGCAAGCCGGGACCCGCAGCGGGCTGCAGCGCTCGGAGCACCGCATGTTTTCGCAAGCTACGAGGCCCTGGTGTCCTCAGGTGAGGTCGACGCGGTCTACAACGCGCTCAGCAACGACCTGCATCTGCCGTGGACCATGGTGGCCCTGGCACACGGGCTGCCGGTGCTGTGCGAGAAACCGCTAGGCCTCGATGCGCCTGAGGCGGCGATGATGCACGACGCGGCGCTGGCCGCCGGCGTACCGCTCCTTGAGGGCTTCTGGCACCTGTTCCACCCCCGGTTCGCCCTCATACGCGGCTTGATCGAGGCCGGGGTGCTCGGCGACGTTCTCCACATCAACACCGGGTTCACCCACACTGCGGACTTCGCCGGCAACTACCGGGCAGACCCGGCGCACGGCGGCGGCATGCTGCTCGACCTCGGGTGCTACCCGGTGTCCGCGGCGCTGTGGCTGCGCGAGGGGTCACACGCCGTATCGGCGACCACCCTGTCCGTCACTCACAACGACCTCGGTGCGGACATGCACCTCGAGGCGTCGCTGCAACTCAGCGACGGCGTCACGGTGACGTTCACGGCCAGCGCCTGCCGCGAGCCGCGGCGTTGGTTTGAGGTCATCGGCAGTGACGGAGTGTTGCGTGTGGACTCACCGGCGTTCTCCCACCATCCGGAGCCGGAGCACGGCACAGCGGTGGTGCTGGAACAGGCGGGGGAGAGGCAGGAGTGGCTGGTGCCTGCGAGCGACCCGCGCGCGCAGATGCTCGAGCACTTCGCCGCACTCGCGGCCGGGGATCCGCAACCGCTGATCTCCCCGCGGCTGTCGGTGGCCACCGCGCACGCCCTCGACCTCGTCCGAGCCTCGCTGTCGGCACCAGTCTGAGCCGGCACGCCGTAGTTGGGTCGCACGTGCAGTCACGTCTACGATGCCGGAATGCATACGGGGCTGCCGCACGCTCAACCCGCGGCTGACGGCCCAGCATCAGCAGCGGCGGTCACCCCGACGTCGGTCGCGTCGCACCCCCAGCCGTCAGAGGCAGATGTGCCCGCGGCGCGAGGCATCGGGTTCGACACTTCGGCGCGCGTCACATTCCTCGGAACCGGGTCCTACCTCCCATCTGCCCGCCTGACGACCAACGAGGTACGGCAGCGCATCATCGACGCAGGCGGCGTGTCCCTGCCGCGCGGCTTCCTGCGCAAGATGACTGGCATCGAATCGCGACCGGTGCGGGCCGATAACGAGTACGCCTCGACCCTCGCCACGAACGCCGCCCGCGCCGCGATGCGCAGCGCCGGTATCGGCGCGGAAGCAGTCGACCTCTTGATCTTCGCCTCCGCGAGCCGCGACATGATCGAGCCGGCGACTGCTCATGCCGTGCAGGAGATGCTCGGCACCAGCGCACATTGCTTCGACATGACCAATGCCTGCAACTCCTTCTTGAATGGCATCGACGTCGCGGCGGCCATGATCGAGACCGGCCGCGCATCGCTTGCTGTGGTCTGTGTGGGGGAGACGCCGTCACAGAGCACCCGCTGGGATCTTCGCAGCCGCGAGGAACTCGTCGACCACTTCGCCGGCCTCACCTTCGGAGACGCAGGCGCTGCCGTGGTCCTCGGTTGCGCGCCGAGCGAGGGCGACGAGGCGAGTGAAGCAGCGAACAGCCCCGCCGTGCCTTCAAACAGGGGCGCCGGACTGCTCTACCGCACGGCCGAAGCCAGAAGCGAGCACTGGCAGGTCGGCGGCATCTTCGGCGGCGGCTCACGACACCCGCGCGAGCCGGAGTGGACCTACTTCCGCGGCGACGGACGTGCCCTGCGCGAGGCGTTCGAGGTCAACGGCGACGCAATCTTGCGCCGGACCCTGCGCGACACCGGCACCACATACGACGACTACGCGCGCATCCTCGTCCATCAGGTGACCACCGGGTACCTCGACCACTTCGTTGAGGTCACCGGCATCCCCGCCGACCGCCTCGTGCGCACCGTCGACCGGTACGGCAACCTCGCTGCCGCGACGATCGGCATTCAACTAGATGAAGCCATGCGCGACCTCACCCCGGGCGACCTGGTTCTCCTCATCGGCCTCGGCGGCGGTATCTCGCTGACCACCATGGTCTGGCGTCGGTGATGGCGTGCGAGCGCAAGAGTGCAGTCATGCTGCGCCGGGACGGCCGCGCGTCTGTCAGCGCACAGATGCATTCGCACGCACTCCTATGCGCTCCTCGCCCGTGCCGCGGGCATCGGCACCTGCCCAGGCCGGCGTGATACTGCCGCGTCCGCAACGACGACAGGGACGCCTGCGGTGACCGCGAGTAACCCTTCTGGACTTGCGCACTCGGTGGTCGACGCGTGGGACCGATTCGGCGACGACCCGGTTTTCGTGGCGCCGCGCGCGGTCAGCGGCCGGCGCCTGTCGCAGATGGCCCGACACTGGGCTGATGACCTCGCCACGTCTGGGGTCGGCGCCGGCGAACCGGTGGCCCTGCTCGGCCTTCCCGGTGCGCTGACGTTCGCCGCGTTCATCGCACTACGACTCGCCGGAGCCGCGGTGGTGCTGGTCGAACCCGGTGCGGCGCCGGAGGTGACTCGCGCGAGGCTGCAGTCCGCTGGTGTCCGCCTGCTCTGGGCCTCAGCGCCTGTGGCTCTCGCGGCAGGTCCGTTGCGCAGCATCTCAGCCGGGCGGGGCCTGCACCTACCGCGATTGCAAGATCAAGGGATGGTGGCCGCACTCGGACCCGCCGTGCCCGGGTTGAGTCGTCGCCTGCGAGGGCTGCAGCTGCCACCGCGCCCGCACCGTGACGCCGGCGGCGCCACGGATGCCTCAGACGCGGTGATCGTCCCAACCTCTGGCACCACCACTGCGCCGCGCTCGGTCGTCCACACGGAGTCCTCAATCGCGGCGTCGGCCGCCGCGGTCGGCGCCCTCGCAGACTTCCAAGCAGGGGACGAGGTGCTTGCGGGCACGTTCTTCGCGGTCTTGCCTGCGACTCTGGCAGGTGCGCGGGTCGCGCTGCCATCGCGCAACGTGCGCCGCCGCAGCGCACAAGCGGCAACCGCAGATGCGGTGTACCTGACTCCGCCGGAGCTACGCGCGCTGCTCGACGTCGGCGCGCATTTCCGCGGTGCGCGCATCTTCAGCGGTTCGGCCCCGGTCACGCACGCGCTGCTGCAACGGCTCCGGGCATCCGGCGCCGAGCAGGCATGGGGCGTCTACGCGCTCACGGAGATGCTGCCGGTCGCAGCGGTCGAAGCGGACGAGAAGTCGGCCTGGGTCGGGAGCCGTCCCGGCGACCTGCTCGGCCACCTGCTGCCGGGTGTGGAGGCGCGCATCACAGCAGACCGCGTCATCGAGGTGCGCGGCCCGATGATGGCCTCGCGCTACCTCGGTTCCGCGCCGATGGATTGGGTGCACACCGGCGACCTCGGCTCGCTGACAGATTCCCTGCAACTGGTCATGCACGGCCGCGCGAAGGACATGATCCTGCGACGCGCGGAGAACATCTACCCGGGTCTGTACGAACCCGCCTGGCACATCGCAGGCGTGCGCACTGCGGTGCTCATCGGGGTGCCTGACTCTGACTCGGACGAGCTGGTCGTGGCAGTGATCGAGCCTGAGCCGGGGGTGTCGGCCCAGGCGTTGGCCGCAGATCTGCGCGCTGTCGCGGCACAGATGGGTGACCACCGCCCCGACCACATCGTCGCTGCGCCTATTCCGTTGTCGGGACGCTCCATGAAACCCGACCGGGCGGCGGTCGCGGCTGTGGTCGTCGCGCTCCTTGCCGGCGCGGAACTACCCGGGGCCGAGGTGCTGCAATGACCTCGATGCCGGCACGCATGGCAGCCTCGTGCCGCTCGCGGCCTGGACTTCGGACTGAGCCTCGCGCACTGGCGTGTACACACCCCGCGACGGCTACGCCCACGCATGCTGCGTCGGTAGGAATGCCGTGACCGCAGCCGAGCGCCGCGCGGTGCGCCGCGACCGCCGGGTCTTCGCCTCGCACCCGGTGGCATTCCTGCTGCTGTCCGCCGCGTCCCGCCGGCCGTATCTTCGTCTCGGCCGGACCATCATCGTGAATCACCCGGACTTGCTGCGCGAGATCCTCACCACCGTGGCGATGGACCGTCAGGCCGCCGGGACCACAGGTGCTCAGATGCTCGCCGCCACCGGTGCCACCTCCGGTGTGCCGTTCGCGGACACCGACCGGACCGTCCGACGCGTCTCCGGCGGTCGGCTCAGCGCAGACGCCCTCGCCGCCCTGTCCAGGCAGTGGTCGCCGCAGTTCGACACCGCCGCCGGCCGGCTCGCCCGCGGCGAGGAGGTCGACGTGACGCGACTCGCGCGTCGAATCGCTGCTGCGAATGCTCGCAGCATCCTCGGCATCCGAGCCGGTGACGATGAGTTGATCGACCCCATCTTGAAGGCGAGCGCGGAATCGGTCGCGGGCCAACTGCGGGCCATGAACCCCATCAGAGCCGCGATTGCCGACGACCGGGCGTCTCAGGCGCATGTGAACGCGGTCACCGACCTCATGAAGCCCGCCGGTCCCGGCCTGCTCGCTGATTTGGCTGCGGCCGGGGTGCCGCCTGCCGAGGCCGCCGCGGCCGGCGTTGCTTTCGCCACTGCCGCAATTGCCACAACGATCGCGTCAATCCCGCGCGCAGTGGCGATGCTCGCCGACCTTGGACTCTGGGCCGAGGCCGCTCGCGACCCCGACACAACCGCCGCTGAGATGCTGCGAGTCACCGCCCCCACAGGCGTCATCCCCCGGGTGGCAGCCGCGGATGCACGCGTATCCGTTGAGGCAGGCAGCATCAACGTCCGCGCCGGCGACCGGCTGGTCCTGATGACCCGGACTGCTTCGCGGTGGGCACGGCCGCTGCCGTCGTTGGCGGCACCAGCCGACCCGAGTCAGTCGATGCTCGTATTCGGCGCGGGCTCGCACGTCTGCCCTGGCAGCCGGCTGGCCCGCAACCAGTTGGCAGCCACAGTCACGGCCCTGGCGCCGTTCACGCCGCGGGTGACTCTGGCCGAGCCCGAGCGGTACGCGGCCCTGCCGCACTGGCGGCGGCTGCTCGTGCGCGCCTCGCAGCAGCCGGCCACCACGGAGCCGCAGACATGACCACTGTCAGGGGCAATGCAACGCATGAGTCCCACACGCCACGCCTTGTGTGCCGGGGCCACGGGCCGAACTTTGCACAGGGGTGCCCATGACGACGGCCGTCGCGGTCACTGGCGCGACCGGCTTCTGCGGCCGGCACATCGCCGCGGCGCTGCTCTCAGCCGGGCTCGACGTCGCCACCCTCGGCCGCCGCCCGTCGGAACCTCTGCGCCACGCGGAACTTGACCTCGACGGGCTGACGCAGGCAGCCGCTGCGCGCTCACTGGCTGCATTGGGCCTGCGACCAGGGGACGCGGTGGTCCACTCGGCGGCGGCGGTGGGCGATTCGGGGGACCGTGCGGCCTTCGAACGCATCAACATCGGCGGGACACGCGCACTGCTGTCAGCGTGCTCCGGGCTGGGTCTGCGGTTCATCCACATCTCCTCGGCCAGCGTGTACGCCGCCGGCCGCACCGCGCAGCCCCTGCCGGAAGGCTCGCCACTGGGCGGACATCGGGACCCTTATTCGCTCACGAAGTCCGTCGCAGATGCCGAGGCCTGCGCCGCGGGCGCGGTCGTGCTGCGGCCGCGCGCGGTCTACGGCCCCGACGACCCGCATCTGCTGCCGCGTCTGGCGGCCGCGCGCCGGGGCTCGCTGTTACTGCTGCCGGGCCCCTCGCGCGGCATGTCGGTCACCCACGTGAAAAACCTTGCGCAAGCAGTCGTCGACGCCTTGGACTGGCCCGCTGGGGCGTACAACATCGCCGACTCAGAGTCGGTTGACCGGGACGCGGCGGTTCAGGCCGCTCTGACCGCACTCGGGCTCCCCACCCGCATCGTGCACATCCCGATTCTGTTGGCCACGGCCACGGCCTCGACGTCGGAGGCGATGTCGTTCATGACATCTGGGCATCCGCGCACGACGCGATACGCCGTGCGTCAGTTGGCGCAACCAGTGGTGTTGGACACATCCAAGGCCCGCCACGCAGGGTACGACCCAGAACACACCTGGAACCAGTTCGTGCAACGACTCTCCGCCGCGGGAACCACGTCATAGATCGTGCAGCCGCGCGGCTCTAATCGCCGACGCGCGCCACGGTGCCCCCTGTCATGGCCGCGAGCGCTACCAAAGTGGTGGGAAACACCGTGTGCGGATGCCCGGCGGCAGCCCAGACATCGGCATGCTCTCCTAGCGCCTCATCGATGACGACCTGCAACGCCGGCGGCTCGGCTTCATGCCCGGTCAGAGCGGTGTCGGCTTTCCAGCCCACGGGCGCGACCCCGCCGATGGCGAATCCCGACCACATCCGGACGAAGGCCGCGTCGGCTCTGCCCAACGCGGGCACGCCGACCACGGCAGCCACTAGGGCGGTGTCAACTCGGTGACGACCGGAGGTGATGACCAGCACCGGCCACACAGCGTCGCCGGCGCCATCCGGCGCAGGCCGGGTGAAGACGATCGAGGATGCGATCTGCCCAACCTCGATGCCGAGCGCGCTAGCGGCAGCGGCAGCGGTGCGCGCACTGTCGCTTAACCAGCTGATCTCAGCATCGTGGCCGGCGCTGTGAATTGCGGCCCGCACCCTTTCCACCGCCCGGTGGTGCTCCACCGCCATGCGACGCTCCTGCCGGGTTGTCTCGCACGCGCTCGCACCTCTGGGCGCGAGGCTGTCTGAGGGGTTATCCGTGGTGGCGCCAGCCACCGTTCCTGTGTCCGAGGGGGGACTTGAACCCCCACACCCTTGCGGGCTCTAGCACCTCAAGCTAGCGCGTCTGCCTATTCCGCCACCCGGACGAGTGGGCACCCGGCGCGCACATGAAGGAACACGACGAACAGCGGCGCTGGATGCGGTGGGGCGAGTCTAGCAACGCGCCCAGCGCCTGATGCGCGCTGCCGCCGCGCAGCGCAGGCGTAGGGTGCCGCGCGTGATTCGCGACCTCGCGGTGTACCGCCACGGGATTCGACACGACGTGTCCGACCTCGCACACGCGTGGCGCAGTGTGGTCGACGACGGGGGCTTCCTCTGGCTCGGCTTGGTGGAGCCGACCGACTCGGAGATGGCCGAGGCTGCGCACGTCCTCGGGCTGCACCCGCTGAGCGTGGAGGATGCACTCCACGCCCACCAGCGACCCAAACTCGAGCGGCTCGGCGACACCCTCGTGTGCGTGTTCAAGACCGTGTTCTATGACGACGCCACCAGCGGCATCGAGACCGGTGAGGTCATTGTCGTGTGCTCGCCCCGCTTCGCAGTCACGGTCCGGCACGGAATCGGCGCCCAACTCGCGGACACGCGGGCAGGGCTCGAGGCACGCCCGGAATTCCTCGCCCACGGGCCGTACGCCGTCCTGCACGCGGTTCTGGACACCATCGTGGACGACTATGTCGTCATCGCGGGCGAGCTCGAACAGGACATCGCGGAGATCGAGCACCGCGTGTTCAGCGACGACGCCACCAGCGACGCCGAGGACATCTACCTTCTCAAGCGCGAGGTCATCGAGTTCCGTCGCGCGGTGAAGCCGCTCGGGCAGGCGATCGACGCGATCTTCACTGGTGACGTGCCCGGCCTCGACCCTGCGCTGGTGCCGTTCTTCCGCGATGTGGACGACCACGTCGAGCGGGTGGCGGACATGGTCGACGGGTTTGATGAACTGCTCACCGGCGTCCTTCAGGCCGACCTGGCGCAGATCCAAGTGCGGCAGAACGCCGACATGCGCCGCATCACGGCCTGGGTGGGAATCGCGGCGGTCCCCACCATGGTCGCCGGCGTCTACGGCATGAACTTCGACCACATGCCTGAGCTACACAGCCGGTACGGGTACGCCGTGGTCATGGGTGCGCTGCTCTTTACCTGTTCGATGCTCTGGCGCCGGTTCCGGAAGGCTGGTTGGCTGTGACCCGACTGTTAGCACGTTCCTAGATGAGAGGCAGAGATGGACACATTGACCCCGATTGCCGACGCTGAGTCGGAGGTTGTGACGCTGGTCGCCGAGCTCATCCGCCGCAACAGCGAGAACTGGGGCGAGAGCTCCGATACCGTCGGTGAGGCCGATGTCGCCGACTACATCGCGCAGGTGTTGCGCGAGGTCGGCTGGCAGCCCGAGGTCATCACCACCACCTCAGACTCCCGGCGCGCGGTGGCGCTGCGCATCCCGGGCAGCGACCCGCAATCCGCGGCGATGCTCGTGCACGGTCACATCGACGTTGTGCCGGCCATCGCGCGCGACTGGTCGCACGCGCCCTACGACGCGGACATCGACGACAACGGCATGCTCATCGGCCGCGGCGCCGTCGACATGAAGGACATGGACGGCATGCTGCTCGCTCTGCTGCGGCACTGGGGCCGCACGGGGGAGCGGCCGCGCCGCACCCTGCAGATTCTCTTCACACCCGACGAGGAGGCCGGGGGCAAGCACGGTGCACACTGGCTGGTCGCCAACCGCCCGGACCTGTTCGAAGGCTGCACTGAGGCCGTCGGCGAGGTGGGCGGCTTCTCGATCACGGTCAACGACGACCTGCGGCTGTATCCGATCCAGACCGCGGAGAAGGGCATTCGCTGGCTGCGCCTGACGGCATCCGGCCGCGCCGGCCACGGTTCGATGATCAATGACGACAACGCCGTCACCACCCTGTGCGAGGCGGTCACGAGAGTCGGCCGCCACACCTGGCCCATCCGCCTCACGCCGACGGTGCAGCGGTTCCTGGCCGAGCTCTCCGACGCCTACGGCGTCGACATCGACCCGAGCGACATGGACGAGGTGTTCGCCAAACTCGGCACCCTCGGCAGCCTCGTCGGCGCCACGCTGCAGAACACCGCGAACCCGACGATGCTCGCTGCCGGCTACAAGCACAACGTGATCCCGCAAGACGGTGCGGCGTACATCGACGGCCGGGTGCTGCCCGGCTACGAGCAGGAGTTCGAGGATCAGATAAAGAGCATCGTGGGCGAGGCCGTGCAGGTGCACTACGACATCAAGGACATCGCGCTGGAGACGTCGTTCGACGGCCCCACCGTGGATGCGATGGCGGCCGCGCTGCGCGCGGAAGACTCTGGTGCCAGGCCGGTGCCGTACATGATCTCCGGAGGCACCGACGCCAAGGCCTTCTCCACCCTGGGCATTCGATGCTTCGGCTTCTCACCGCTTCGACTACCCCCGGGGTTGGACTACTGGCAGCTGTTCCACGGCGTCGACGAGCGCGTGCCGGTGGATGCGTTGCAGTTCGGGGTGCGGGTGCTCAACCGGTTCTTCGCCTCCGCGTGAGCTGTCTGGGCGCCAAGTGCGCCCTTCCCGCCTGTTTGGTGGCGCGGCTCGGGCGCTTGGTCTGTCGCCGCCTCGACGCATGCGTCTGCGCTTGACGCAACTCACCTCGGCGCGAGCGTGACCTGCACCGGGACAGCGCGCCGGCGAAACGTGACCCGCCGGGTGCCGTCTCGGAACACCAGCACACGCCGCAACTCCCATTGCCCGCGCTCGGCTTCCTCGGTCAGCGCGCGTCGGTAGTCGCCGCGGTTGAGGTTGCGTGAGATCGTCACAGTGCGGTACTCCCACATGGCGGGGCGAGGTTGCGCGCCGGCCCGACGCCCGCTCACAGCCCGGCCCCCGATTGCGGGTAGACGGGGCGGACGGCGGAAACCTCCCCCAGAGCCGCCTCAATCTCCGGCGGCAGCACCGTGTCCAACCCCGCGAGGATGCCGCGCAACTGCGCGGCGGTGCGGGCTCCGACCACGCTGGCGCTGACCCGCGCCTGCTGCCGAGCCCATGCCAGCGCCACATCCAACGGCGCGACACCGAGACCGTCGGCGGCCGCGCACACCGCGTCCACAACCTGCCGCGACCGCAAATCCAGGTAGGTCTCGACGAAACCCCGCAGATGGGCTGACGCCCCGCGGGAGTCGGCGGGCGTGCCTCTGCGGTACTTGCCAGTGAGCACGCCGCGTCCGAGCGCGCCCCACCCGAGCACGCCGAGACCGCAGACAGACGTGTAGTCCAGCAGGTCGTGCTCAGCCCCACGTTGCACCAGCGAATATTCCACTTGGACGGCCGTCATGCTCGTGCCTAGAGCGTCGTGCAGGAATCGGTGTGCGGCGGCGGTCCAGGCAGGCGGCCACTCCGCCAGCCCCACGTATGCGGCCTTGCCGCTTCGCACCGCCTCAGCCATGGCGGTGCAGACCTCGTCCAATGGCGTGTGCGGGTCACGGCCGTGCACGAGCCAGACGTCCACCGCCTCGCGGCCCAACCGGGTGAGGGTTGCGTCCAGGCTGGACCGCAGGTGACGCAGGCTGTGGTCGAATGCGCGACCGGGGGTTGTGCTGCCGCCGGAACGGCTGACCACGACGACATCATCAGCCGCGAGGGAGTGCAACAGATGCCCGACGATCTCGTGCGCGGCACCGCCGCCGTAGGCATCCGAGGTGTCCAACACATTGCCCCCGGCGGCAAGGTACAACTCAAGCTGCTCGACGGCCTCGTGCTCATCGGTGTCTCGACCCCACGTCAATGTGCCCAGTGCAACATCACTGATTCGCAATCCGCTGCGCCCCAGGCTGCTGACTCGCATGGGGCGACCCTAGGCGATAGCGACGCCGATGCGGAGTGTCCACGCTCGCTTGCGACTCCTTCGCCGCCAAGGCTGCCACGCTTGCGCCCGTGGAAGCGTCGCTGACTTGGCTGCAGGCCGCCGTCCTGGGAATTGTGCAAGGGCTCACGGAGTTCCTGCCCATCTCATCAACCGCCCACCTGCGAGTGGTGCCGGCGTTCGCCGGGTGGTCCGACCCCGGTGCCGCCGTCAGCGCCATCATCCAACTCGGCACCATGGCCGCCGTCGTCTTGTTCTTCTGGCGTGACCTCGTGCGCATCCTGGGCGCATGGTTCGCCACGGTGGTGCTGCGCCGGCGGTCTGAGTCGAGCCGGGCCGACTCGCGCATGGGCTGGTTCATCATCGCCGGCACCATCCCCATCAGCGTGTTCGGATTGGCGTTCAAAGACCACATCGAGACCAGTGCCCGCGACCTACGACTGATCGGCGCCACGCTCATCTTCCTCGGCGCGCTGATGTGGGCCTGCGACAAGGCATTCCCGCAGACCAAGGCCGTGTCCGACCTCAACCTGCGCAGCGCCATGTTCTTCGGGCTGGCCCAGGCGCTGGCGCTCATCCCCGGCGTCTCCCGGTCCGGCGCGACTATCACCGCCGGGCGAGCGATGGGCTTCTCGCGAGAGGCCGCTGCGCGGTACTCATTCCTGCTGAGCATCCCCGCGGTCGTGTTGTCCGGTGGCCTGGAAGCCGTGTCCGCCGGCGGTTCCGGCGCGGTTGCGTGGGGCCCGACCCTGCTCGCCACGGTCATCGCGTTCATCGTCGGCTACGCATCCATCGCCTGGCTGCTGAAGTGGCTCGTCACTCATTCCACCGCGATGTTCGCCGGCTACCGCATCTTGCTCGGCGCCACGGTGCTGCTCCTCGTGACCAACGGCGCCATCGCGCCGAAATAGCGCCACACGCCTAGCCTGAAGCCATGCCAATCGTCCTGCTGGTCCGCCACGGCGAGACGCCCGCGAACAAGTCCGGCGTGCTCGCCGGGCGCACACCCGGCGTCGGCCTGACACCGCGCGGCCGGGAGCAGGCGGAGCAAGCCGGGCAGCGGCTGGCAGGGCTGCCCTTGACTCACGTGGCCATGAGCCCGCTGGAGCGCACGCGCGAGACCGCGCGGCTGCTTCGCGCCGCGGCGGGGTCGGCTGCACCGCTGCGCGCCGAAACCGGGCTCATCGAGTGCGACTACGGCAGCTGGACGGGAAAGAAACTGCGCGTTCTGGCCAGAGCCCCGCTGTGGTCGCAGGTTCAGCACCGGCCCTCAGCAGTGACCTTCCCCGAAGGGGAGTCCATGCGCTCGATGTCGCAGCGCGCGATCGCCGCGATCGAGCGCGGTCACCAACGGGCGACCGCGGCCGGCGGCGAGTCTGCGGTCTGGGCCGCGGTGACGCACGGCGACGTCATTAAGGCCATCGTCGCCGACGCGCTCGGGCTGCACCTGGACAGCTTCCAGCGCATCCACGCCGACCCGGGCAGCATCACCATCATCGCGCGCGGGCCGAACGGCTCGTATCTCGTGGCGTCCAACACCCGTGCCGGAGACCTGGCGCACCTCGCACGCGTCGCCGGGGAGCGCACCACGGGCCAAGTCGGCGGTGGCCGCGGATGAGCATGCTGCTTCACGAGTTCAGCGAACCGGACCGCTGCGTCGTCGGCACTGTCGGCGGGCCGGGGGAGCGCGCCTTCTATCTTCAGGTGCGCAAAGGCAACGCCGTGATCTCGATGCTCTTCGAGAAGGAACAGGCACGGCTGCTGGCGCTTCGTCTGGGCGACCTGCTCGAAGAAGAGACCGCCACCGGCGCGCCGGAGCCGCCTGCGACCCCGGACAACGGCCCGCTCGACATGCCGTTAGCCGAGGAATTCCGGGTCATGCGTCTGAGCCTGATGTGGGACCCGCAGCAGCGCCGCGCCGTCATCCAAGCGTGGTCGCGCGGAGACGATGACGACCAAGACGCGGAGACAACCGACGACGCTTCTGAGGACGAGCCGTCGGTGAGCGTGCGCATCCACCTCGATGTGCCGCACGCCCAGGAGTTCGTCCGCCGCACACTCGCTGTCGTCGCCGCCGGCCGGCGCACCTGCCCGCTGTGCGAGCAGCCGGTGCACCCGTCCGGTCACATCTGCCCGCGAGCCAACGGCTACCACCGGCTGCGGTGACCTCCCGATGAGCGACCGCGCCGCACTGCTCGCGGCGGGCGAGATGACTGTGCGCGGTCGATTCGCCGACGCCTCGAATGCGACGCTGCTCGTCACCTGCCGTGACGGCGACTCCGCGCTGGCAGCGGTCTTCAAGCCGGTCTCCGGGATGCGGCCACTGCACGACTTCGATGCCAGCACTCTTCCTGCGCGGGAAGTCGCCGCGTATGAGCTCAGCGCCGCCGCCGGCTGGGACTGTGTGCCGTTGACAGTCTGGCGGGACGTCTCGGAGTTCGGCCCCGGTTCGGTGCAGGAGTTCATCGAACACGACGGCCAGACCGAAGTCGTCGACGTCGTACCTCTGCCGCAGGTGGGAGCCGATGTGCTGACGGCGTTCGTCGGCGAGGACGAGGAAGGCGACGAGGTCGCTCTGGTCCACCGTGACCTACCGGGCTTGCGCCGTCTTGCGCTGTTCGACGCCGTGACGAACAACGCCGACCGCAAGGCCGGACACATCATCGACGCGAACGGCACGCTCCTGGGCATCGACAATGGGCTCACGTTCCACGTGCACGACAAACTCAGGACAGTGCTGTGGGGGTGGGCCGGCGCGGAGCTGACCGCTGAGGAGCGCGATCTCCTGCGGCGCAGCTGCGACGTGCTGAGCGAACAGACCGGCTCCGACACTCTGGGCCGCTTGCTCGCCGGCGACGAGGTGGCGGCGCTTCACGACCGGATCGAGGGCCTGCTCGAGCATGGCCACCTGCCGCACGCGGACTCGCTGCGCCGATGCATCCCGTGGCCGGTGTTCTAGGGTGCGCGCGTGAAGTCGTGGGCCCCGCCGAGCATGCCCGACCTGCCTGCATCGCCGGGAACGGTCCGCGTCCGCGACAGCCGTACTGGCGAACCTCTGCCCGTGGGCCGAGACGGGTTGGCCAGCATGTACGTCTGCGGCATCACCCCGTATGACGCGACGCACCTCGGCCACGCAGCGACCTACCTGACCTTCGACTTGTTGAACCGGGTCTGGCGTGACGCCGGCCTGACCGTCGACTTCGTTCAGAACGTGACGGACATCGACGACCCGCTGCTCGAGCGCGCGGCGCTGACAGGCCAGGACTGGCGGGACATCGCCGAGCGCGAGACCGAGTTGTTCCGCACCGACATGCACGCGCTGCGCGTCCTGCCGCCCTCGCACTACGAGTCCGCCGTGGAGTCCATCCCGGATGTGGTGTCCTTGATCGGCCAACTGCCGCCGGCGCATGCCTACACAGTCGACGGCGACACCTACTTCCACTCCGCCGCCGTCGGGCAGGTCTGCGGCTGGGACCGCCCGGCCATGGAGACGGTGTTCGCCCAACGCGGCGGGGACCCAGCGCGACCCGGCAAGCGCGACCCGTTGGACAGCCTGCTGTGGCGCACGGAACGCGAGGGTGAGCCGGCGTGGCCGGGGGCGCTCGGGCCAGGGCGCCCGGGCTGGCACATCGAGTGTGTGGCCATCGCGTTGCGACACCTGCACGCGCCCATCAGCGTGCAGGGCGGTGGACGCGACCTGTTGTTCCCTCACCACGACATGTGCAACGCGCAGGTCCTGGCGCTGACCGGCCGGCCGCTGGCCGATGCGTTCATGCACACCGGGCTCATCGGCTATCAGGGCGAGAAGATGAGCAAGAGCCTGGGCAACCTGGTGCTGGTCTCCCAACTGCGGCAGCGCGGGGTCGACCTCGCCGCAGTACGGCTGGCGTTGGCCGAGCATCACTACTCACAGGACCGCGAGTGGGATGAGGCACTGCTTGCCCGGGGCGAGGCGAGGCTGCAGGTGTGGCGAGCCCACGCGGACGCACCCGCCACGGACGTGCTCGACGAGGTCCGGGCCGCGCTGCGCAACGACCTCGACACCCCGGCGGCGCTGGCACTGCTGGACTCCTGCTGTGCCGGCGCCACAACCGAGGGCGGCGTGACCGACGGCGCCACACTGCGGGCCGTGGCAGACGCGCTGCTCGGCGTGCTTCTCTGACCCGCAGGGTTCCTGTCGGCCGGCGGGTCAGCCCCACTTGAGCCGGCTGCGGCCATGCCTGCTGACGACATGGGCATCGCCACGGTGCGCGCCGTGTCCGAACAGTCGCGGTGCGTTCCGCCCTACTGCGTCGGCTTCTCCAGATGGCCGCCGAATGCCCGCCGCATCGCGCTGAGGAGCTTGTTCGCGGTCTCGTCATTGCCCCGTGACGCGAACCGCGAGAACAGCGCCGACGAGAGCACCGGCGCCGGCACGCCGACATCGACGGCCGCATCGATGGTCCACCGGCCCTCGCCGGAGTCGCTGACGCGACCTTGGTACCCAGCCAGGCTCGGGTCCTCGCGCAAGGCAGCGGCAGTCAGGTCCAACAGCCAGGAGGCCACGACGCTGCCGCGGCGCCACACCTCGGTGATCGCGGCGAGGTCAAAGTCGTACATGTAGTGCTCAGGCCGCTCCAGCGGCGCGGTCTCGGCGTCGCCGCTACGGGTGCGAGTGCCAGCGTCGGCGTTGGCCAGGATGTTCAGGCCCTCGGCGTACGCCGCCATGGCCCCGTACTCGATGCCGTTGTGCACCATCTTCACGAAGTGGCCGGCACCGGCTGGCCCGCAATGGAGCCAGCCGCGCTCAGCCGGCGACACCAGGCCGCCGTCCGCGGTGCGCTCGGCAGCCTGCACCCCGGGGGCGAGTGCGTCCCACACCGGTTCCAGACTCGCGACGGCGTCGGCATCGCCGCCGACCATCAAGCAGAACCCGCGCCGGTCCCCCCAGACGCCGCCGGAGGTGCCCACATCGAGGAACGCCACGCCACGCTCGGCGAACTGAGCATGGCGGCTGATGGCCTCGGTGTAGCGGGAGTTCCCGCCGTCGATGACGATGTCACCGGCACGGGTGGCGGTGAGCAGCTCGGACATCACGGCGGCCGTAACGGGGCCGGCCGGGACCATCACCCAGATTGCCCGCGGGGCCGATTCATCCGCGACCATGGCGGCCAGCGACGGGTAGCCGACGGCACCTTCCGCGACCAGACTCGCCACCGCCGCCTGATCAACATCGGTCACGCACACGCGCAAGCCCGCGCGCAACATCCGCCGAACCAGACCAGCCCCCATGCGGCCGGCGCCCACCATCGAGATTCCCGGCTTCACACCCGTACCTGTCATGACCAGCTCCTTGTGCGCGCCCCGCCGTGCGCACTCGCTGTGTCACGGGCTCGCGCGCGGCCTCCATCTAGGCTTGTCAGCGTACCCAGTGCGACGCCGAAGCCGGCCATCACAAGCCGCCGCGACGGGCGCGTTGCACCCCGCCGACGTGGAATGGCAGCGATGTGATGGGCAAAGTGACCGACACCCCGCAGTGGCACACCCTCGAGCAGGCTGCCCAGCAAGTCCGCAGGACTCACATGCGAGACATTGCCGCCGACCCCGGTCGCGGCCGCACCGTCGCATCCGGGGCCGGGCTGCACCTGGACTGGTCGCGCCAACGAGTCAGCGCCGAGGTCCTGGCGGGTCTGCTCGAGTTGGCGCGCGCATGCGGGCTGCATCAGCGGGTCGAGGCGATGTTCACAGGGGAGAGGATCAACGCCACCGAGAAGCGCGCGGTGTTGCACACGGCCCTACGCGCGGCACCAGGGAAGCACGTCATCGTCGACGGAGTCGACTGCGTGGCCCTCGCCAGTGCGACACGGGCCGCCATGGCGACGTTCACCGATGCGGTGCTCAGCGGTGCCGCCCGGGGGTGTACCGGCGCGCAGTTCACGGACGTGGTCAACATCGGCATCGGCGGCAGCGACCTCGGCCCGGTCATGGTGGCTGAGGCGCTGCGCGACCAGGTGACCGGGCTGCGCCCGCACTTCATCTCCAATATCGACCCGACCGACGCCTTCGAGACCCTGCGGGGGCTGAACCCAGAGACCACGCTGGTGCTCATCGCGTCGAAGACGTTCACCACCGCGGAGACGATGGCCAATGCCCGGCTCGTGCGGCAGTGGTTGGTCGACGGTTTGCCGGCCGCCTCCGATGTCGGCCAGCACCTCGTGGCGCTGTCGACCGCCGTCGGCCTCGCGTCCGACTTCGGCGTGCTTCCTGAGCGGGTTTTCGGTTTCTGGGACTGGGTCGGAGGCCGGTACTCCGTGGCGTCCGCCATCGGGTTGTCGGTGATGTTGGCGGTGGGCGTCGACACCTTCGAGGAACTGCTCGCTGGCATGCGCGCGATGGACGAGCACTTCCTCGCCGCACCTTCGGGGGAGAACCTGCCCGTGCTCATGGGCCTGCTCGGAGTCTGGAACCGCGACTTCCTGGACATCCCCACCCGCGCAGTGCTGCCGTACGAGCAGTACCTGCACCGGCTCCCGGCGTACTTGCAGCAGTTGACCATGGAGAGCAACGGCAAGTCAGTCGGGCTCGACGGCACACCGGTCACGGTGCAGACGGCGCCCATCCTGTGGGGGGAGCCCGGCACCAACGGGCAGCACTCCTTCCACCAGTTGATACATCAGGGCACGCAGGCAGTGGCCTGCGACGTCATCGTCTTCGCCCGTTCACGCCACGACGCCGCCGGGCAACACCTCACACTGCTCGCCAACGCGCTCGCACAGGCACAGGTCATGGCACTGGGGCGGTCGGCCACGGAGTTGGCTGAGGCCGGCGTGGCTGCGGACCTGATCGCTCACAAAGTGATGCCGGGCAACCGGCCGTGCACGCTCATCAGCGCCCCGATGCTCACGGCGCACGCACTCGGGGCGCTGATCGCCTTGTACGAGCACGCCACCTTCGTCGAGGGCGTGATCTGGGGCATCAACTCATTCGACCAGTGGGGCGTGGAGTACGGCAAGGAAGTGGCGACGGCGCTGGTGCCGCTGCTGCAGGGCGACCGGGCCGCCGCGGACGTGCCCGAGTTCACTCAGGCGAGCGTTGAATTGCTCCGCTCGATGCAGTGACGCGCGCCTGCCCGTCGCAGCCCCTGCGCGGCGCTGCACCGAGCGGTGACCAGGACTAGTCCTCCGTGGCGCGCCGGCGCAGGTACCGCTCGAACTCACGGGCGATGGCCTCACCGGTGGTCTGCGGCAGCTCCTCCGCGTCGTACTGCTCCTGCAGCGCCTCGATGTAGGAGCGCAGGTCCTCATCGTCGGCCGCGAGCTCATCGCAGCGACGCACCCACGCGCGCGACTGGTCGGGGTAGTCGCCCTGGGGCAATGACATGCTGACTACGTCCTCGACCGCGGACAAGAGTCCGAGGACCGCGGGCGGGCACGGGCTCTGCGCAACGTAATGCGGCACCGCCGCCCACAGCGACGTCACGGGAAGGCCGAGCTCGGCGCACGTGACTGAGAGCACCCCGACGATGCCTGTCGGGCCCTCGTACGTGCTGGGTGCGATCTCGCAGCGCGCCTGCACCTCGGGGTCCACGCTGGTGCAGGTGACGGGCGTGGGCCGCGAATGCGGCACATCCGCCAGCAGGGCCCCGAGGAACACCACCGCCCTCGGCTGCAGGGCGGCGACCTGTTCGGCGAGGTCCGAGGCCAGTGTCCGCCAGCGAAGGTTCGGCTCGTCGGCGTCGATGAGCACGATGTCTGTCTCACCAACCCGGCCGTGGCGCACCCGGATGGTCGGCCACTCGATGTGACGGGCGCCGCTCGCGTCCAGGACGGTGTGAGGGCGGCTGGCCTGGAAATCCATGAAGTCCTCGAGGTCGATCTCCAGCGCATCGCGCGCCTGCGAACTCAGCGCGATGTGGTCCAGCGCCTCAGTCGCGGCGTCTGCCGCGTCACTCCACCCGGAGAAGGCCAGCAGCACGATCGGGTGTTGGACGTGCGGCCACCGGCCCTCATCGGTCACGCCCGCAGCCTAGGCGTGAAGTAGCGTGCACCGCCATGACCACCCATGCGTCGCTGCCACGGCCCCGCACCAGCCTGCCGTTCGACGCCGTGGCCTTCGACATGGACGGGCTGCTCGTTGACACCGAGCCGCTGTGGTGGCGTGCGGAAGCCGAGGTGGCCCAGGCGATGGGCGGCCGCTGGACTGAGGCCGATTCCCGTGAGTGCGTCGGCGGCCCGATGGAGAAGGTGGCGGCCATCATCATCGCCAGTGCCGGTGGTG
>JAGWWW010000079.1 GCA_018970205.1 Actinomycetales bacterium
GGTTGATCTTCACCACATCGCGCAACACGCGCATGATGAGCAGCGACATGGCGACGAGGTCGGCCTCCCCGGGCCGCATGATGCGGCCGTAGCGGAACAGCGGGCCTTCCTGCATGCGCGCAAACGCCATCTTCTCGATGAGCACCCCGACCTGCGAGGCCTCGCGGACCGGGTCGGTGGGGACGGCGAACTCCAACTGCAGCTCACCGGATTCGCGCCACTGCCAGCGGACGTAGGGGTCGAAAACCCCGGCGCCCCCTTCGACGGCGATGGTGATGCGGCCGTACCCCGGCTGTGAACCTCGCGAGCGCCGCGGGCGGGCGCCGGATGTGTCGGCGCTGCCACCGTCGTTCACGGTGGCGAGCACCTGCGCGCGCGATTGCAGCAGCAGCGCCTCCACAGCAAGGCGCATCGTCTCTAAAGTGGCGTTGGTGCGGTTAGGCGCGCAATTGGCCTGCGCGGTCTCGACCAACTCGCGGAGGTGGTCGCTGTAGCCGGCGCGTTCAACCGGCTCGGATGCGACGCGCTGGTGCAGCAGGTGCTGCTCGACTGCCACCTCAGCGGGCAGCAAGTGCAGCGACACAGCTCGGATGCGGCCGACCAGACCGTGCAGGTGAAGCCGCACCACGGCGTCCACCGTCAGCGGGTTGGCATCAGTGAACGAGGCGGGCAGCTGCATCCAGGTGGTGTCACCGTCCCAGAAGAATTCGAGCTCGGCGTCGGCGCCGCAGCCGTGAGTCGCGACCACGGGCACGCCGGCGGGGGTCTCCTCCCCGAGTTGCAGCACTGAGGCGACGACTGAGGGCACCTCGATCGCGTACGGGCCGACGTCGTCCGGTTTGATGTAGATGTCAATCGTGAAGCCGCCCTTGACCTGCACGACCGACTGCTGCTCGCTCGGATGCAAGATCCACAGCGGGGGCGCGCAGTCGCTCGGCATGAGCCGGACTGCACCCTCGGCGCAGGCGAACGGGCGTTGGTACGCCGCGCGGCGCACGTCCTCTTCAGGAACGCCGAACGCGGCACTGAGCTGGGCTGCGAGGTCCTTGACCTGCATAACGCCCTCATGCCTGAGGATGGCGCGCATCTCCTGCGCCAGGCCGCGGTACTCAATGACCCCGTCGGTGCGCAGCACGTAGCGGTTCGGGCCCACGCGCGCGAACCGCGGGTCGGTCAGAAGCATCCGGCCGAGGCAACGCTGCGACCAGCGCTGCTGGAGGGCGTCGAAGATCTCGGCCAGAAGCATGGACCTCGCGTTCATGCCGAGCAGTTCCTCCACAGCGGGTGCGGGGTCCTGCGCTGCACATGCGTACCGGGTCATGGGGACGTGTCCTGGGTGGCTCATCGGCGACCGCCTTCCTCGCCCGCGGCGCGGGCGTTGTCGTCTTCAACGTCGTGCATTACCTCCCACACGCGGGTCAGCGTGTGGGCGAACTCGTGGCCGCGGGTGGTGTGAACACGCGACTTGAAGTTCGAGTAGTCGATCTGCAGGACCGCGGCCACCATCGCGTCAGCGAACTGCTGGCGCGTGACGGTGACGCGGTAGGGGTAGTCCGCATTCGGCGTCGCCATGATGGCGGCGCCGGTCTGCTCGACCAGCGGGCGCAGGCTCTGCGCGTCGCGGGCCCGGACCATGAGCAAGGTGGCGTCGTCGCGGTGTGCGACGGCGCTGATGAAACCGGTTTGGGTGGTGGCCCACATGGCCATCACCATCCCTTCTTGGGTTGGAGTTGTGTTGATTGGTGGTGCGCGTGTTGCTCAGCGGGTGGCGTCGGTCTGAATCGGTCCCCCCACCTTTAGGAAACTTGTCAAGTTAGTTACCCCGGCGGCTGGTGCATCCGGAGCCGCCGCCCCGGCTTGCTCGGGGCCGGTCGCGCGGACGACCGACCCCGGCGTCGTGGCCGTCACAAGGCCAAGGCGAGTTCGTGGCGCATATTCATCGCACTCGCGTGCAGCACCGACCCGGTCGCGCCGCGGCGGATGGCGCGGATGTCGAGGTCGTACGCGGTGGTGCGCGCGGTCTCGGTGTCGCGGGCGCCCTCAGCCGCCGGGAGCCAGGTGAGCGTCTCCAGGCTCATCAGCCTCTGGCACTGCTCCGCGAAGGAGCGGGCCGCCGCGCCGCGCGTGGGCGCGTAGGAGTTGACGGTGCCGGCGTCGATGAACGCGGCGGTGAGAAGCGCGGGCAACTCGGCTTTGCAGGCGCCGACGCTGCCGAACAGCTCCAGCGAGACCGGTGAGCCGCCGACGCCGATGATGACGCCGCGCTGCCCGGGTAGCGGCGAGGCCGCATAGCGCTGCAGTTCCTCGAGCAGCAACTCGTCGACGAACCCGGCGCCGCGCATGGGGACGCGGTCGCGGTTGCGCCCGCGCGAGTCGTGCAGCGGCGCTCCGATGCTCTCGGTCATGAGCGAGTGCAGGGAGCTGGTGGCGTGGGCACCGTAGGTACGCTCGAGGCGCGTGACTCGCTCCCACACTTCACTTTGGTCGGCCCGCTCACGGCGAGCCGCGCCGCCGCGCAGCGCAGCACGCACGCTCAGCGGCGCGATGCCGTCGACGCCGTGGCCGGAGCCGCCGCCCCAGCGGCCGCGCTCGACGCAGCGCACCGGGGTGACCACGCGCTCCCCGCGCGGGATGACGATGTCGCGCTCGGCGGCGCGGGTCTGCCACCCGCCGACAAGCAGCGTGCCCTCGAGCAGCAGCAGGTCGGTGTCGAGGTTGTGCCACACGAGCAACTGCGGCACGGTCGGCTCATCGAGCTCGCTGACCTGGATGTCCTGGCCGCGCGCGGTGGTGAAACCGCGCGCGCCGGGTGCGCTGGTCCACACGGGGAATACCGTGAGCGGACCGAAGGTTGTGCCGGCGCCGACGTGCAGCTGACCGACGGGCGAGAGTTCAGCGGTGATATTCATCAGGACCGCCACGCGGTGACGTCGAGGTTGAGCAGCCAGTGGACGAACTC